>NZ_JAQPCH010000010.1:0-149813 GCF_028464205.1 Maribacter sp. PR66
AGACGATAGTGAACAGTGGCACGAACATCAACGTAACTGGAAGCGGAACATCGGGCGACCCTTATGTGGTAAGCAACACCTTCACGGAAGTAGACGGTAGCGTCACTAACGAGATACAGGATTTGAGCATCAGTGGTAATACACTTAGTTTAAGCAGTGATGCTACAACGGTTGATTTAAGCGGCTATTTGGACAATACCGATGACCAAACTGCGTCTGAGGTGACTATCTCGGACGCTGGGGGCAATTTTACTGCAACAGACGTAGAAGGAGCCTTATCGGAATTGGCGGCAGCCAGCACCGATGACCAATTAGCTTCGGAAGTGGATTCTGATGCGCCAGTGGATGTAGATGGAGACGGTGTGACAGATGATACAGTTGAAGATGTAATACAAGCAATCGCACCTATTACATCGAAGGCAGCACGGATTTTCTATCCCCCCTCTATAGCAATTGATGCTTCTGTATTAGTGAATAATGCAACAGTAGACCTTTATCAGGAATATCTAGATCAATACGGTGGTTCGGCAGCAAACTTTACCGCGAGCGCAGGTGCACCAGGAACTGTTCCTACCTACGGAAGAACAGAACTATATTACTATGTAACCTTTGCAGATCCGGCAGTCCTCAACATCGATCTTATTGATGCAAACGGTAACATGCAATACGATGTAATTGGTACACCTCCGGATTACAACTCCTTGATCAATGTGGTATTCGTAGTAAAGTAATCAGCTAAAGACCCAAATCGGTTTGAAAATAATCAATCAACATACAGCCATATTCCTGGGCATTGTTTTTACAATGTTCGGGATGTTGGTGTCCAATGCCCAGTTTTTGCTACAGGCACCCAACTCGACCGATGAGAACAATTATCGCTGGTACGAGGCCTCGGATACCGGTACCGTTTTGGGTACGGATTTTTTTTACGAAGTAACCGCACCGGGTATTTACTTTGCCACCTATGATGGAACGCTTTGCGGCTCCAATGCCACAGGCTATTTCATCGTTACGGATTGTAACAATCCAGATAATCAGGTAACCCTGGATATCACCAATAACGTAAGTGGAGGGGCTACGGTAAGCTGGTCGCCTGCGGTCAGTGGAGACCCCACAAGGCCCATCGTTACGGCTACGGATGCCGTGGTAAGATATACGGCTACGGTGACCAAGGCCGGTAATGATTTTGCCTTGCCCAACTTTACCGTTGTTTGTCTGCCCCAGGCCGCAAACTTGGTAGATGATGTCGTTTCCTTGGACGAGGATACATCGGTAATAGTGGATATCTATGCCAATGATTCGGATTTACCCAATCCGGGTACTTTGACCACGACGTCGCCATCCAATGGTACGGTCACTATAGATGACAATGGCACACCCAATAATCCTTTGGACGATGTGCTAACCTATACGCCGAACCCAGATTTTAATGGTGCGGACAGTTTTGATTACACCGTCTGCAATAGTTTTGGCGACTGTAGTATGGCGACCGTGACTATAGATGTGCTCCCTATTGTGGATACTTTTGATGATACTATCGCCATTTTGGTGAACGAAATTAGGGTCATCGATGAGTGGGCATTGAACGACAACGATATTCCAACGCTAGGAACCTTCAGTATTACACAGCCTACAAACGGATCTGCGACTATTGATGATAATGGTACGCCCAATGATCCATCGGACGATACCATTACTTATTTCCCCAACAATGATTTTGTAGGATCGGATGCTTTCGAATATACATTATGCGACGATGCAGGAAACTGCAGTACGTCAACGATTACTATGATCGTAAGTCCGTCCAATACCGATTTGGATAGTGACAACGACGGCATACTCGATAGTTTTGAGGACCTTAACTTGGACGCCGATAATGATCCCGCTACCAATCCAACGGATACCGATTTGGACGGCTACCCCGATTATCTGGACATCGATAGTGACAATGATGGTATCCCGGACAATGTGGAAGCACAGACAACTTCAGGATACATCGCCCCAAGTGGTACCGATGCCAATGGAAATGGTGTGGACGATGCCTATGAGACTGGTGGAAACCTAGGATTGTTCCCAATAGATACCGATGGGGATAGCCTGCCCGATTACTTGGACGAAGACAGTGATAATGACAACGTACCTGATAGTATCGAAGCACACGACCAAAACCATGACGGTATAGCCGAACTAACCTTGTTCGGGTCCGATCAGGATGGAGACGGTCTGGACGATGGTTACGAAGGAAGCAATGTCAATGATATAGACGTGAACGATGAGTTGGATGATCCTTATGGACAATTACCAAATACGGATAGTGATTTGGAATCCGACTATCGTGACACCGATGATGATGACGATGGCATCGAAACCATCGACGAGGATTTGAATATGGACGGTGATTATAGCAACGATGATTCGGACGGAGATGGTACACCTAACTATTTGGATTCCGATCTGGGAGAACTATCGGAACAGATAGAAGTATTCAACGTTATCACACCCAATGGTGATGGTGTACACGATGTGCTCCGTATCGATGGTCTGGAAAATTACCCCAACAATACCATCAGAATTTATAACAGATGGGGCGTATCCGTCTTTACCACAAGGGCTTACAACACGGAGGGTAATGTTTTTGACGGAACTTCCCAGGGTAGGGTAACCGTTGATCAGAGTAACAGGTTACCAGTAGGAACGTATTTCTACATCTTGGATTACGAGGAACCTAACGGTACTATTAAACAGCTTTCAGGGTACATATATATTAATAGATAAAAGGATGTTGGAAATTAAATTTTTAAAACCTAAGCGTGGCTTTTTACCAAAAGGTCTATTAATCCTGTTATTTATTTGGAGCGGCACCTCCTTGTTAGCACAACAGGATGCCCAGTATACCCAATATATGTACAACACGGTAAGTGTGAATCCTGGTTACGCCGGGTCTAGGGGTCAAATGAGTATTGCCGCCTTGCACCGCTCCCAATGGTTGGGATTGGAGGGGGCTCCCACAACACAAACTTTCAATATTCATTCTCCTATTGGCTATAATGGATTGGGCTTGGGACTATCCATCGTTAACGATAGAATTGGCCCCACCTCAGAAACCAATTTTGATGTCGATTTTAGTTATACGCTCACATTGGCCGAGGAAAGTAGATTAAGTTTCGGATTGAAGGCAAGTGCCAATTTATTGGACATCCGTTTTTCAGAACTCAACCAGTTTACAACGGACCAAACCTTGCAACAGGATATAGACAATCGACTTTCACCCAATGTTGGCGCGGGGGTGTATTATCATACGGATAAATTTTATGCTGGACTTTCGGTACCCAGAATTTTGGAAACATCCCATTTTCAGGAATCATCTTTGAGTACTGCCAAAGAGCAAATGAACTTTTACTTTATTACGGGGTACGTCTGGGATTTAAACCCCATGTTGAAATTTAAGCCCACGTTACTTACCAAGGTCGTTCAAGGAGCGCCGTTACAGGTAGACCTTTCGGCCAATTTCATGTTGAATGAACGGTTCATTTTAGGAGGTGCCTATCGATGGGATGCCGCTTTCAGTGGTATGGTGGGATTTAATATAAATGGCAATTTTTTAATAGGTCTAGCCTATGACCGCGAAACTACGGAACTTGGAAATGCGGCGTTCAATGACGGTTCATTCGAAGTAATCCTTAGATATGATTTTATTTCAAGTAAGAACAACCTTAAATCTCCAAGGTTCTTCTAAAACCGAATTTTTCGCGCTTTCTTGCATCTGATTATTTTTTTATTGGCCATGCTTCGGCTATGGTCAACACAGGATTGTAATTATTCAAATCAATTCTATTTTATTTACATGGGTGTTCATGAATCTTCGATTTCGTCAATAGCCATCTCGGCGTGCATTAAGACTTTTTAAGTCTCATTTCTTATTTTTTTCCTAAAGCCTTCGAACAGTATAGCGCAAAGGGCTTATTTTTACTGAATGAAGGAAGAAGAAGTAATTCTAGTTGATAAAGACGATAATCCAAGGGGAACCATGCCAAAAATGGAAGCCCATGAAAAAGCCGAGTTACACCGGGCTTTCTCCGTTTTTGTTCTCAATGACAAAAATGAAATTATGTTGCAGCAAAGGGCGGCCCATAAATACCATTCCCCATTGTTATGGACCAATACCTGTTGCAGCCACCAAAGGGTAGGGGAGTCCAATTTGCAAGCGGGAAAGCGAAGGCTCCAAGAGGAAATGGGGTTTGAAACCGATTTAAAGGAACTTTTTTCTTTTATCTACAAAGCACCTTTTGATAATGGATTGACGGAGCACGAACTTGATCATGTCATGATCGGATATTTCAATGACGTTCCAAATATCAATAAAGATGAAGTCGCGGATTGGAAATGGATGACGCCCAAAGCGATTAAATTGGATATGGTGGAGCACCCGGAAATCTACACGGCTTGGTTCAAGATAATTTTCGAGAAATTTTATCAGCATTTAATCGATAATCTGATTGAAAATGAAAGTTAAGGTAAGCCGAAAAGCACATTTTAATGCGGCCCATAGGCTTTATAGGCCGGATTGGGAAGATTCCAAAAATTGGGAAGTGTTTGGAAAATGCAACAATCCCAGCTTTCACGGGCACAACTATGAATTGATTGTTAGCGTTACCGGGGAAATCGATCCTCAAACTGGTTTTGTAATGGATATGAAGGAGTTGAAAGACCTTATAAAGGAAAAAATCGAAGATGCTTTCGACCACAAGAATCTGAACGTGGAAGTGCCTGAGTTCAGGGAATTAAATCCTACCGCAGAAAATATTGCCGTTGTTATTTGGAACAGGTTGCGACCCAGTATACAAGACAACAAGGAATTGGAGGTTGTGCTCTATGAGACACCCAGAAATTTTGTCACATACACCGGATAATGGCTTCCCTTCAAAACGTAATCCATAATACAGTATTGATTTATTAAGTTTTTTCCTACCTCTTCAAATAATTTAGTTGTTCCTTTCGTTACGATTATGGAAACTTTTTAATCAAAAAATGAATTTATACCCTTTAAAATTTAATCCCATACTCAAAGAAAGGCTTTGGGGAGGAACCAAATTAAAAACGCTCTTTGGGAAACCCAGTACAAGTGAAATTACAGGGGAAAGTTGGGAGCTTTCCACTGTTACCGGAGATATTTCGGTTATATCAAACGGTGATTTTGCAGGTACTTCCTTACAGGAATTGATCGATACATATCCCACACAGCTTTTAGGGAAAAGTGTTGTGGAACGTTTTGGAACGGATTTTCCTATACTGATCAAATTCATCGATGCCAAACAGGACCTTTCCATTCAGTTGCACCCCAACGACGCATTGGCAAAGGAACGGCATAACTCTTTTGGCAAAACGGAGATGTGGTACATTATGGATGCCGATCCCGGAGCCGAATTGATCGTAGGCTTTAATAAGGACGTGTCAAAGCAGGAATATGAAAATAGTCTGGAAAATGACACTTTGTTGGATTTGTTGAACTATGAAAAAGTCCGGGAAGGAGATACGTTTTTCATAAATACCGGTAAAATCCATGCGATTGGCGCAGGGGTTCTTTTGGCCGAAATCCAGCAGACATCTGATGTTACCTATCGTGTTTTCGATTTTAATAGAAAGGACAAAGAAGGCAACTTACGGGAATTACATACGGAACTGGCCTTTGATGCCATCGATTATGAAAAGAAGGACGACTTTAAGGTGTCCTACCCTAAGGAAAGGAATGCAGTGAACGCAATGGTTGACTGTCCGTACTTTAAGACCAACTTTTTGGATTTGGACAAGGATATTGTTTTTGATATAAAGCATCGGGATACCTTTACCATTTTCATGTGCGTAGCGGGTACGGCCACGATTGGGAACGCGTTTGGTAAAGTAACTATTCAAAAAGGGGAAACTACTTTGCTACCGGCCAATTCGGATCAAATCGAAATACGTACCAAAGGCACTAAACTATTAGAAGTTACAATTTAGGCAAATACAATTATTTAACGGTTTAATTGTACTTTTGTATAAAATTATAAGATATGGCAAGTATTAAAAATTTGAAAAAAGATATAAATAACGTCCTTGGGGATATTATTGAAGGGGTTTATATAGTGGAAGCAACGAACGGTGGTGGACCTTCAAAAGAGGGAACTGCCATTATCGATGGTGCCATTAGCACTTTTGATGAACTGATAGCCAAGGTAAATCAAGCCGATATTGAGAACAAAAAGGTACATTTTAATGGTATCAGAACAGAATTGGAAACTAAGGCAAATAAATTGGTCGACCAATTGAACAGCATGGCTGAATAGATTCCTTCTAACTTAAATAAAAAAGCATCCTTAAGGGATGCTTTTTTATTATTGATCCGATTCCAATAATTGCTTCAAGTCCTTGCCGTATTTGGAATTGGCCACTTCGGGAGGAAGACTTCTATAAATGGAATCCAGATATTTTATGTTTGCATCGGGAATTTCTTTTGCCGCAATATATGGGGCAATGTAGGAATCCGTATTGTTCAAAGCATAGTTTATGGAATAGGCATACGCGCGCTGAGTGTTTCTGGTACCTACGCGTTCTAAGGAATCAATGGTATTTTGGTCTGCATTTGCCTGTAATTGCGATGCCTTCAGCATAATCTCCATATTCCTTAAATTAAGGTTGGATAGTGCCTTTTGATATTCCTCGAGTTTTTCGTGCGTTGGAGATCCCTTTATTTCGGCCGTAGTATCAAAAGTATTCCAGTCCGTATTAATGGTAATGGTACCTGGTTCGGCAAAAAAAGTTATCCGGTCGTTGATCGCATTGTTATCCTTCTTATTTAGATACAGATAATAGATTTCCGGACTTTCCAATTCCGCTGAAAGACTGAAAGTTCCTTCACCATCAATTTCAAGGGAATCCACCGTTACAAGCGTCGTATCCATCAGGTGCTGCAAATAAAGCGTTCCCTTTTTTAAACCTCGAACCTTTCCATTTACCACAAGGTTGGCTTCCGTATCGCTTCCGCAGGAAACAAAAAATACAGCAATGAAGATATAGGCTAATTTTTTCACGTGTTATTTTATTCTTTTTAGGTTAGTTGAAACATCCATAACTATCGATTCCAATTCTTGGACATGGATGTTCCGTTCAAAATGATTCAGGGGGCAAATATCATTAAATTTTCAAAGAAAATACAATTCAAAAAGTAAATACTACAAACTGGAAGCTACCTCCATAAGATAGGCACATAATAGTGCGCCTGCCGTACCTACCACATAGCCCAAAACGGCCAATAAAACACCCACCGACGTTAAGGACGGATGGAATTCCGCTGCAACAACCGGTGCAGAAGCAGCGCCTCCCACATTGGCCTGGCTACCTACCGCCAAGAAAAAGTAAGGGGCCTTTATAAGTTTGGCCACTAAAATTAGCAATAAGGCATGGATAGCTATCCAAACAAAGCCGATGGCGATAAGGCCGGGGTTTTCCAAAACCTTACCCAAGTCCATTTTCATGCCAATCGTTGCCACTAGAATATAGATAAACATACCACCAATTTTACTCGCTCCGGCACCTTCATAGTTCTTAGCTTTTGTAAATGACATGGCAATTCCCGCACAGGTAGATAGTACTACCATCCAAAAGAATCCCGATCCCAAAAAGGAAAGAAAACTTTTTTTGTCGCTTATAGCCTCAAAATTTGATGTTAGGAATTCGCTAATATGGTCTCCAAAAAAATGGGAAATTCCCACAGCTGTAAATGCTATACATAACATAATCATATAATCCTGTAGTGTTGGTACACGGGTAATTTTTTCCGTAAACTCCGTTACCTTTAGCTTTAAGGTCTCAATGGCCGATGTATCGGCCTTAAGCCACTTGTCGATACTTTTCGTTTTGCCCACACCTAAAAGAATGACCGCCATCCAGATATTGGCGACTACGATATCGATTAGAACCATTCCCCCATATTTTTCTGGGTTGTACTTAAAAATTTCAAGCATAGCGGCCTGATTAGCCCCGCCTCCTATCCAGCTTCCGGCGATAGTAGCTAGCCCCCTCCAAACGGCGTCAAAATCGTTTCCGCCCACCGTTTCCGGAGAAAATATGGAAACCAGCAAAATAGCCAATGGACCGCCTACTACAATGCCCAAACTCCCCGTTAAAAACATGATCATTGCCTTTGAACCCAAATTACTGATGGCCTTAAGGTCGATACTTAAGGTCATCAATACCAGGGCAGCGGGTAAAAGATACCTACTGGCCATGAAATAAAGATTGGAAATATCGTCCGAAATCAATCCCGCACTGGCCATAAGTGCCGGTAAAAGGTAGCACATAAGCACGGCCGGGACGACGGAATAGAATTTTTGCCAAAATCCGGTCTTGATGCCTGAAGTATAAAATATAAATCCAAGCGCAAGGGCCAAAAGACCAAAAACTACGGTATCGTTCACGATCAAGGGCTGGGGTATGGGGTTTTCCATAATACTATTCCTTCAGCACCAAATATACTTAAATTAGTAGATGTTGTTCAATGTATTTGGCGACCCCATCATCGGTATTGCTGGCGGTAACAAACTTTGCGATTTGTTTTACTTCCTCCCTTCCATTGGATACGGCAACGCCCCACCCCACGTTGCTCAACATTTCCAAATCATTATAATTGTCGCCAAATGCAATGACATCCTCCAAAAGCTCCCCGTTACGCAACAGTTTTTGTATGGCCGTTAGTTTGGATACGGATTTAGGTGAAATTTCGATAAGGGTATCGTTAGATCGGTATACATTAATTTCTTTCCCAAAATCTTCTTGTAGTATTGGCATTAATGCATCAGAGGTGGGTTTTGTACCCATCAACATGATTTTATGTACCCCACTTTTTTGGGTGGTCCATTGTTCCAGAGTGGCTTGGGTCGGTTGAAATACCGGGCTCGTCTTGGTATATTTTATTTCTTTTTCGACCCTTTCAGACATTCTGGGTACATGCCATTCGTCAAAGGCATATAGGCCCAGTTCCGTCCTGTTCGCTTCACAAACTTCATGGATTTTACCTACCATATCCATTGGAATGGTTACCGAGAGAAGTTCCTTAGCCCCATCCAGTACCAGTGCGCCGTTGTAACAGATAATTGGCTGTTCCAAGATGCCCAGGTCTTTTTGGATGTAGTACATGCCATTGGGCATTCTTGCCGAGACCAAAATGATTCTGGCTATTTCCTTGATCCTACTGAATTGGGAAATGGTGTATTTTGATACATCGCTTTTAGTGGACAATAAGGTTCCGTCCAGATCAGAACAAAGCAATTTGAACTTCATATCAAATATTTAACCAGTAAGATAATTTTAAATTTACAGACCTGAATTTTGGCTCGAATTGACTTACGGCATAGTTATCATTATATACTATAAATAAGTCTGAAAGCGGTGCAAATCGCCATTGTAACCGGGAATTGATGCCCAAGTTATCCCGCTGATTACTATACTGAACCAAGGTTGACCAGAATATGGATTTACTAAAGGTAAGGTCCATCCGTGGACTTACCAGCCAAATATTGGCACTTGAATAGGGCAGCGGCAGATTTATTTGGTCATAATTGAATTGAAGAGAAATGGATGCCTTTGGTTGAAACCGCATGGTCATGGAGCCTTCCATGGAAAATCGGTTTCCATTAAAAAACCGGCCTATGGTAGACTGTAAGTCGTAGGAGAAAAGCTTTCGCTGATCGGATTGATAGCCGGCCTGGACACTATTGTAATGATAGTTTTGATTGGCCGGGAGCGGTATGGCACCTTCGGTCCGCGTTGGATCAAAAGTATCAAAAAGGAAGGTAAACGTGTTTGTGTATTCTATCTGTGCCTGCGATTGATTATTGAATTGGACTTGATAGCTATATTGAAGGTCATAATCCGTATTTTTAAAATCCATACTGGGGCTCCAACGTATATTTGTAAATGACCGTAGCGTATGGTTCTGGACAATACCTTTTCTTGGCCAGAATACCCGCTCTAAACTAAAGAGCGTCTTAAAAAGATCGGTTCTTCGCACAAAACCCAGATCTGAACGAAAGTCCTCATCTATAAAAGTACCTTTGGCGAATACATTTAATTTTCTGGTATTATATCGAATTAGAGCACTAGAAGCAAAGTTTCCCACATTATCATCAGGTTGAAAGGATTTATGGGTTATGAATGATCCATTCCAAGTATTATCCTTGGATGCCAGATTATAATCCACTCCTAAAACACGATTGTATTCATCTTCCCGTTCTACAAAATCATAATTTTTGAACGATTCCTTATTTATAAAAAATACTCCTATGTTAGACCGTGAGAAAACACGCTGTTGCAATGCCAGCATCGTATTATTGTTCGATGGAATTTCATTTTCCAAATCCTCTGCCGTCTGTATGTTCAATAGCCCAACCCTGAGATCGTTGGTCAGCTTTCCGCTAAGCCGTACGCCACCAATAATATTGTTCTCTATGGTATTCCCAACGGTGTCCCTAGCGATACCAATACGTCTTGAAAAAAATGGACTAAAATCAAAACCGTTTCCAAAACTTGCAAAGAGATCATTGTTGTCAATAAAAAATTGACGACGCTCCGGTAAAGCAATTTCAAAACGGGTGAGGTTGGTAATAAAATTATCCACCTCTACGGTGGAAAAGTCGGGGTTTATAGTGAGATCCAGATTTAAGCTGTTTCCAACGGAGACCTTGGCATCTGCACCTACCTTAAAATTGTCCAGGTTTTCACCATTGTCAAAGTCCCTGGCACTAATTCCGTTTACATAGGGTATAATCGCAAAAGGAGTCCTGGATTTGCCAAGAGGCTTCTCAAAAAGGATTTCTCCCATAAAGGCAAGATTATAAATAAGTTGGTTCTGGGGAATCCTTGTCCAGGTGCTGCGTTCGTTGGATTGCGTTTCAATGCGGTACGAATTGAAACGCCATTTGGTAGCACCTTCCTCAAACTTTAGAGAGGTGAGGGGAATGACCATTTCTGCCGTGAAGTAATCATCATAAATCTTAGCATTGCCTTTCCATTTTACGTCCCAGGACAGATTAAAATCGTCCTGCGAAGCGCCCCCGTTTGCAATGAGACCTTCACGGCGTACGCCATAAGGGTTGATTCCAAATGAAAAAGCGTTGGTGCCATCATTGAAGGTATCAAAAACAAGCGTAAAGCTATCACTTCCACTTCCTCTAAAATCTCGCTGCAATGATTGCGTGGCGTAGTTTTTTCCGCTGGAATAGGCCTTGATTCCCACGTATAAATTCCTTTCGTCATACAGAATCTTTATTTGGGATTGCTTTTTGGCCTGAATGGAATCCAAGGGAAAATACTCCCAAAAATCTTCCGCCGCATCGGCCATGGCCCAAATGGGTTCATCCAACAGGCCATCAGGCGTGATTTCCTCGGTAATGAACCTGACAGTAATCTGTTTCGTGGGGGCTTGACCCAAGGCATATATCGAAATGATACAAACAAGTAGGTTGAGCGTAAATTTTTTCGTAGAATTTTTGGACATTCTTCGGTTTTTAATCGGTTTGGAGAAAATACCGGGCACGACCCGTTATATGTTCAACCAATAGGTGAGTTTTAAGTTGATGGACCTATATTTTGGTTCGATGATATTTACCGAGTAGTTGTCGTTATAAACAATGAACAAGTCTGAAAGCGGCGCAAAGCGCCATTGTAGCCTTGAGTTTATGCCCAAGTTGTCCCGTTGGTTGCTGTACTGAAATAGCGTAGTCCAGAAAACCGACTTACTGAACGTAAATCCAAACCTAGGGCTTACCAACCATAGGTCCGCACTGGGATAGGGATCGGGCAAGGTGATTTTGTCATAATTCACGTTCAACCCAATTCTTACTTTGGGCTGGATACGTAAGGTAGCCTCCCCGCCAATGGAAAACCGTTCCCCGTTGAAAAAATTCCCTAAGGAGGATTCTCCCTGAAAGGCAAAAACATTTGCCTCATTGGATTGGTAGCCTACCGTAAAGGTTCCAAACCTATATTCTTGGTTGCCTGGAAGTTCTACGGCACCTTTGGTCCCTGTTGGGTCGAACGGTTCAAATAGGTATATGTAACTGGAGGTATAGCCCGCACCAAACTCCGTGAAATTCTTCAATACGAAATTGTAATTGGCCTGTAGATCATAATCGGCCAGTTGGTAATCCAGGGAGGTGCGCCAGTTGGAAATGGCAAAAAGTTCCAGTCCATGGTTGTTGATAGTACCCGTTTTGGGCCAATATAGGCGTTCAAGACCGGAAACGGCCTTTATGATATCCGTTCTGGGAATAAAACCCAAATCGGATCTGAAATCGGTATCGATATAGGCCAGATCTACAAACGAGTTCCAATATCTTGAATTATAGCTCAGAAGGGCTCCGGCAGAAATGTTACCTTCATTATCCCCAGGTTGAAAGGATTTATGGAGGTAATATTTTCCAGACCATACATTGTCCGCACTGGCCAAGTTATAATCCACTCCAAGGACCCTGTTATAGGCATCATCCGGCGATAAAAAAGGTTCATCCCCAAAGGCCTGCCTATTAAGAAAGAACATGCCTATATTAGATCGCGCGAACACTTTCTGTTGTAGCGCTAGCATCATATTATTATTGGATGCCACTTCCTGTTCCTCGTTTCTGGCCGTTTGGATGTTCAATAGGCCTAGGCGCAAGTTCTTGTTCAGTTTACCACTGAGCCGAACGCCACCTAAAATGTCGTTCTGCACCGAATTTCCCAAGCGGTCCGTGGCGATACCGATACGTCGGGAAAAAAATGCGTTGGAATGCCTTCTACTGCCAAAATCCCCAAAAAGATCATTATTATCTATAAAAAACTGACGCCGTTCTGGCAGGGATACCTCAAAACGGGTGAGGTTGGTAATGATGGCATCTACCTCCACATTGGAGAAATCCGGATTTACGGTAACATCCAGGTTCATTCCGTTCCCTATGGCTATTTTGGCATCGCCGCCAACTTTCAACGTTGTATTACTGACATCTGAATTGAAATCCTTATCTGACAAGAGGTTCACATAGGGAATCAATGCCAATGGGGTCCTGGATTTTCCCAAGGGCTTTTCAAAATACATATCGCCCATAAAGGCCAAGTTGATAACACTTTGGTTCTGTGGGATGACGTACCAATTGCTGCGCTCGTTGGACTGCATATCAAAGCGATAACTTTGGAAACGCCACTTGGTCTCACCCTCGGCAAATTTTAGGGAGGTCAAGGGAATGGCCATTTCGGCGGTGTAATAGTTATCGTATATTTTTGTTTCAGCCTTCCATTTTACGTCCCAGGAAGTCGTAAAGCCGCTTAGGTCCTGCCCACCTCCCGAAATAAGGACTTCGCGACGAACACCATAAGGGTTTATTCCAAAAAGAAAGGCGTTTGTTCCATCATTGAAGGTATCAAAGACCAAGCTTATATTGTCATTTCCACCTGCCCTAAAATCACGTTCCAGGGAGGGTATTACGTAATTTGAGCCCGGGGTGTGAACGGTCATACCTATATAGAGGGTCGTGTCATCCGTTAGCATACGGATATCTGTTTGGTATTGGGCCGGTACATCATCCGATGGGAAATACTGTTGAAATTCGCCCGCGCTTTGCGCAAAGGTCCATACAGGCTCGTCCAAAATACCATCCAATTGTATTTTTTCGTTCGTGTACTTTACAGTGAAGGATTTTTCTGGAGTTTGGGCGTAAAGTGAAGCGCCTGTAAGCAACAGTGCTACTATACTTTTTAATTTGGTCATTTTGGTTTGGAAACTTTGGCTAACAAAGTTAAAGGTTTGTACCGTTAAAAAAACCCTAAAAAACTATTCCTTTTTTTTCTTGGGTTCTCTTTTCGCATCTTTTAGGCATTGCATCAACATCCACTCAATTTGACCATTGGTACTACGGAACTCGTCCGCGGCCCATTTTTCTATGGCGTTGAGCATGTCCTCGTTTACCCGCAATGCAAATGCTTTTTTCTTACTCATATTCCTGTTTACTGTCCATCAGCAAATAAAATGACCCTTGGGATATTCAAATTCTTGATTCAAACTTAATGCGTTCAAAATTAAGTCAATAGCTTAATCTTTACACATTTACTATTATAGAGGTATTTGACTTACCATGACAAATCCCTCGATGAGGGTTTCATCGGTTTTTGTCCCTTTCAAATACGATACGGCTCCGGTCATGGTCCAAATCTACGACCCTCCATCCCTGTCTGCCATATTCGTTCAGGGTGTCCTCCAAACGTTGGTTATTATTGGTTAGGCCTACGGACCAGCTTATTACTTTATATTCTTTCACAAATTTAAATTTTAGTAATTCCCTGATTAATATTATAAATTGACTATTAGTTATAAATCACAACCTTGTTTGGCCTCGAGCCTTTCGTTTTGCTGCGCAAGGTGCGTTCAAAGAAAACATGTTTTCTTTTCACCCAATGCTCAGGATAAACAAAAGTCAAGAGGTAATTAACCTATTGCTCCAATATGAGGTCTCAACTGCGCTCGACCAGACATTATAGTGTGTATATGATTAGTTGGTTACATCCAATTATAACTATAAAATTAATATTCATTAGCTATCGGGAATACACAATAAAATTCAGGAAAAACACATGTTAGTGATTTAACGTACCAGCATTTACGATGGGTGATGCATCCTTGTCGGAACACAGTACTACCATCAAATTGCTGACCATGGCCGCTTTGCGCTCCTCGTCCAAATCCACCAATTCCTTTTTGCTCAGTTCATGCAGCGCCATTTCTACCATACTTACGGCACCTTCCACAATTTTATGCCTTGCCGCCACAATGGCCGTGGCCTGTTGTCTTTTTAGCATGGCATTGGCAATTTCCTGGGCGTAGGCCAAATATCCAATGCGTGCTTCCAACACTTCGATACCGGCCATGGCCAACCGCTCCTGTACCTCCGTTTCCAAAGCTTCGCTCACTTCGTTGACACTGGAGCGTAAGGTGATATCCTCATCCAAACCTTCGTCCGCAAAGTTGTCATACGGATACATACTTGCCAATTTTCGTACGGCGGCATCGGTCTGTACCCTCACAAAATTCTGATAGTCGTCCACATCAAAAGCGGCTTTGTAGGTATTCGTTACCCTCCAGACCAAAATGGTACTGATCATTACGGGGTTCCCCAATTTGTCATTCACCTTCAATCGTTCGCTATCGAAATTGCTGGCGCGTAAGGAAATCTTCTTTTTGGTAAAAAAGGGGTTTACCCAAAAGAATCCGTTCTTCTTGATGGTGCCCACGTATTTCCCAAACAACAACAGGACCCTGGAACCATTGGGGTTCACCAAAACAAATCCACCAAGACTTAGGACTGCTAGTACAATTAGAAAAATACCCAAGTAAATTCTCAATAGGGCAATGCCCCCAATGATAAGCCCTAGAACAACTAAAATCATTACATAGCCATTGATAGGGCTATAGTTTTTTTCGTTTGACATGGTACATGATATTAAAATGATATCATAAATATATCAAAAAAAATTAAAGTCGGCCTTTTTTCCTCCATTAATCTTGCCCTTTAAATTTCCGGGTCTTTTTCTTATTCGGGTTTTTAAAGAGTCTTTTGAAGAAGCCATCCCGTTTTATTGGTTCACAATCCAACATTTCTTGAACGCGCCCGCTTGGTGCGGGAAATCTTGCTCGGGTTATGTGGTTGAATTGTTCGTCCTTGTTCATTTTTTGCAATAATAGGGCGTACATTGGCAATGCCGCATTGGCACCTTGGCCGATAGATGTATTCCTAAATCCAATTTCATGATGGTCCAGGCCTACCCATGTTACATGCAAAAGGTTTGGTGAAAGGGCAACAAACCAGGCATCCTTATTATTTTGCGTGGTTCCCGTTTTTCCTGCTATATCGTTTGATAGTTTATACGTAGACCGAATCCGTGAAGCGGTTCCGGAATTTATGGTCGATTTCATCATTTCCATCATAATTTGTCCGTTTTCGGCCGAAAAGGCGGCATTTTCACTTTTTTTCGGTTCAAAGCTTGCCAGAAGGGAATCCTGTTGGGTAGTGATGGTTTTTATCAAAAAAGGTTCCACAGATCTACCCTCATTCATATAACTGGTATAGGCTTTTGCCAATTCAATCAATTTGATTTCTCCCGTACCAAGGGCGATGGAGGGTTCGCTCGGTAGTCTTTCTTCGATTCCCATTTTTTTCGCAAGGGCAAGTACTTCATCGACACCTGTTTTTTCCATAACCTTCACGGCAATCGTGTTAACGGATTTGCTAAGTCCCTCCTCCATGGAATAATTGAGGTAGGCCTCATCGGTGTCTCCGGAATTACTTGGGGACCAACCTTTTAAATTTTCATATTCTACTTCCTGAGCTGAAAAATAAGTGCAGGGTTCTATCCCCTGTTCTAGAGCCGCGGTGTAAACGAACGGTTTGAACGTGGAACCGACTTGGCGTTTGCTCTGGGAAATATGGTCGTACTTAAACTGCTTGAAATCCACCCCGCCGATCCATGTGAGCACTTCACCGGTTTTGGGATTAAGGGATATGGAGCCTGTGTTCAAAAACTTCATGTAGTGCTGTATGCTGTCCATGACACTTAATTCCTTTTCCGTTTCTTCCTCCCAGGAGGTTATCGTCATTTTTCGTTTGGTACGTTGCAGGCTGTCAAAAATTTCATCATCGGTGAAGCCGTCTTTTTTTAGGTTTTTATAGGCTGTACTTCTTCGGGCTACCGTTTTTATGAGGTTTTTATCCGTTAACCATGGGGCATTTTTTCCGTAACTTTTTTCAAAATCGCTTTGCAATGGGCCCATATGCTCCACCATACTTTGCTCCGCCAGTTGTTGCATTTTATAATTTAGGGTGGTATACACTTTTAGGCCCGATGTATAAATGTTGTATTCCTTTCCTTCCTCATTTTGTGTTTTGGTCCACTCCAGTAATTGCTTGCGTACTTCTTCCCGAAAATAAGGTGCCAAGCCCGAACTATAATCGTAATCCCTATAATCCAAACCGATATCCAGTTGTTTGAGGGCATCATATTCCGTTTTCGAAATAAAATCGTTCTTGACCATCGTGGATAAGACCAGATTTCTGCGTTCCCTGCTTTTTTCCGGGAATATTCTTGGATTGTAACCGTAGGTAGCTTTAAGCATGCCTACCAGGGTAGCTGCTTGTTCCACCGATAGGTTTTTTGTTCGGGTATTGAAAAATTTTAAAGCGGCACTTTCAATGCCAAAGGTGTTGTCGCCAAAGGAAACGGTATTTAGGTAATGGGTAAGGATTTCATTTTTATCGTAGATATCCTCCAATCTGCCGGCAATGATCATTTCCTTGATCTTATCGACCACGATATTTGTTTGCTTCCTGTCCCTCCTAGGATACAGGTTTTTTGCCAATTGCTGACTGATGGTGCTTCCTCCTCCAGACGATTCGTCACCCAAAAGTATGGTCTTTATACCTACCCTGAACAGACTTGGGTAATCCACTCCGGAATGTTCATAAAAGCGCTCGTCTTCAATGGAAATGAGGGCCTGTAAAAGGTGTTCCGGGAATTCATCAAAAGTAATGGGCTGTCTGTCGTTGAGGTAATATTTTCCGATCAAGACGCTATCCGCCGTAAATACCTCTGAAGCCACTTGGTACTGAAAATTGGAGAGTTCCTTTTTATTGGGGACACTTCCCCAAGCTCCCAAATAGATGCTACCCACAAAAATTACCGTCAATACCAGGAACCCCGCGATTCCTACAAAAAAATACCTGAGAAACGGCGGTTTGATTTTACTTAGTATCTTTTTTATTCCCTGCATGGGTGCAAGTTCCCACTTAAATTTAAGCTGACCTGACTTTTAACAATACCTTAAAACTTGTTGCCCTATTTTTGCCAAAACCGAATTCCATGAAGAAGTTCACGTTCATTTTACTGGTCGTTATACAATCCGCTTTCGCCAATGACGCAATCTGGTCCAAAACCGGGCATCGGGTGGTGGGCGATGTGGCCCAGGACTATTTGAGTAGAAAGGCAAGAAAGGCCATTGATGCCCTACTGGATGGCCAAAATTTGGCAGCCGTTTCCAATTTTGCCGATGAGATCAAGGCCGATAGAAAATACAGTGAATTCAGTGCCTGGCATTATGTCAACTTCCCAGCGGACAAGGATTATAGGGACGTTGAACCCAGTGAATATGGGGATTTGGTCATAGGAATCAACAAGTGCATTGAAATATTGACCTCGCAGGAAAGTTCCAAGGAGGACAAGGCTTTTTACTTGAAATTTCTGGTGCACCTTATTGGGGATTTGCACCAACCGATGCATATTGGTCGGCTAGAGGACAAAGGAGGAAACGACATTCAGTTGCAATGGTTTGGAAGGGGCAGTAACCTACATCGGGTATGGGATTCCAATATGATTGACGACTATGGAATGAGTTTTACGGAGCTTTCAAACTCCTTACCAAAGCTTACCAAGCAGCAGGTGAAGCAAATTCAGCAGGGCGATATCTATGATTGGATCGAGGAGACCCAGGAAATTACGAACGAAGTCTATGATTCCGTAGCAGTGGGTGAGAAATTGGGGTATCAATATAGTTACCGATGGTGGGGCACTGTTGAAAACCAATTGTTAAAAGGGGGCATACGATTGGCGGCGGTCCTGAATGATATTTTCAAATAGAACTAAACTATCTTTTTGAAATTTTGTTTCCGCTAATGTTCTTCTGACGGGAGCTCTTGAATCGTCCGGACACATTTTCGCGTAAATTTCGGTGTTTGGTAGCCCTTCCCTGAACCCTTTTACGCCACATGCGAAAACTACTGGGTTTCATTTCCCTGCGCATGATCTCTATGGTTTCCTGTTCACTTATACCAAACTGGAAGGTGATGGCCTCAAACGGAGTACGGTCCTCCCAGGCCATTTCTATGATTCGGTCCAATTCCCTTTCTGTAAATTCCTTTGACATAACAATACAAATATACAAAGCCTAGGGCAAAAAGGGTTTGGCATGACCTTTGAAAATATGTTGCTAAGGTAGAAACCCCGACGAGCAGATTAGTATTGGTATGCCCTGGTATTAAAGATGGTGGGTCTACAAAAAGGCATAAAAAATGGGTCCTCTGGGCCGATTTTTTTTATTTGATTATCCTAAACGTCAGATTTATCCGTTCCCCAATCGGTTTGGCCGTTTTTGGAATCTGATGCTTCCAAGTATGTTGGGTCTCCCCCTGCATCACCAACAAACTGCCATGCTCCAATATCATTTTGTGCTTTGCAGAAGGGTCTATGTTGTGTTTTAGATGAAACATGCGTTCCGCACCTAGACTCACCGATGCAATTACAGGGTTTTTACCCAGTTCCTTTTCATTATCGGCGTGCCAACCGTTACTATCCTTGCCATCCCTATATAGATTTAGTAAACAAGTAGTAAATTCTGGGGAAACATACTTTTCTACTTCCGATTTTATTTCCAATAAAACTTTACTGAAACGATGGGGTTTCATGGTAATGTTGGAATAGGAGTAGGGCCTTCCATTATTTCCATACAATGCGGTAAGTCTTGGCTGGGCGTATAACTTTCCGAATACTTTAATATCATCCTGTTGCCAAGGTGTTTCAGACCTTAACTTTTTGAAATAGGTATCCGCAATTTTACTAGGAATAAAATTTGGGTAATATCGTATGTCACAATCGGGCAAATCCAATTGTGAGTATTCCTTGTTTTCTGGCATCAGACCAAAACGGCTTTTAGCTCATTCCTATATTCACTGGGGTTCTGTCCCGTAAATGCTTTGAACGACTTATTAAAGTGGGAAAAGTTGTTGAATCCACATTCAAAACAGACTTCCGTGATGCTCATGGGTTTTTCCGCCAATAATTTAGAGGCATGCACCAAGCGGTATTCATTTACAAATTGTACAAAGGTTTTATTTGTAAGCTTTTTAAAGTATCTGCAGAAAGACGGAATGGTCATGCTCACCATGGAAGATATTTCCTCCAGCGTTATTTCTTCCTTGAAGTTGTTCTTTACATGATTGAAAACGATGTTGATGCGGTCATTGTCCTTGACATCGGTTGCCAAGGAAAAACCATCCGCATTCAGGAGTTTCATTTCTTGTGAACCGCCCAATTCGTTCAGAATGTTCAGAATACTCAAAAGACGTTGGAAATCGGTCTGATATTCCAGCACCTCCATTTTATCGCCTATTTTTCTTTTGGTCTTCCCATAAAAGGCGATTCCTCCACTCGCTATTTCAAACAACTTTTTGATTTTCTTCATTTCGGGAATGGTAAAAAAGTCGGTTCCCAAAAAATCGAGCTTCATCTGTACGACGGTTTCACTGGTATTGCCCGTGAGTGCATCGGTAAAACCGCAATGGGGAAGATTACTGCCTATCAATATAAGATCGCCATCGGTATAATAGGAAACATGGCTACCTATTTGGCGCTTACCGGAACCGCCGTTTACATAGACCAGTTCCAATTCTGGATGGTAATGCCAAACATTGTTCTTGTTCACCCGGTGCTCATCGAACCTTTGATAGGTAAACGAATGCCCAAAATCTGGTTCAATAGCTTCAAATGTAGGTTTTTGTGTAATCATCTATTTGGTGTTTACTAATGTAAAGTTAGATAACCTTTTTTGCAGGTCACTTTGCAAAATTAACTCAAATATGTGGAAAATTAACATCACTATATTAAAAGTGTGTTAAGGTTGGTAAAATAGCACATAAATCGGAAAAATCCGCTGTAGTGGCAACGACATAACGGGTGTATGTTTGTATCGTAAATTATTAATTAATCCTTTAAAGTAATTTATTATGAAAACAATTGTAAAAATCACAACCGTAGTTGCCTTTATGTTCGCTACAGTAGCGGGTATGGCAAGAGAGCCCAAATTGGACGTTGTTACCTTAAATAACTCCAAAAGTGTCCTATTGACCTTGGACGCACTGGACCAAAGTGTCACTGTTAGGCTTTTGGATTCGGATTCTAATAGTATCTATTTCGAAAAGCTTTCAAAAGGTCGTTTCAGTAAAAAACTGAATTTGAAAGATTTGGTAGATGGATATTATTATTTGGTAGCCGAAAGCGGACTAAAAAGCAACATGTACACCATTTCCTTGAAGGACGGTGTCATTGAGATCATCGACTCTGAGGTAGATGCCAAACCTTTTTTTAGAAAAACAGAAAATAGGGTCTTCATGAACTTTTTGAACTTGGATAAATCTGAGATTTCCTTAAAAGTTTATGACCAAAACTATAGATTGGTGTTCTCCGAAACCGTATCTGATAAACTTATTGTAGAAAAGGCCTTTAACTTTCAAGGAGCCTATCCGGGAAGTTATATGGTAGTAGTATCCGATGATACCAAAACCTACAGTGAAGAATTTGTTGTTAATTAAGTTGGTTTAAGTTAATTTCAAGAAAAGGGGGCTGGAGAGCCCTCTTTTTGTTTTTATACGCTTAGGTAAGCGTACGCCCAGCACATCAAAAGGAATTGCAACGGAATGCGCAGTAATAATAACCATTTTGGAAATCCGGCCGATTCCTTTTCGCCCTTGAGCATATAAAAGTGGACCAACAAAAAAACCGATAACATGGCCATAATTCCATAAATAGCTAAATCTTTGGTTTCCTGAAAGCATAGTCCAATGCCCAAAAGGATTTCAAATACGCCACTTAGAAGTACCAAAAATTTTGGAGAAGGTAGATAGTTGGGCATGACCCGCAAGTATATTTTGGGCCGTATAAAATGCATGAGGCCTGCGAACATATATAGCGCGGCCATCAAGTACAAGTGCCAAGGAAAATGAAGTTCCATTAAAGGTATTTTTGCATTCTTTCCTTTTTATACAGGGGTACTGCCGGATTGTCCATAAACCTTTGCAGCAAGTCCTTCGGCTTTTCTTTTAGGAACATCAGTTCATAGAATTCTTGGACCGTTAAGGTGTTCTCCGATTGTTGAATCAATTTCAGTTCATCGCCCATACTTACTTCCCCTTCCTCCAGAATTTTCACATACGTTCCGGGGTGATTCTGATCGATGAATTCTTTCAGGATTTGTTGGGTGCCAAAACGGATTCCCAGTTTATAACAAGGTTCCCTAGGCTGGGAAACCTGAACCAGGGCACTTCCCATTTTATAAACGTTCCCTATACGTATTTGGGACTCATCCAATCCGGTAATCGTCAGGTTTTCGCCGAACATACCCCAATTCCATTCATGATTAGGATATTTTTCCTTCCAAAAAGGGTACTGATCCGCGGAAAAAAGATAACAGGCCTTGTTCTCCCCCCCATGGTTTACCCTATTGATAATCGTATCCTTCTGAACATCGCTTTTGGTCAAGAACAATTTTTCAGATGTGGGAAATTTAAAAATGCCCGTCTGTTCTTCGGTGCCGTTCCAAACAAAGGTTCTAGGCTCGTTGCAGATATTGGTGGAGATTATCTTCATTGTGTGAAGATAAAAAAAACCACCAGAAGAAATCTGGTGGTTTACAATTTTACTGGATAGTTGCTATACTTCCTTTTCCAACTTTTTGGTAAGATAGAAACCTAACAATAATCCAATTCCGGCCATTAAAAATATGGATCCGGGATAGGCAACATTCTCTTCGACTCCCAAACTGTAGACCATAATCGAAGCTAAAAAGATTGCACAACCAATTCCTATGAGCAGAAGGGAAAGGTTTAAGATTAGGATTTTCCAAAAGGGCGCGGCATGTTCCTTTTTTGTTTTTACAAAAATACTGGCATCGGCACCTTTTTCTATAAGAGCCATGCGTTCTTTGTTTCTAGTTGAAAAGAATAAATAGGCTATTCCAAAAATAACCCCAAAGATTAACGTGAAAATAATTACTTCTCCTCCCATTGATTTGTTTTTTAATTGATAAATAAACTGTTTACTTCTTTTGACGACGATAAATTTCCATAGGTTACAATTTTTTTAGTTTTTCTTTAAAACTGTAACCTTTGCCTAAAGCAGTTCGTCCAATAAATGTAAATGAACAAGCCTAGCGACCAACTATTGATAGAACGTGCCCAAAAAAGGGATATATCCGCTTATGAAAAATTAGTGGATAGATATAAGCATATGGTCTTTACTTTGGCGCTAAGGTTGGTTGGAAATAGGGAGGATGCGGAAGAGGTAGCACAAGATACCTTTATAAAGGTATATAGTGCATTGACTACATTTAAAGGAGAGAGCAAGTTCTCTACCTGGTTATATAAAATAGCCTATAGAAAGGGTCTTGATTGTCTTAAAAAACATAAATCGCAGCCCCAAACGAAAGGTTTTGATATGCAAGATACATCTGCCTTGTACCTATCTCCGGAAATATGGAATAAAATAGAAATAAAAGAAAGAAGAAAGACAATAAAAAGGGCTATAGAGGAACTGGATAATGAAGATAGTGTATTAATAACCCTATTTTATTATCAGGAGCTTTCCCTTGTTGAAATTTCCGAAATAATAGGTATTGAAGCCAACACCGTAAAGGTGAAAATACATAGGGCCAGAAAAAAATTGGCATTAATTTTAAGAAATTCACTAGAACCGGAAACAATTCATAGCTATGAAAGAACAAGAAGATAAAGTATTGGATTTATTCCTAAAAAACGCAATCAAAGAGCTAAGACCTGAAGAAGTTTCTGAAAATTTTAATGAAAGACTGTTTCAAAGGATAGCACAATTAAATACAAAGGAATTAAAATACAAGCCTTTAATATCCAAAACAGTGTGGTTCTCACTTGCGCTTGTACTCATAGGCCTTTTAGGATTTGCATTCATTATGGAGCCAAATACCAACTTTTGGCTTTTTTCTTTAAAATACAATACAATTGGTAATCTAGATTTTTTTGATGTCCGATTGAGAGAAATCAAGTGGAATTCGTCCAGTTATGCTGTGCTAGGATTCGTCATTTTTATCTTGTTTCAAATTCTTTTTTTAAAGCATTATTTTTCTAAACACAGGGTGATAATCTAAATATGGGGATTTAAAATTTATTACTACATTTAAATCCATGACCTTCCTATCCTTTTTACTCTTCACCGGTTTTGTCGCTTTCTATGCGACCTACCAACTTCGTAAGGATAAACTAAATACCAAGGACGGTTATTTTTTGGGAGGTAGGTCCTTAACAGGCATCGTAATTGCGGGCTCTTTGTTATTGACCAACATTTCTACGGAGCATTTGGTGGGTATGAACGGTTCCTCGTATAGAAATGGGGCCATAATCATCGCCTGGGAGGTAACCTCAGCACTCGCATTGGTCATTGGGGCGCTCTATTTTGCTCCTCGGTATTTGAAAATGGGACTTACGACCATCCCAGAATTTTTGGAAAAACGGTTTGACGGCCTAACTCGGACCATCGTGGCCATGCTCCTCATTATTTCTTTTGTCGCTACGTTATTGCCCATAGTTCTATACACAGGTGCGCTGAACATTGAGGCTATTTTTGATATTTCCAACCTATTGAACCTAAGTAAGTCGCAAGGTATTTGGGTGACCATTTTAATAGTGGGCACTATTGGGGCCATCTATGCCATTTTTGGGGGACTCAAGATGGTAGCATATACGGATACCATCAACGGCTTTGGTTTGTTGGTCGCTGGTCTGTTGGTTCCCATTTTGGCACTCTTGGCCATTGGCGAAGGAAATTTATTCCATGGTTTGGGTGAGGTTTTCAACAATAGCCCGGAGAAGTTCAATGTAATCAGCACGGAATCCGGAGTGGGGGAAGGGGCAAGGTCTGCCATTCTACCTTTTGAAGTACTGTTTACGGGACTGATGGTCAACCAAATCTATTTCTGGACCATGCACCAGTCGATAATTCAACGGGTGTTAGGGGCCGTTAGCTTAAAGGAAGCACAAAAAGGATTGCTTTATACGGGATTGTTAAAAATATTGGTACCGCTGATCATTGTATTGCCAGGGCTGATTGCCTTTTATTATTTTGGGGATTCGTACTATGACAATCCGGATAGCGTATATCCCATACTTGTAAAAAAAGTGATGCCCCTTTGGCTGACCGGTTTCTTTGTGGCGGTCATGATGGGCGCTATTTTGAGTACCTTCAACAGTGCCTTGAACAGTGCGGCTACCGTTTTTAGTTTGGGAATTTATAAGCGTTACATTTTTAAGGAATCCAGCGACCAAAAGTTGGTAGGCATCGGGAAGTGGACCTCCTTGCTGCTGGCCGTTTTCGCAATTGGAATTGCTCCATTTGTGGCCAATGCACCTGACGGTCTGTACCAGCTCCTACAGCAACTGAACGGAATTTTCTTTATTCCCATTGCCAGCGTCATTACGGCCGGCTTTCTTTTTCCGCGGGTTTCAGCGTTTGGGGCCAAGGTGGGACTCTGTTTCGGACTTGTTTTCTATGTCCTCATGTACTTCATTTTGGAGGTGAACCTACATTTCGTTCATATTTGGGGCATTGAGTTTGTACTCAATATCGGCATTATGCATTTGGCTTCTCTGTATCGGCCTACAAAAGAACGATTTTCAATACAGGATGCCAACGTCTTGGATTTGAAACCATGGAAATATGCCAAACCTTTCAGCATTTTTCTTGTCCTAGTAACGGTTCTTATTTATTTTTTATTGGGAAATGTCTAGAATTGAGTAATTTGTTGTATCAAATTTAATAATCTCGAAAAAAAACGGTACAACCGGTTGAGCTGTTATATCGAGTGGAGTCGAGATGCGAGATCTAATTTATAAGTGATATTATGGAAGAAAAAACATTCAGGAATTACGATGCGCCCGATGTCTCCGTGGCCGTAAAAGAACATTATAGAAAAATGCGTCAAAACCAGACCTACGATTATGTGAAGCGCATGCATAAAAAATACCTCACTTTTGATAAGCCGATGGACCTTTGGGAAGCCATGGGACACTTGAACAGTTTGATAGATGTGAGCGATCCCGATCTCGATCTTCCCAATGTACAGCATCTGATTCAGAGTGCGGAGGCCATTAGGGCGGATAATAGACCCGATTGGATGCAGCTTACCGGACTTATCCACGATCTAGGAAAAATCATGTTCATGTGGGGCAGTGATGCCGATGGGACAAGTCAGGCCGAGCAATGGGGCATGGTGGGCGATGTATTCGTTGTGGGATGCAAGTTGCCTTCTTCCTGCGTATATCCCGAATTCAATGCCTTAAACCCTGATATGACGGATGCACGTTACAATACAACTACCGGTATCTATGAAGAAGGCTGTGGGTTGGACAATCTGGAACTGGCATGGGGACACGATGAGTATCTGTACCAGGTATTAAATAATCACAAGGAAAATACACTACCCGACGAGGCTATGGTCATGATCAGATATCATTCTTTTTATCCGTGGCATAGTGGCGGTAGTTACAAGGAATTGACCAATGAAAAGGACAAGGAATATTTGGAAATCATCAAGGACTTCAACAAATACGACCTGTATACCAAAAGTCAAAAAATATATGACTTGGAAGATGTAAGGGATTATTACCAGCCCATTGCCGAAAAATATTTGGGTAAAGGGCCTATTTATTGGTAATTATAATTGAAAAATTAAAAAGGGCCTCATCATTGAGGCCCTTTTTTATAGCTATGTTTCCTACTTTACCTCTCCTTTAGAGAGGTCAAAACTGCATGGCAGTTTTGGGAGAGGCTCCTATTTTACCATTTCATAACTCCGCTTGATAAAGTTCGTTAAGTCCGCACCCTTTAAAAGGCCCTTGGAAAGTTTGGCCAAATCCAAGGATTGATTGATCAAACGCTCTTTTTTCTTGGCGGTCTTGGTATTCAGGATTTCGCCTATCAATTCATGATTAGTGTTTACGATGAGGTTGTACATCTCCGGCATATGCCCCATCCCGAACATTCCGCCACCGGTCTGTTGCATTTCCTTCATACGGCGCAGGAATTCCGGCTCGGTGATCACGAATGGGGAAGCATCGCTATCCATGGCCTCCAATTGTATGGTATAATTGCTTTTTTCACCAAAAACAGCCTCCAAGTCAGCTTTTAGCTTTTCCTTCTCCTCATCGGATAACTTGGAGATTTGGGTATCCTCTTTTTGGATCAGCTTGTCGATATGGTCCGCATCCACCCTGGCAAAGGATATTTTCTCTTTGGTGGTTTCCAGTTTTTGCATCAGATGGCCGATAATGGGCGAATCCAACAACAATACCTCGTAACCCTTGGACTTGGCGGTCTCAATGTAACTATGCTGCGCCTCTTTATCGGAAGCATACAGAATGACCAATTTATCGTCCTTGTCCGTTTGGTTGGCCTTGATTTTCTCCTGAAGCTCCTCAAACGTATAATAGGCACCGTCAATACTTGGGTACAGCGCAAACTTGTCCGCTTTTTCAAAGAACTTATCTTCGGACAACATACCGTATTCAATGACGATTTTTATATCGTTCCATTTCTTCTCAAAATCCTCACGGTTGTTCTTGAAAAGGGAATTAAGCTTATCAGCAACCTTTCTTGTAATGTAAGAGGATATTTTCTTAACGGCACCATCAGCCTGTAGATAGGACCTTGAGACATTCAAAGGAATATCCGGTGAATCGATGACACCACGCAGCATGGTCAAGAATTCCGGTACAATACCTTCCACATTGTCAGTTACGAAGACTTGGTTCTGGTACAATTGAATCTTATCTTTTTGTATGTTCAGGTCGTTCGTAAGCTTCGGAAAATAAAGAATTCCCGTCAGGTTAAAAGGATAATCCACGTTCAAATGAATATGGAACAGCGGTTCCTCGAACTGCATGGGATAGAGTTCCCTATAAAAACTTTTGTAATCTTCGTCCTTTAAATCCGTTGGCTGTTTGGTCCAGGCCGGATTTGGATTGTTGATGATATTGTCCACTTCCTTGGTAGGGGCCGGATCGTCCTCTTTGGCACCTTCGGGTTTGGGCAAGGTCTCCGTTTTGGTCCCGAATTTAATGGGGACCGGCATAAACTTATTGTATTTTCTTAATAGCTCACGGATTCTACTATCTTCCAAAAACTCGGTGGAATCATCGGCTATATGAAGTATGATTTCCGTTCCGCGTTCTTTTTTATCCGATGGTTCAATGGTAAAGTTGGGTGAACCGTCGCAGGACCAATGCACTGCCGGTTCGTCCTGATAGCTTTTCGTGATAATCTCCACTTTATGGGCGACCATAAAGGCGGAATAGAACCCAAGGCCAAAGTGCCCGATAATACCGGCATCCTTGGCGGAATCCTCATACTTGTTGATGAACTCCTCGGCACCGGAAAAGGCAACCTCGTTGATGTATTTTTTAACTTCTTCCTCGGTCATACCCAGACCTTGGTCAATGACGTGAAGTTTTTTTCCCTTTTTGTCGACCTTAATTTCGATCAAAGGATTGCCATACTCCACTTTTGCCTCTCCAATAGCGGTTAAATGCTTTAGTTTAAGGGTAGCATCCGTAGCATTGGATACCAATTCTCGAAGAAAGATTTCATGATCGGAATACAAAAACTTCTTTATGAGCGGAAATATATTGTCTACCGAAACATTGATTTTACCTGTAGCCATTATTTTGAATTTTTATATTAGTTGCAAACACCTTTAGACAAAAAAAATACCATACTTAAAGAAGGTGACAAACTGACACCCTGGTATAGCACAAAACTTTAACAAAACTTTTGTTTAATTATTTTTCATAAACATTAAACATTATTTAATTTTACTTGTGATTAGGAAAGAAAATGCTATGAAAAAGTTTTAATCATAATCACGTTTGATTATTTATTGGTTAGGTTGTTTGAAAACGTGCTTTCCCCCCGAAGGCACGTTTTTTAGTCTAACATCAATACATTTTTTGCTATAAATCTTTACACGCAATACTACATATTATGGCTACCAAGAATAAAAAGATTACCAAGGAAGAAATTATTTCAAAGTACATGGACTATGTTTTGGAACATGAAAAGGAGCCCAAAACGGTCTATAAATTCTGTAAGCAGCATGAAATTCCGGAAGCGGATTTCTACAAATTCTTTGCCTCCATTCCCGCTATCAAGAAGGGTATTTGGGACACCTTTTTCACCAATACGCTTGCATTGATGCAAAAGAACAAGGACTATGAATCCTTTGCAAATAGGGACAAATTGTTGACGTTTTTCTACACATTTTTCGAGATGTTGACCCTCAACAGAAGTTATGCCCTTTTTACATTGAACCAAGGCGGCAACCAGCTTAAGAACATGGAGCAACTAAAGGGATTGCGAAAGCACCTGAAGGAGTTTGCCAAAGAGTTGATCGCAGATGGTAATAAGCAAAAAACGTATAAAATAACCAAGCACAACCCTTCTATTTTTTCGGAGGGGGCTTGGGTCCAATTCCTTTTTCTGTTAAGATTTTGGATGAACGATGAATCTCAAGGATTCGAAAAAACGGATTTGGCCATTGAAAAATCCGTCAACACGGTATTTGACCTTTTTGACAATACCCCATTGGACAACATCGTAGATTTTGGGAAATTTCTTTACAAGGAAACATTTGCTTAACCTAATACCATTCAAGATTGAAGACTCTCGATAAAATCCCTACCGGAAAAATTGAACGCGCCAGCAAACTGATCAAGACCGGTGTAAAAATTGGCGGGAATTATGCCAAATATTATGGCAAGAAAATAGTGAACCCAGATTTAACGAGGGATGAACTGGATAACGATAATGCCGGTGATATCTATGACGGACTTAAAAGTCTAAAGGGCAGTGCATTGAAGGTTGCACAAATGTTGAGCATGGAGAAAAACCTATTGCCCAATGCCTATGTAGAAAAATTTTCACTTTCACAGTTTTCAGTACCGCCTTTATCCGCACCGCTGGTGCGAAAAACATTCAAAAAATATCTGGATAAATATCCGGAGGAAGTGTTCGATTCCTTTGAAAAGGATTCCGTCAATGCGGCGAGTATCGGACAGGTGCACAGAGCCAAAAAGGACGGGATGGACTTGGCAGTTAAAATACAATATCCTGGAGTGGCTCAAAGCATAAGCAGTGATTTGGCCTTGGTAAAGCCAGTGGCTTTGCGAATGTTCAACCTTCAGGGAAAGGATTCTGATAAATACTTCAAGGAAGTGGAAGACAAATTATTGGAGGAAACCAATTATCTGCTGGAAATTTCGCAAAGCAAGGAAATTACAAACAAATGTAGCCATATAGAAAACTTGCGATTTCCTAACTATTACGAGGCACTTTCCAGCGAGCGTATCATCACAATGGATTGGATGACGGGTACCCATTTAGGGGAATTCACAAAGACCAGTTTTTCCAAAGAAACGGGCAACAAACTGGGCCAGACTCTATGGGATTTTTATATGTATCAAATTCACGGTTTGCGCAAGGTTCATGCGGATCCACATCCGGGTAATTTTTTGGTAAATGCCAATGGGGAGTTGGTCGTCATCGATTTTGGTTGTATCAAGGAAGTTCCGGACGATTTCTATAACCCCTATTTTGAATTGGCCAAGAAGGAGAATATTTCAAACGACGCCATTTTCACCCAAAAGCTCTATGAACTTGAAATTTTGACCCCTTCCGATACCGATACCGAAATAACCTTTTTCAAGAATCTTTTTCACGAAATGTTGAGCCTCTTCACATCGCCGTTCCATGAGGAGACTTTTGACTTTGGCAGTGCCGATTTCTGGGGGAAAATTGCGGCACTGAGTGAGCAATATGCATCGGATAAACAGATACGTAAAATGAACGGTAACAGGGGTTCCAAGCACTTTTTATACATGAACCGGACCTTCTTTGGACTCTATAATCTACTCAACGACCTAAAGGCTGAAATTCAGGTAAATCATTTTCAAAAGTATTTATAGTGTAACAAGCTTTTCCAAAATGAATGCGAAATTCGGAATTGTTGTTATATTGCACTGCCTGAACAGCAGTGAATTCGGCTAAATTTTACACTATGTACAATTCAAAAATTACAGGGTTAGGCTATTATGTCCCCGATAATGTAGTAACCAACGACGATCTATCCAAAATAATGGATACGAATGACGCTTGGATTCAGGAGCGGACGGGAATCAAGGAACGAAGGCATGTCATAAAGGGCGAGGATACCACCACGACCATGGGCGTAAAAGCGGCCAAAATTGCAATTGAACGTGCCGGAATCGATAAGGATGAAATTGATTTTATTGTATTCGCCACCTTGAGTCCGGATTATTATTTTCCCGGGCCAGGGGTTTTGGTACAGCGAGATTTGGGGATAAAGACCGTTGGTGCCTTGGACGTGAGAAACCAATGTTCCGGATTTGTCTATGCGATTTCGGTGGCGGATCAGTACATAAAAACCGGAATGTACAAGAATATTCTTGTTATTGGTTCAGAACTTCATTCCCACGGATTGGATATGACGACACGAGGTAGGGCTGTTTCCGTAATTTTTGGCGACGGTGCCGGTGCCGCCGTTTTGAGTAGGGCAGAAGGTCAGGATCAGGGAGTACTTTCGACCCACTTGCATTCAGAAGGACAACACGCAGAAGAACTCTCACTAATTGCGCCCGGAATGGGAAAAAGATGGGTTTCTGACATAATTGCCGATAACGACCCAAACGATGAGTCTTATTTCCCCTATATGAACGGACAATTCGTATTTAAAAATGCCGTGGTACGTTTTAGCGAAGTTATCATGGAGGGCCTTAAGAAAAATGGATTGCAACCAACGGATATAAATTTATTGGTTCCGCATCAGGCGAATCTTAGGATATCACAGTTTATCCAAAATAAATTTGGCCTTACCGATGATCAGGTGTTCAACAACATTATGCGTTACGGAAACACAACAGCTGCTTCTATACCCATCGCGCTGACCGAAGCTTGGGAAGCTGGAAAGGTAAAGTCTGGAGACTTGGTGGTATTGGCCGCATTTGGAAGCGGCTTTACGTGGGGCAGTATCATTATCAGATGGTAGATAAGCCACTTCTAACAATTTCTTGGCTTGTGTAGTTGAAGACCAAGATATTTTTCCTCGGATTAAGCTGGGAAGGCTTGTAAACACTGTATATAGAATAAAAAACCCGCAACCTAGGCCACGGGTTTTCCTGAGGATAAACACTTGAGGGGAAACCAACCAATCCCCTGGCAAAGAGCATTCCTTGGTATAATAGACTTATAAAATGGTTTAATGTTACAGGTTCGGCAATCTTTAAATGTCCATTATGCCCTTAAAAAGTGAAACCCGGACAAATGCCCGGGTTTCTTGCTGATAAGCTATACTAAACACTAACCATTAACTATAAATATATAGCAATATCAACGTCTTCAATATTTTGCAACAAATAAATGTAAACCTTCTTGTAAGAAGTATAACAATTTAAAGACTATTATTACTTTAAAAAGTTACAGAACTTATAAAATTTAACACCCTGATAAAGATGGATACAACATTAGTATTTGGAGCATCCTTAAAACCAAACCGTTATAGTAATTTGGTGATTCATAGATTGGTCGGTCAAGGAATAAAAACCGAAGCTTTCGGTTTAAAATCTGGAATTATCGGGGGAGTGCAAGTTAAAACCAAAATAGAAGATTTCCAAAATATTCAGACCATAACTCTTTATTTAAATCCAAATAATCAAAAAGGATATTACGATGCCATTATCGGTTTACGTCCAAGGCGCGTAATCTTTAACCCAGGCACTGAGAATCCTGATTTTCAGAGATTACTGGAATCCCAAGGTATAGAAGCCCAAGTTGCCTGTACTTTGGTTTTGCTGGCGACCGGTCAATATTGAAGTTAATTTAATTGCTTATAGTATCCGTATCAGGATTTTTTCTGATAAGCCATAGGCCAATGAAGGTTAAAAGTCCGTTCAAGGGCAGTAGCTCATATCCAAATTCGTAGCCACCTAAATAGTCGGTCGGTATTTTCGCCAAACCGATTATTATCAATACAGCAACCAAAGCCACGGCCCAAGCAAAATTATCCCTTATTTGATGTTTGGTGAAAATCCCAAAGGCGAATAATCCAAGTAGGGGTCCGTAGGTGTAGGAGGCAACCGTCAATAATCCGTCGATAACGTTTCTATCCAATACGTATTTAAAGGTAATTACCACCAAAATCAACAAGATGCTCATGCCAATATGTGTTCGCCTGCGAATTTTCCTTGCCGCTACTTCAGATTTTTTTGCCGTCCCCAAAAAATCTACACAAAAGGAGGTGGTCAATGAAGTCAGGGCACTGTCAGCACTACTATAGGCCGCAGCTATAAGGCCTAGCATAAAAGTAATGGCCACGGTAATTCCCAATCCGCTGTTCAGGGCAATTTCAGGAAAAAGTAGGTCGGTCTTTGGTTGACCGTCCATTAGAGGCATTTCAATTTGATATTTATCGGCGTAGATAAACAAAAGGGCTCCCAAGAGCATAAATAGAAAGGTCACAAAAACAAGGACAAAACTAAAGGACACCATGTTTTTTTGAGCCTCCTTCAAATTTCTACAGGTGAGGTTTTTTTGCATCATGTCCTGATCCAATCCGGTCATACAAATAGTCACGAACATCCCCCCGATAAAGGATTTTAGAAAGTGGTTTTTTGCAAAGAGATCATCCAAGACAAAGGTCTGGCTGTATTTGGCAAGTTCTTCGGATTGTAGAAAATCCCCCAAACTCCATTCTAGTTTGTTTAGGATAAAGTAGATGGAAAGCCCAACGGAAACCAACATGAACAAGGTCTGCAAGGTATCCGTCCAAACGATGGTTTTTATACCCCCTTTAAAAGTATAGATCCAGATCAATAGGATGGAAAGAGTAACCGTAATTTCAAACGGCACGTTCCACGCGTCGAATACGAATTGCTGCAAAACGATGGCGACCAGAAAGAGTCGAAAGGCGGCACCCAAAACTCGGGATACAAAAAAGGAAATCGCCCCAACTTTATAACTTACAAAACCGAACCGGCTATCCAGGTATTCGTAAATGGAGGTCACATTTTGCCTGTAGTAGATGGGAAGCAGCACATATGCCGTTACAAAGTACCCCACCAAATAACCAAAAACCACTTGTAGGTAACTGAATTTGGATGCGTCCACCCACCCTGGAACGGATATAAAGGTAACCCCCGATAACGAAGCGCCCACCATTCCAAATGCAACCAAATACCAAGGGGATTGCTTTCCTGCCTTGAAGAAATCCTCATTGGAATCGTTCTTTCCCGTAAAGTAGGAAATCAGGAGTAGTAATGCAAAATAGCTTCCTATAAGAAGCAGAATATGGGATGCAGTCATGGGAATTTATTTGTGGTCAAAGTACAAAAAGTAAAAATAGTGCGTAATTTTACCGGAAACTCAAAGCAATGGATTTTTCTTCCAAATTACTGGAAAATGCCGTCTATGAAATGTCACAATTGCCTGGAATTGGTAAGCGAACTGCGCTACGATTGGTGTTGCACTTGCTAAAGCAGCCGGAGCGCCAGACAGAAAATCTATCCAATGCCTTGACGAAATTGAGAACTATGGTGCAGTTCTGTAAGAAGTGCCATAACATTAGTGATACGGTACTTTGTGAAATTTGTTCCAATCCAAAAAGGGATGCCTCCCTAGTCTGTGTGGTAGAAGATATAAGAGACGTAATGGCCATTGAAAATACTGGCCAGTATAGGGGATTGTATCATGTGTTGGGCGGTAAGATTTCACCCATAGAAGGCATGGGCCCCCAGGATTTGACCATATATTCTTTGATAAATAAGGTGAAAGAAGGGGAAGTACAAGAGTTGATTCTTGCGTTGAGCTCTACTATGGAAGGGGACACTACCAATTTCTATATCTTTAAACAATTGGAGGGTACAGGGGTCAAAACCTCTACCATTGCCCGAGGGATTGCCGTAGGGGACGAGTTGGAATATGCTGATGAGGTTACCTTGGGGCGAAGTATTTTAAATAGGATTCCGTTTGAAGGAAGTTTTAGTAACAAGTAATCCACTTAATTCTGATATAAATTCAGTAAAGGGTGTTGTATTTTATTATTTTTGCAAAAACAGTATAAAAAATAGACCTTAGATTATTGATATGTCAAAATTCGAATTGAAATTGCCAAGAATGGGTGAAAGTGTTGCCGAGGCTACATTGACCTCTTGGTTAAAGGAAGTAGGCGAAAAGGTTGAAATGGATGAGGCCATCTTTGAAATAGCAACGGATAAAGTGGATAGTGAGGTTCCCAGTGAGGTGGATGGTGTGCTTATCGAAAAAAGATTTGAAGTTGATGATATTGTCAAAGTAGGGCAGGTAGTAGCTGTAATCGAAATTACAGGGGAAGCGGACGGAATAGTTGAAGATACGGACAATACGGAGGAAACGTCAGATGAGAAACTGGCCTCCGTGGCCGAAGAGGCCGTTGTGAAGGCCCGCGAAACGGTTGGGAGTCCCGTTCCCGACTATACTTCTTCAGAGCGATTTTATTCACCGCTGGTAAAGAACATTGCCAAAGAGGAAGGGGTTTCCCTTGCCGAACTGGAGGCTATATCCGGTACCGGGAAAGAGGGAAGGGTAACAAAGAATGACATCTTGGATTATATTTCGGGAAGAAGCAATGGGGCCCAGGTCGCGACCCAACCCAAGAAAACTCCCGAAGCCCCCCAGCCCGTCCAAACCAAAAAGGAAGAGGTATCGGCACCACCAAAAATTGTGGAAAAGGAAGAATCCCAGATAAAAGTTGGAGCAGGCGACGAGATTATTCCCATGTCAAGAATGGGCAAATTGATTGCCAAGCATATGTCTGACAGCGTCTCCACTTCGGCGCACGTTCAAAGTTTTATAGAGGTAGACGTAACAAATATCGTTAACTGGAGAAACAATGTGAAGGATGCCTTTGAAAAGCAGGAAGGTGAAAAACTGACATTTACGCCCATTTTTATGGAAGCGGTGGCCAAGGCTTTGAAGAAATACCCCATGATGAATATTTCAGTGGATGGGGACAATGTGATTAAAAAGAAAAACATCAATATAGGGATGGCGGCCGCCCTGCCGGATGGCAACTTGATAGTGCCCGTAATCAAAAATGCGGATCAATTAAACCTTGTAGGTATGGCCAGGGTAGTCAATGATTTGGCGGAGCGGTCTAGAAAAAATGCCTTAAAACCGGATGAGGTGCAGGACGGTACCTATACCGTGACCAATGTAGGTACCTTTGGAAGTGTTTTTGGGACGCCCATAATCAATCAGCCGCAAGTAGGAATCATGGCCCTGGGTGCAATACGAAAGATTCCTTCAGTAATAGAAACGAAGGAAGGTGATTTCATTGGCGTAAGAAGTAAGATGTTTTTGTCTCACAGCTATGATCATAGGGTGGTAAACGGAGCTTTGGGCAGTATGTTCGCCAAGGCAGTTGCGGATTACCTCGAGGCTTGGGACGTAGACAGGGAAATCTGAAAGTAATAAGTATTTTAAATAAAATGTTAGGATTAACACAAAACTAACATCTTTTTTATTCATTAGATTTTAGCTTTGTGTCTTACCAAGCCCACAAATGTTAAGACCATTATCCTTATTTTTCAAACATCATTTTGAAATCCTAGTTTATTTATTTATTTATTTTCTGATTCCATTTTCTACAATTGCTCAAGAAATCAAGAAGGAAGAGACTCAAATGAGGCTTTTCATTGATTGTAATTGTGATAGAAACTATGTAAGGCAGGAAATTCCATTCGTTGACCATGTCAGGGATCAATCCTTGGCAAACGTACAATTGTTTATCTATGATGTTGGCAACGGAAGTGGAGGGCGGACTTATTTATTGGATTTTAAAGGAGCACAAAACTATACCGAAATTCAAGGTGAGATTTCTTATGAAACCACTCCCAATATGACCCCGGATGAGATAAGGAAAGGTTTGGTAGCCAAAATAAAACTGGGTTTGCTTAAATATCTTCTAGAATCGGATTTGGCCTATGAAATTACATATTCCATAAATAGCAAGGGTAACAGTACAATAGAGCAGATGAGTGTTGAAGATCCATGGAACAATTGGATTTTTGAAATTTATGGTGAAGCTGAGCTCTCTAAGGAGTCCAGTAGGAATGAGTTCGAATATGAAGTCGGATTTGAGAGTGATAGGGTAACTGAAAAATGGAGAATTCGTGCGGATTTGGAACTAAACCAGGCCACGAGCAGGTTTGAGCAGAATAATGAAACGTTCACTAGTGATAGGCTTCGTTATTCTGCAGATGGTAGTATAGTTAGAAGCTTGACAGATCACTGGTCGGCGGGTATTTTCGCAGGTGCACGTCACAATACTTTTACGAATCAAAATCTTTTTACTTATATACGCCCGGCAATAGAGTATAATATTTTTCCTTATCGTGAGGTTTTACAACGGGAACTGGTTTTCGCATATCGTATCGGCTACTTTTACAATAACTATATTGATACAACTATTTTTGAGAAAGATAACGAAGGTGTATTAGACCACTCTTTGGATGTTCAACTTAGATATCGTCAACCATGGGGTAATATTTTCACAAGATTAAGGGGTTCGACTTTCATAAAGGATTTTAATAAAAATAGAATTCAATTATTTTCAAGACTTTCCGTTCGTATATTCAAAGGTCTAGGTGTCACCTTTTCTGGTAATTTTGAAGTAATCCGTGATCAAATCAATTTGCCTGCAGGCGATGCTTCCATTGAGGATGTTTTACTACAACAAAAACAGATTGCTACGGATTTTGAACTTGGTTTTAGGGTGGGATTAAGCTATACTTTCGGTTCTGCATTCAATAATATTATCAACAATAGACTATAAATTTTATAAAAAAAGAGGTGTCGGGCATTCTAGGGCCTAACTCTTAAAACCTATATTTGCCATAAATTGGAATTCATGGAGCTAAAGCTTACCAGACCTATTTGTTTTTTTGATTTGGAAACTACCGGAACCAATGTGGCCAAGGATCGGATCGTGGAGATATCCATACTGAAGGTTTTTCCCAATGGCAATAAGGAAAGCAGGACCTGGTTGGTAAATCCGGAAATGGAAATTCCTGAAGATGTAGTAGCCATCCATGGCATTTCAAACGAAAAGGTGGCCAATGAACCTACATTTAAACAATTGTCCAAGGATATTCATCGCATGATAAAGGACAGTGATCTGGCCGGTTTTAATTCCGATAGATTCGATATTCCCTTATTGGCAGAGGAGCTTTTGAGGGCCGATATCGATTTTGATATGAAGAACACCGTTTCGGTTGATGTGCAGACTATATTCCACAAAAAGGAGAAAAGGACCTTGGAGGCAGCTTATAAGTTCTATTGCGATAAGGACCTTACCGATGCCCATAGTGCGGAGGCCGATACAACCGCAACCTATGAAGTATTGCTTTCCCAACTGGAGCGTTACCCAGATCTTGAAAACAACATTAAAAAGCTTTCTGAATTCTCCAAAAGGAAGCAGTTCGTGGACTTTGCCGGTTTTATTGCGTTGGACGAGGAAGGCGATGAAATTTTTTCCTTTGGAAAGCATAAGGGAAGAAAAGTCCATGATGTGCTCGATAAGGAGCCAGGATATTTCGGGTGGATTCTGAATGCCGATTTTCCCCTGTACACCAAAAAGATTCTTACCCAGATAAAGTTGAGCAAACTCAACAATAAGCTTAGTTAGTAGATATAATATGAAGATAATCTGTATCGGTAGAAATTACACCGAGCACATAGAGGAACTCAAAAACGAAAAACCTACGGAGCCCGTCATTTTTATTAAACCGGATTCCGCAGTCCTTCCCAAAGAGCAGGAATTTTACATACCTGAATTTTCCAACGACGTTCATTACGAGGTGGAGGTGTTGGTCAAGATAAAGCGCGTAGGGAAACATATTAAGGAGGAATTCGCGGGAACCTATTACGATGAAATAGGTCTAGGAATCGATTTTACCGCAAGGGACCTACAGTCGAAATTGAAGGATAAAGGCTTGCCCTGGGAAAAGGCGAAAGGTTTTGATGGTGCAGCTGTCATTGGTGAATGGATGCCAAAATCCAACTTTAAGGACCTGAACAACCTAAATTTTAGTTTGTTGAAGAACGGGGAGGCCGTTCAAAAGGGAAATACCTCGCTGATGTTGTGGAAAATAGACGAAATAATATCCTATGTGTCCACGTTCTTTATGCTGAAAAAGGGAGATGTTATTTTCACGGGAACACCTGCCGGAGTTGGCAAAGTAAGTGCAAATGACTACCTTACAGGTTACTTGGAAGAAGCGGAACTTTTTAACGTCAAAATAAGATAATGATATATAGTTTGGACAAGATCAACGAGATGGCAGATGGGGACCAGGAATTTATACTATCCGTCATTTCTGTTTTTTTGGACGAGGTCCCCGAGGATTTGGAGGGACTTGAAGCCGCTATACAGGAGCGGGATTATGAAAGGACCTACCAACTGGCCCATAAGATAAAGCCCAATGTTGATTTGTTGGGTATGGAGCAGACTAGGGCCGCAGCTCTGGAAGTGGAGACCCTAGCGAAACAAAGTGCTCCATGGGAAGCTATTGAAAAAACCTTTCCTATTCTTAAAACCGATATCCATCAGGTCATCGGGGAGTTAAAAAACGACTTTGAGCTCTAATGTTCGCTGATATCATTACCATTGGCGATGAGATACTCATTGGTCAGATTATTGATACCAATTCGGCGTTCATTGCCAAGGAACTCAATAAAATTGGTATTTCCGTATACCAGATTACTTCGGTTCAGGATGATCGCGAACACATACTACAGGCTTTGGTGGAATCCAAGGCCCATGCGGACATCGTCATCGTTACCGGGGGGTTGGGCCCTACCAAAGACGATATCACCAAGCATACCTTCTGTGAATTTTTCAATGACGAACTTGTAGAGGACAAAAAGGTTCTGGCACATGTTGAAAACCTGTTCGCCAAGTATATTTCCAATACCCCAATTTCAGATTTGAACAGAAAGCAGGCCTGGGTTCCCAGCAAGGCAAAAGTTTTGCACAATGAAAACGGAACGGCTCCCGGCATGTGGTTCTATGAGGATGGGACTACCTTTATTTCGCTGCCAGGGGTTCCTTTTGAGATGAAACACCTCATAAGGGAAGTAGTGGTTCCAGAGTTGGTCAGGTTCTACGATAGACCGCATATTATCCATAAAACCATTCATACCTACGGAATGGGAGAGAGCGCCATTGCCCAAATAATAGAGGAATGGGAAAATAACCTTCCAAATTTCGTCAAATTGGCCTACTTGCCCAGTTTGGGTAAGGTACGGTTGCGGCTTACCGCCAAAGGGACGGACTATTCAATCCTTTCAAGTGCCATAGAATTGGAATCACAGAAACTATTTCCATTGATAGGAGATATCATTCTAGGCTCTGAAGAGGACGAGGAGCTGGAAGAGACAATTTCTAAACTGTTGATCGAGAAAGGATTGACTTTGTCCACTGCCGAAAGTTTTACAGGAGGGACCATCGCCAGTCATCTTACGGCCATACCGGGAGCTTCGGCCTATTTTAAAGGGAGCGTGGTCAGTTATGCCACGGAGACAAAAGTGAACGTATTAGGCGTACCCCAAGCATTGGTGGATACCTATTCCGTCGTGAGCGAGCAAGTGGCCATGGCCATGGCGCAAGGCGTTAAAAAGTTGTTGGATACTGATTTTGCTATTGCAACTACGGGCAATGCCGGTCCCACAAAAGGTGACTCAGATGCCAATGTTGGAACAGTCTACATTGGTATTGCATCGCCCACCCATGTTTTTGCCCTAGAATTTAATATGGGAAACCAACGGGAACGAATAGTCCAAAAGTCTGTTAATAAGGCATTTGAGTTACTTAAAAAAGAAATTTTAAAAATGTGAGGTGTATTGTTGGCTGAAAGATAAAAATGATATAAATTTGCACCCTGTTTAAAAGAAAAAATTCGGCATAATGTCAAAAGTTTGTGAAATTACGGGAAAGAAGGCGATGGTAGGTAATAATGTTTCCTTCTCCATCAACAAGACGAAAAGAAGGTTTGATGTAAATCTTTCCAAAAAGAGATTTTACATTCCGGAGGAAGACAGATGGGTTACTTTGAAAGTTTCTACAAGAGCGGTAAAACTTATCAACAAAAAAGGTATCTCTGCCGTTTTGAAGGATGCAAAAGCTAATGGGTTGGTAAAATAACCTACAATTATAGGGTACAATGGCAAAGAAAGGTAATAGAATACAGGTAATTTTAGAGTGCACTGAGCACAAGGAGTCCGGAAAGCCAGGAACTTCTAGATATATTACTACAAAAAACAAAAAAAATACTCCTGAGAGATTAGAGATCAAAAAATTCAATCCTATCTTAAAAAGGATGACAGTCCATAAAGAAATTAAATAAGTAGGCCATGGCAAAGAAGACGGTAGCAAGTTTACAGACAAGTTCAAAAAGATTGACAAAAGCCATTAAAATGGTGAAGTCACCAAAAAGTGGTGCCTATATTTTTGTGGAATCGGTTATGGCCCCTGAAATGGTCAATGAGTGGTTGGATAAAAAATAACCAACTTTTGAAAAGTTTTAAAAGCCCCTTTCACTACGAAAGGGGCTTTTTAATTTTTATATTTGATAATCTATTGCATACAAGATGAGCTTATTTAAAAAGATTTTTTCTTCCGAAAAGAAGGAAACCTTGGACAAGGGACTGGAAAAGACGAAATCCAGTTTCTTTACCAAATTAGGAAAGGCCGTTGCAGGTAAATCCAGGGTAGATGATGACGTATTGGACAATCTTGAGGAAGTGTTGGTAACTTCAGATGTGGGGGTAAATACAACCTTGAAAATTATTGAACGGATCGAGGCCCGGGTCGCCAAGGATAAATACATGGGCACTGATGAACTCAATACGATTTTAAGAGAGGAAATTGCCGGATTGCTTTCTGAGACCCATTCCGGCGAAGATTCTGAAGTCCATGTTCCATCGGATAAAAAACCTTATGTGATTATGGTCGTGGGTGTCAATGGGGTAGGTAAGACCACCACCATTGGAAAACTGGCCTATCAATTTAAAAAACAAGGGCTTAAGGTAGTTTTGGGCGCGGCAGATACCTTCAGGGCGGCCGCTATAGACCAATTGCAGGTTTGGGCCGATTGCGTGGAGGTACCCATTGTAAAACAACAAATGGGAAGTGACCCCGCATCGGTCGCTTTTGACACCCTTAGCTCTGCCGTAAAGCAGGATGCGGACGTCGTCATCATCGATACGGCAGGAAGGTTGCACAACAAGGTCAATTTGATGAACGAACTTAGCAAGGTAAAAAGGGTCATGCAAAAAGTGGTGGAGAATACCCCGCATGAAGTACTCTTGGTATTGGACGGTTCCACCGGCCAAAATGCGTTTGAGCAGGCCAAGCAATTTACAAAAGCTACCGAAGTAACTTCTTTGGCCGTCACAAAATTGGATGGTACGGCAAAAGGAGGTGTCGTCATTGGTATTTCGGACCAATTTAAGATTCCCGTCAAATATATTGGGGTAGGAGAGGGCATGGAAGATCTTCAGGTTTTCAATAAATACGAGTTCGTGGATTCATTCTTTAATATGAATAGTTGAGAAAAATTGGGTTATTACTACTTGTTTTTAATGTATCCATTTGCACTTGGTCGCAAATAACCTACCCGAAGGCAAGCCCTTTTTCAAAACTGGAGCAGGAAATAGGGCTTTCAAAAATCACCTTGGAATACTCTAGGCCGGCGGTACGGGGAAGGGAATTATTTGGCGAGCAGGCAGATGGTCAACCGGCACTGGTACCTTATGATCGAATATGGCGCGTGGGTGCCAATGAATCTACAAAGATTACTTTTGAACATGATTTTGTTGTAGACGGACATACCTTGCCCCAAGGAAAATATGCCCTCTATATTTTTCCATACAGGGAGTATTGGGAGGTGGTCTTTCATAAAAATACCGGCCATTGGGGCGATGGTCGTGCCAATTACGACCCAAGCGAGGACGCATTGCGGGTAAAGGTCGTACCCATCAAAACAATGCAATATCATGAAAACCTGCTGTTAACCTTTGAAAACATTACCCATAACAGTGCCCAGCTGATCATTCAATGGGCACGTACCAAAGCTGTTGTATCATTTGCTACGGATACCAAGCGAATCATGGAAAATGAAATCAGGGAAAAATTAGCAAATTCGCCAACTGGGCAGACCTATTATGAAATTGCCCGCTATTATCAAGAGGAAGGAATACGCCTTGATGAAGCCCTCCCCTATTTGGGAAAAGCCTTGCAAATGAATGGAAAGACCTATTATTTTTATAGGGTAAAGGCCCTGGTCGAAGGTGATTTGGGCGATTATACAGCTGCCATTGAATCGGCAAAAAAATCAATTCAATTAGCCGAAAAGGAAAATAAGGATGAATTTGTGCGGCTCAATCAGAAGGATATCAAGGTCTGGCAAGAAGAACTGAAGAATAATTGAAAAGTAATGTTATGAAGAAATTAAGTATGCTCTTTGTTATTGGACTTCTCTTATCGTGTAAAAATGAGTCGGCCGAACAGAAGGGCATTGTACTGTGGGAGCCCTACAATGATTCCGCCGAAGTGGCTGCAAATGCGGACCATGAGATATCCAGAATGCGCTACAAACTCATCCAATCCAAAGTGCTGGACAAGAACGATGTTTTTCTACCCCTATATCATGAGGTTTCCAAAATGACGGAAACCGAGTATGAGGCCTTGAAGCCTTTGATATTGGAGCAGGATATTTTCAGTATCCAGAAACACATTGATGCCAATACCCTGTCTTACGAAAAGCTGGTGTTGTTCTATCTCTATCGGATTTATAAATACGAGTTGAACAATGAAACAACCCTGAACACGATAATTGCACTGAATAAAGAGGTTGTGGCGGAAGCTCGAAAATTGGACGAACAAAAGAAAAAGGGGACACTCCCCGAAGTTCGACATCCTATTTTCGGGATGCCCATCCTGTTAAAGGACAACATCAATACGACCGGGATGAAAACCACGGCAGGCAGTATCGCGCTGATGAACAATGAGGTAGCTGATTCGTTTATAGTTCAACGTTTAAAGGAAAACGGTGCCTTGATTTTAGGGAAAGTAAATCTCAGTGAATGGGCCTATTTCCTGTGCAGCGGCTGTCCCGTGGGGTATAGTGCCGTGGGTGGGCAGACCTTGAACCCGTATGGAAGAAGGATATTTGAAACAGGTGGTTCCAGCTCGGGAAGTGGTACTTCGGTGGCCGCAAATTATGGGGTTGCAGCCGTAGGAACGGAAACTTCGGGCTCTATCCTCTCGCCAAGCAGTCAAAATTCGGTCGTCGGTTTAAAACCTACGATCGGACTTTTAAGCAGATCCGGAATTGTTCCTATCTCAAGTACCTTGGATACCCCGGGTCCCATGACCAAAAATGTAGTCGATAATGGGATATTGTTATCGGCCATGTTGGGATTTGATACATCGGATTCAAAATCCGTCAGAGAAGAATTTCCCGGGATACTTTCGGCCGGTCTACAGCCGGAAGATTTTTCCGTTATGCGTCTTGGCGCCATGGTACCTTTGATGGAACGGGACAGCATTTATAAGGAAACTATTGAAGCGTTAAAATCGGCTGGGGCCCATATTGTTGAATTTACGCCGCCTGAGGTGGATATGGATGGTTTTTTGAGCATTCTTAACATTGACATGCGAAATGACTTACCTGAATATTTAAAGGCGTATTCGAACCCTGAATCTGTAAAAATATCTTCCGTTGCCGATGCAGTTCATTTTAACAATACCGATTCCCTGACCCGAATTCCCTACGGTCAGGAGCTGTTTGAGGGTATTTTGGCCGACTCCACCACGGCGGAAGGTTTGGAGGAAATTAAGGCCAAATTGGAAAATAGTGGACGGACTTTTTTTGACACGGCGATGGATGCACATAATCTTGATGCTATTTTATCCATCAACAATTACCACGCGGGATATGCGGCCGTGGCAAAATACCCGGCCTTGACCATACCCATGGGGTATAAATCAAGTGGGGAACCCATTGGCCTTACCTTTATTGGTAAGCCTTTCTCAGAGGCACATTTGCTGCGGATTGGAAAAGCTTTTGAAACATCGTTTCCAAAAAGGAAAATGCCCAAGGATTATCAATAAACAGGCGTTTTATGAACCTCAGGATTTTTATACTACTTTTTCTAATTCAAGTCGGCATCATGAATGGACAGAAACGAATACGGGATTACGGAATCTATATCGGGGTCTTGAAAACCGGAAAATTCAATGCCATTACGGATGTTGAAGGAGTTTCAGTGGGGCACGAAACCCTGGTGGAAGGTGATAATATAAGGACCGGAGTTACGGCCATTCTACCCCATACCGGGAACATCTTCCAATCAAAGGTTCCTGCTGCTATTTACATTGGCAATGGTTTTGGAAAATTGGCGGGCTATAGTCAGGTAAAGGAATTGGGGAACATTGAAACCCCGATTATTTTGACCAATACGTTGAGCGTTCCTGCAGCCTCCGAAGCCTTGATTTCCTATACCTTGGATTTGTCAGGCAATGAAGACGTACGCTCCGTAAATTCTGTAGTAGGGGAAACAAATGACGGTTGGCTGAACGACATTCGAGGCAGACATGTACAACAGGAACACGTATTGAGTGCCATAAGAAACGCATCTTCCGGCCCGGTTAAGGAGGGAAATGTGGGTGCCGGCACAGGAACGATTTGTTTTGGATATAAAGGCGGAATTGGGACTTCTTCAAGGGTGCTTCCAAAATCCTTGGGCGGATTCACCGTTGGGGTTTTGGTGCAAACGAATTTTGGCGGCGTGTTGGAAATCAATGGCGCACCTGTTGGGAAGGAACTGAATACATATCCATATCGGGATAAAATCCTGAACGATGCCGATGGTTCCTGCATGATCGTCATTATGACCGATGCCCCACTGGACGCCAGAAACCTGGAGCGTTTGGCCAAAAGGGGAATGATGGGATTGGCAAAAACGGGTGGTATCGCCTCCAATGGAAGTGGAGATTATGTCATTGCGGTTTCCACCAATGAGGCTGTGAGGATAGTCCATACCAGTGACCGTAGGTTCAATACCATGGAATTGTTGCGAAACGATGAAATGTCGCCCTTGTTTTTGGCCGCCATCGAGGCAACGGAAGAAGCCATACTGAATTCCTTGTTTATGGCCAGTACCATGACCGGAAGGGACGGACATCAAATAGAGGCCTTGCCGTTGGATGAGGTGTTGCCAATACTTAAGAAGTATCGGTAAATTGAGTAATAAGAAATGTTGCCATTCAATTTTTTCAAGGTCTTTGGGTTCATCAAAAGTCCGAAGAAATAGTCGGTTGAAGCCTATTATTAACATTGCAAATCGTACTTTTGCACCCGCCTTGTAAAAAAAGGATAAAGTAAGATAGGTTATGCGGACAAAGACGCTAAAGAAGCATAAAATCAATGTGGTAACCCTGGGATGTAGCAAAAATGTCTACGATTCTGAGGTACTTATGGGCCAATTGCGTGCCAATGACAAAGAAGTGGTACACGAGGAGGAAGGCAATGTGGTGGTCATCAATACCTGCGGATTTATTGCCAATGCCAAACAGGAAAGCGTAAATACCATTTTGGAATACGTCCAAAAAAAGGAAGAAGGCTTGGTAGACAAGGTTTTTGTGACCGGATGCTTGAGCGAACGTTACAAGCCAGATTTGCAGAAGGAAATTCCCAATGTGGACGAATACTTTGGAACCAGTGAACTTCCCAATCTTTTAAAGGCTTTGGGAGCGGACTACAAGCACGAGCTTATTGGCGAACGTTTGACCACAACGCCTAAAAATTATGCCTATTTAAAAATTGCGGAAGGGTGCGATAGGCCCTGTTCCTTTTGTGCCATACCCCTAATGCGCGGCAAACATAAAAGCAAACCGATCGAGGAACTCGTCACGGAAGCGGAAAAACTTGCCAGTAATGGCGTAAAGGAATTGATTCTCATAGCCCAGGACCTTACCTATTATGGGTTGGACCTCTACAAGAAAAGAAACCTGGCAGAACTATTGCGGCAGTTGGTCAAGGTTGAAGGTATTGAATGGATACGGTTACACTATGCCTTTCCAACAGGATTTCCTATGGATGTTCTGGAGGTGATGCGGGAGGAACCCAAGATATGCAACTATTTGGATATTCCGTTGCAGCATATTTCAGATAGCATTCTTAAAAGTATGCGTAGGGGAACTACCAAGGAGAAAACCACGCAATTACTAAAGGATTTTAGGGAAGCGGTACCCGGTATGGCCATCCGTACTACGTTGATTGTTGGGTATCCCGGCGAGACGGAAGCCGATTTTGAAACCCTAAAGTCATGGGTTGAGGAAATGAGGTTCGAGCGTTTGGGTTGTTTTACCTATAGCCATGAGGAAAATACCCATGCCTACAATTTGGTGGATGATGTTCCCGAAGAAGTGAAGCAGGAACGTGCCAATACAATTATGGAGATACAATCCCAAATCTCGTGGGAATTGAACCAGGAAAAAATAGGACGAACCTTCCGATGCATTATCGATAGAAAGGAAGGCAACTATTTTGTGGGCAGGACCGAGTTCGATTCACCGGATGTGGATAACGAAGTCTTGGTAGATGCTACCAAATACTATCTAAAACAAGGGGAATTCGTAGACCTCAAAATAGCAGATGCGGCAGATTTTGATTTGTACGGGGAGCCAGTTTAGAGTTGAAATGCTATTTTTTGTAGATTTTCGATTTGATTTTGGCAACTAGCAGTTTGGTTTTTTCATAGTCGCAATGTTTTAACAAAACCTCAATTTTATCATTTGCATGATTTAAAATCAGTTTATTGCTGTCTTTGTATAAATCACCTGATATACTTTCAAACAAAAAACCCACAATAAAACTTAGAGAAGTAACAAACCAGTTTGTTTTCTTTTCAATTAATTCAATTGTACTAATATTTTCGTAAAAAAAGACATTTTTAGACTGCTTTTCTTCATTAAATATTTCAAACTCTTTCTCTTCTAATGTAATTTCTAATTTAGGGTTCTCCCTCAATAATATTTTCTCAGTTTCCATTCTCATAGTTAAGAAATCCTTTTCATGTCAAATGAAATAGGTGTGTATTATTAATTCAGTTATTCCTTACCTGTCGAAAGTAAGTTACTTTGTCAGGTCGAGCGCAGCCGAGACCTTAATATTAGTAACTTAATAGATTAAAATACCTCTCGACTGCGCTCGAGGAGACCGCGTTAATCGATTATGGATAACCAGATACTACTTTTCAAAATACAGATAGATGTAAATCGCCGCCCCAAAACTAACGGCATCCGTAGAGGCGAGTCGCCAACCCTCTTTTGCGTGTTCATTCAATTTTTCCTGAATTTCCTTTTGGGAGGATTTTACGATGTGTTTTGTATCCAGCGTAATTTTGCTGTAATAGATCAGGGTCTCTACCTTATATTCAGCCATAACAGTATTGATTTTAGACTAATTGACCATAAAGAGCGCATTGGCGAAAAATAACTTGCCGTTTTCCCAAAAACCGCGGAACAGCGGGTTGTCTATCATGTAGATTACATGACCCCTTCCCATTCGTTCCGTTCCAAAAATTAGGGTTTCGGCAATTTTCTTCTTGGCTTCGCTACCTGCAAAACCGGAAACTGGTATGTTCTGGCCTTCGGCTAGATATACGGCGTTTCCACCATCCAGATACTCGTATGAGCGATCACCCAGCTTTAGTGTAAAATAAGGTTCCTCATATCCATAGGCCAAAGGGTTCGTGGTATCTACCGTAGTCTTAAAAATAGCGCCCGAAATGGTGGATTTGATATACTCCCGCTCCGAAGTGTCGAATGCCTGAAGGTTCACGGTACTGTCCCGTTGGTATTCCTTTTCCTTGACCCCAAATCCTTTTTGTTTTGCCAGTCCGTCCACAGCACCGCCCATGGCAATCAATTTTCCACCGTTGCTTACCCAGTCCTTGATTTTTTGGGCCACTTTCTCGGTAATAAAGCTGTAGTACCCCCAGCCGTCGGGTAAAATGAGTATGTCATATTTAGATAGATCCACCCGGTTAAAATAGCTTTCGTCCAATACGGTAATGGGATAATTGAGCTGTTGCTCAAAAAAGTGCCAGATTTCCCCAAACCGGAGGGTGGATGTTGGCTCACCGGACAAAACGGCAATTTTTAGTTCTTGGAGCACTTCAACATAACTTGATCCAAAATCCTTTCCGCTTTCCACAAATCCGGTATTGGCGGGGGTTAGACTTTTTGCAAATTTTTTGGAGGCTCGGTCTAGTATTTGTGTAAAATCCGGAACATTCTTATTATCGGCACTTATTATGATCAAACTTCCACGGTCATAATTTACTCCATCCAAACTAAAGGGTTTTTGGGCATATCGTACCCGTATTTTATGGTTCAGAAGTTCCGCCAGGAATTTCGCATCCTTCATACTGTTCCAATCCGCTAAATACCCATAGCTATTGGTATCGCCTATTCCATAGGTGCTGTTGGATGGTTGGTAGGCAGTTTTCTGAACATTGCCTTCCGTAGCAAGGGCATCCAGACCATAGGCATAGGGCAAGGACCACGCGGTAATGTCATAGGTTACGGAGTCGCTCAATTTTGCGTTGGGCTCGAACAGGACCTTGGCCAAGGTTCCCCTGGTCTGGTCCGTTGAAACTATTAGGCTGTTTTCCGATGCCCTAAGGGTGCCGGATTTAGAGGTGGCATAATGGAATCCCTTGTAGCTTGAATTGGTCCCTTTATCGTATTTTATTTGGTGATGATCTAATAAATTGGTCAGTGCTTCCAGCTTATCTGGATTTCCATTGAGAATAAAATTCTGATGGGTAAAATTCTTTTGGCTATAAAACTTTCTGAATTCCGTGTTCAACTTTTCCACATTTTTGCTGGCTACCTCCACAGTCGATAGTCCGGTAGTGTGGTGATGTGCAATACGGTCCTTGAGCGTAAGTGTGTCGCCAATTCGATTGATGATTCCCACACCGGCCCTGCCGCTTCCGCCTTGTTCATAGGTCATTCCAATACCGCCATTGTAGGTTGGGTACGTATCTCCATAACTAGGGTAGAGGAGGTCAAACCTTTCTTTGGTGAAATAGAACCACCCGTTGGCATCAAAATACTTGGCGTGGTTTTTCCCTATGGTTTCCTGAAAATCGCGTTGGAAATCGGTAATGACCTCATGATAGGGTTCCGCTGCCGGGGCAAAGTAATAGGGATTGTCCACGCCCTGTTCGTGAAAATCGACATGTACGTGGGGCAGCCATTTATTGTACTGTTTTAATCGATGCCGACTCTCCACTTGGGTAAGCCAGGCCCAATCACGGTTGAGGTCGAACATATAGTGATTGCTTCGGCCACTCCACCAACCTTCATGGTGTTCCTTACTGTTTGGGTCCACATTGAAGGGCGAATTTTTATATTGGTTGTACCAGTTTACGTATCGGTCCCTACCATCTGGATTGATACACGGGTCCATGATGATCACAAGGTCTTCCAGATAATCCTTCTTACTGGTCAATAGTTCATAAATGGTCTGCATAGAGGCCTCCGTACTTACACTTTCGTTCCCATGAACATTGTAACTTAACCAGACAATGGCCTTGTTGGGTGATGCTTCCCCATGAATATTGTTCAAGTGCGCTTTCCTGATTTCCTCTAAATTCTTCATATTGGATTCCGTAGAAATGTAGGCCAATAGTAAGGGCCTTCTTTCGTTGGTCTCACCATACTGCATCAATTGCATCCGCTTGGGTTCCTGTTGGGCCAGATATTGATAATAGTCCACAACTTGATGGTGCCTGGTGAATTGGGTGCCCAATTCATAACCTAAAAATTCCGAGGGTGATTTCAGCTGGCCAATTAACGCCAAGGGCAAGATAAAGAGAAGAGCGTGTACTAATTTTTTCATATAGTGATTCTAAAGTGTCCAAAAGTCTCAAAGCTACCAAATTATTGATAATTTTTATCATGTGAAATGGGGTTTTCGACGATTATATGGGCTATTCCAAGCCTTTAAATTTAGGTCAATAGTTAGATTTTTAAACATTTCTTTTTGTAGAGTTATTTAACTTACCATTGCAAATCCCTCTATGAGGGTTTCATTTGGGCTAATTAACGTATTTTTTGGAACTCTAAAGTAGGAACGTTTTATATTTACGCGTACTAAGCATTTTATATGGAAATTGATTGTTTGCCTTTTCGAAAGACCGGTTATTTTTCTAAACTGATTTGTGATTATATAGAGGAAAAAGAAACACTTACATCCCTTTACGGTCAATTTCCAAAACTGGAAAATTTTGAAAGGCAGATACGGGAGAAAAACGCAAATTTTTCGGTTTCCGGAAGGAAGACTTTGGTAAAGAGCCTGAAAGCACAATACGAGGACATTAAAACTTCCAGTTTGACATCGGAAAATATTCAATCCTTACATGATGAAAATACCTTTACGGTAACCACAGGGCATCAACTTAACCTCTTTACGGGACCTTTGTATTTTCTGTATAAAATCGTTTCGACGATCAACCTTTCCAAGGTTTTAAAGGAGACCTATGGCGATTATAATTTTGTTCCCGTGTATTGGATGGCGACAGAAGATCACGATTTTGAGGAAATCAACTATTTCAATTTTAAAGGGAAGAAGATACAGTGGAACAAAAATGCATCGGGGGCGGTTGGACATCTTTCAACGGAAGGCCTGGATGAAGTCTTCGAGATATTTTCAAATACCATCGGAGGAAGTAAAAATGCCGATTACCTAAAAAATCTTTTCACGGAAGCCTACCTGAAACATAAAAATCTGACAAGGGCCACACGCTATTTGGCAAATGAATTGTTCAAGGAGCAGGGGCTGGTAATAGTAGATGGTGACGATCATCATTTGAAGGAATTATTGGTTCCCTATATTAAAAAGGACCTATTCGAACAAGTCTCCTTTACATCGGTATCAAAAAAAATATCGGAAATACAGCAAATGGACCCAGATTATGGTATCCAGGTAAACCCTAGGGAAATCAACTACTTCTATCTTAAGGATGGCACTAGGGAGCGCATTGTGGAAAGGGATGGCAAGTTTTATATCAACGATACCCAATTGTCTTTTACAAAAGAGGAATTACAGGAAGAGCTCCAAACGTATCCAGAACGATTTTCGCCCAATGTGGTGGCAAGACCTTTGTATCAGGAAGTTATTTTACCCAATTTATGCTATATAGGCGGGGGCGGTGAGCTGGCATATTGGTTACAGTTAAAGGCCTCGTTCCAAGCCATGGAAGTACTGTTTCCTATACTATTATTGCGAAATTCTGTCTTGATAATTACCGAAAAACAGAATGAAAAGCTGGACAAATTGAACGTGAGCCATGAAGACATTTTTTTAAAACGGCACAGTTTGATCAATAAGAAAATCAGGGAGGTATCGAACATCGACATAGATTTTTCACCGCAAAAAAAGTTTTTGGAAGAACAGTTCAAGGGGTTGTACGATTTGGCCGAACAGACGGACAAGTCCTTTTTGGGAGCGGTAAAGTCCCAGGAAGTAAAGCAGAAGAAAGGCCTTGATAAATTGGAAAAACGACTGTTAAAGGCCCAAAAAAGAAAATTGGAGGACCATGTGGTCCGGTTGACGGATATTCAGAACCAACTCTTTCCAGCTCAGTCCCTTCAGGAACGCCAATTGAACTTTTCAGAATTGTATTTGGAATATGGTGAGGAATTGATACCAATGCTTCTAAAGCACTTAAATCCATTGGATTTGAATTTTTTTGTACTCTCCATAAAGTAATTCTTAGCTTTCAAAGGCTGTAAAGGAAATTAACTTCCCGGGTCGAATCGGGAAATTCAAAACATAATAATGCACGATATAGATATAGACATGGTCGAAATGACCTTGGACGTGGTCAAGTATGCCATCAACAGAATTACCCAGACCAATCCGGAACTAGGGAAACCAAAAACCGAATCCGAACTCAGAAAACTGGTAGGGGAGACGGTCACCAATTCTGGTATTGGGGGCGAGAAGGCCTTTGAACTCTTTCGGCAAGTACTGGTCAAGGCAACGGTACCTATTGATCATCCCAGGCATTTGGCCTTTGTACCTGCGGCCCCCACTAGGGCGGCCATACTTTTTGATCTGGTGACTTCCGCGTCCAGTATCCACGGTGCGTATTGGATGGAAGGGGCAGGGGGCATATTTTGTGAGAACGAGGCCATGAAGTGGTTGGTTTCCCTCACCGGGATGCCAGAACCTGCCTTTGGTGTATTCACCAGCGGGGGAACGGCCGCAAATTTATCTGCTATTGTCACCGCTAGGGAAAAATGGAGAAAAAACCCAAAAAATATAAATCAGAAAGGCTTGTTGATAACCTCCATAGGCGCGCATTCGTCCATTAAGGCGATGGCCAAGGTAATTGACGCGGATGTGGTTTTGGTACCTTCCGAAGATGCCATGAACGAGCCCCAATTGGAACACTTTTATCAAAACCTTACGGCCTCCCAAAAAAATCGGGTTTTTGCGGTGGTTGGTACAGGAGGTACCACCAATGCGGGTATTATTGATGATTTGGAAGGAATAGCCAATTTCTGTAGCTCCCATTCGATTTGGTTTCACGTGGATGCGGCCTATGGCGGCGGTGCTTTGGCATCCAAGTCGGTCAGACATCTTTTTAAAGGGATAGAAAGGGCTGATAGTGTTACCATCGACCCGCACAAATGGTTGTTTTCACCTTACGATTGTGGTGCTGTGCTTTATAAGAATCCGGAAGAGGCCAAGGAAGCCCATGCCCAAGAAGGCAGCTATTTGGAAATTTTTAAGGATGAAGGCGCCCATGGATTTAATCCGTCTGACTACCAAATACAACTCACCAGAAGACTTAGGGGACTCCCATTGTGGTTTTCCTTGGCCACCCATGGTACCGAAAAATACGAGTGGGCCGTAGAGCAGGGGATAAAACTGGCAAAAATAGCTGGCGAGCTCATCGAACAAAATCCTGTCACGGAATTGGTGCGGGAACCCAGTCTTTCCTGTGTGCTTTATCGCAGGATTGGATGGTCTGCCGAGGATTATAGAAATTGGACCTATAGGAACCATGCAACTGGCTTTGCATTGGTAACGCCTACCAAATGGAAATCCGGCGATGGCTATGAAACGGTGTCCCGCTTCTGCTTTATAAATCCTGATACGACGAAAAACGATATCGAGGAAATTCTAAAAAGTATGGAATAAGTTGCCACTAAGGAACCAAGAACTCACCTTTCCAATTGTCTTCCTTCGAATAGGCTATTCGAATATGGTTAGGTCTTTTTAACTTTAGGTATTCGATTCTAAAAGGTTCAATTTCAATCATGGAGAAAAAATGGTCTCCGGTAAGGTATTCCAAATTATCCGGATTTTTTAAGGTGCTTCCCGGTGCAGTATCGGTCGTGTAATCCTTTTTATTGCTTTCGGGGATGTCCTTCCACATGGTCTGAAGTTTGTTTTCATCGGTGACTACGGAAGCTAGTCCCTCGATCTTTACCTGTAAAAGTTTTTCGGGATGATAAAAAAGAAGGCTAACGTTCGGGTTTTCCGTAATATGGATGACTTTTTTGGAACGCTTATCGGTATAAAAACAAAGATGCCCGTTTTCATAGACGTGCCTTAGAACTATGGTGCGCAATCTTGGCAATTTGTCCACGCCCACGGTTGCAAATGTCCCAAATCTAAAGGGGTGTCCTTTTTCCTCAACGCCCTTTTTAAGTTCGTCCTGAAGTTCGTTCCAAAAGTAATCCATCATTTTTTTAATAAAAATACAAAATCAGGGTAGGGTTTTTTATGCCTTGGTTGTTATAAATACAAATTGCTATGAAAAAGAAGATTTAGTTAATGATTCATTTTTAGGTTGGTTTTTGATTTTAATTAGTAAGCTCGGGGTGGTTCCCGAGCTTTTCTTTTTTTAAATGTAAGGTTTGTGAATTTTTGACGACTAAAAATGCGGAATACAAAGTGCTATGAAAGAGAAATTTTTCAGTATTGTATTCCAATTAGGTTGGTTGAGAAAGCCCGGTATTGGCCGGGCTTTTGTTATTCCATAATTATTTTAATTGGGAAATTCAATTTGTAGGAATTGATACAACTATTTTATTTCCAGTTGATTGTATTTTCTTATTTGAATTGATAAATAAACTACTTGACCTTGTAGTCCAGTCGCATGGTAATGGAGGCCGTTTTGTTTTTTGAATCGGTATTATAGGCCCCGCCCCAAGAATAATCCTCTCCGGAATTCTGACCTGTGATTTGAAAAACGCCCATTTTAGCGGAAATCAATTCACCTAAGTTACTACCTGAATTTTCCGCAATTTTTTCGGCTCTCAACCGGGCATCTTCGGTGGCCTTGGAAATCATTTCTATTTTAAGGTCGGCCAACTTGGTGTAATAATACCTTGGCGGATAGGAATTGAATTGAACCCCTTTGTTTAAAAGTTCCGTAATTTCCCTAGAGACGCTTTCTATCAGACTTACATCTTGCGACTCTATTTTTACGGTCTGCATAAGTTGGTATCCCCTAAAAACGCTGCCAACGTAATTCCCGTTTTCGTATTTGTTGTCCCTTTGTTCAATGGTTTGCACGCTATTAAAAATAATCTGGTCGTCCTTGATGCCCTTGGAGGTCAAATAGTCCCGTACGATACTTTTATCGTTGTTCAATTGGTCAAAGGCCGATTTAAGTTCCGTACTGTTGGCCGAAAACTGGCCTTCCCAGACAATTAGATCTGATGTAAAGTTTTCATTGCCCAGCCCCGTAACCGAAATTATCTGTGGCGGATTGGCCCTTTTTACGTACGCATTGCCCAAGAAAAATGCTGCAATTACGATGGCGGCCGCAAAGATTATCGCTGAAATATGTTTCAAAACAATTGTCTTTAAATTCTGATAAATATACCAAAAGATAGTTTTCAAAAAACTTCAAATTGCTATTTTTGCCCATGCAAAATAATGTTCTTATACTGGATTTTGGTTCCCAATACACACAACTCATCGCTAGACGGGTTAGGGAATTGAATATTTTCTGTGAAATAAAACCGTACAATAAGCTGCCGGATGATTTAACCGAGTACAAGGCCGTTATCCTTTCCGGGTCGCCTCACTCCGTTAGGGCAGAAGATGCTCCGCATCCTGATTTAAGTAATATTAAGGGCAAGAAACCACTTTTGGGAGTTTGTTACGGAGCCCAGTATCTGGCACATTTTAATGGCGGTAACGTTGAAAAATCCAATACCAGGGAATACGGGAGGGCCAAGTTGGCCAAATTGTACGAACAGGACCCCTTTTTAAGGCATATTGAGGTAGGTAGCCAGGTGTGGATGAGCCATGCAGATACCATAAAAAATCTCCCTGAAAAATCAATTTTATTGGCCAGTACACACGATGTTGAAAATGCTGCGTTTAAGTTTATAGGGGAGGATACTTACGGAATACAATTTCACCCAGAAGTATATCACTCAACGGATGGAAAACAGATTTTGGAAAACTTTTTGGTACACATAGCCAAAGTAGCGCAAACTTGGACACCTGCCGCTTTTGTGGAAACCACGGTGGCCGAACTGAAGGCTAAGATCGGTGATGAGAAAGTAATCCTTGGACTATCCGGTGGGGTAGATTCTTCCGTGGCCGCCGTTCTATTGAACAAGGCCATAGGCGATAATTTGCACTGTATTTTTGTAAATAACGGCCTGCTTAGGAAGAACGAATTTGATGATGTACTGCATCAGTATAAGGATATGGGGCTGAATGTTAAGGGAGTGGATGCTTCGGCACGCTTTTTGGACGCGTTGGAAGGGGAAAGTGACCCGGAAAAGAAACGAAAGACCATTGGTAGGGTTTTTATTGAAGTTTTTGATGACGAAGCACATAAGGTTGAAAATGCAAAGTGGTTGGCACAAGGAACTATTTATCCAGATGTTATAGAATCGGTTTCCGCAACGGGAGGCCCATCGGCTACTATAAAAAGTCACCATAACGTAGGTGGTCTCCCAGATTTTATGAAGCTTAAGGTAGTGGAGCCCCTAAAAATGCTTTTTAAGGACGAAGTGAGAAGAGTTGGTAAAAGTATGGGATTGGAACCAAACCTATTAGGAAGGCACCCCTTCCCAGGACCCGGTTTGGCAATACGAATTTTGGGAAATATAACTCGGGAAAAAGTTGCCATATTACAGGAAGTAGACCATATTTTTATACAAGGTTTGAAGGATTGGGGTCTTTATGATAAGGTTTGGCAGGCCGGAGCCATGCTTTTGCCCGTAAATAGTGTAGGGGTGATGGGCGATGAGCGTACCTATGAAAAGTGTGTCGCTTTGAGAGCCGTAGAAAGTACGGATGGTATGACCGCGGATTGGGTAAATTTACCGTACGAGTTTTTGCAAAAAACTTCAAACGATATAATCAACAAAGTGCCCGGTGTAAATAGAGTCGTATACGACATAAGCTCCAAACCGCCGGCCACCATTGAATGGGAATAATTATGAGAGGATTTATTAAGGTTTTTCTAACTGTTTGCTTTTGCACGTTTTTGGGGTGTAAGGCCCTTGGCCAAAAATTTACGACCCATTCGGTAAAGCAAAATGAAACTTTATACAGTATAGCCAAACAATACGGTGTTTCACAGGAAGAAATCCTAAAATATAACAAAGAGCTTAAAAACGGAGCGTCCTTGAGCATCAATACCATATTAGTAATTCCCAGTTCAAGCGGTGCCGTAACCAATACCAAGCCAAATCAAAAGGAAAAGGGCCAGGTCGCAAACGGGGAAGTGGCGGAACTGGTCAATCGAATTATGAACGATTCCGTTGCCAAAAGGGAGCCCATAGGTTTTGTGGAACATAAGGTCAAGAAAAAAGAAACTTTGTATGGTATTGCAAAGGAATATGGAGTAACCGAGGAGGAAATCAAAAAGTACAACACCCAATTGTATGCTGCTCAATTGGACCGTAAAATGGTGATAAGAATCCCCAAATACAGAAAACCAACGGAACCTCAAAACACTATTGATATCGGGGATTTTGAGAAATATATCGTGGCGCCCAAGGAGACACGGTGGAGTATTGCCCATAAGTACGGAATTACCATAGATAGTATGTTGGTGCTGAACCCCTCGCTGTCCAAAACATCCAACTACTTACAGGAAGGTTACGAACTGTTGCTACCTCGAATAGCCGGCTCCACAGTGGAGAATCAGGAGACACAACTGTTTACTTCCTACACGGTACCACCAAAAATGAACTTTTACAGGCTTGAAAAGGAATTTGGGGTCAAATCCGATGAAGTCGTGCGCCTAAATCCCGAGATTACGGAGCGTGGAGGGCTTAAAGAAGGTATGGTAATCCGTTTGCCAGAAAGAAGATTGGATCCAGGGGAAATTAATACGGATAATTATATTTTTTACGAAGTTAAACCCAAGCAGAACGAATTTCGATTGACCCGAAAGTTTGGAATGAGCTGGGAAGAGTTGATTCAGCTGAACCCAGAACTTAGGGATGGGCTAAAGGCCGGAATGGTACTCAAATTGCCCAAAAACCAAGTGGGCGATTTTGAGGTACGAAACTCCCTTGTATTGGATAAGATAAATCTTCTGGATAGTATCAATGTGGAAAACAGGCCCAAAATCATGTTCCTGTTGCCATTTAGATTGGATAAATTGGATTTAAACGATGCCGAAACAGTTGAGTGGACCATACAAAACAGGAATAGTCTAAAATACAGTCTTGGGCTCTATTCAGGTGCTTTGGTGGCGCTGGATTCCATAAAATCACTAGGAGTATCAGTTGATGTGAAGACCTTTGACAATCGGCTGGACCTTCAAAGGACCAAGGAAATTCTACAGCGCGAAAATTTAGGGTCCTACAATGCCATTTTTGGGCCTTTGGATGTTCTGTCCCTAAAAGAGGCCTCAACGCAGGCGGCCAGTTACAATTTGCCCGTTATCGCACCTGTACCCGCAAAAAGCGATATAAGTCTAGGCAATGTATTTTTCTCCTACACGCCAGAGGAGACCTTACGGGAGCACCTGTTGAAATTTATATCGGATAAACGGGAGGACGAGAATATTATCATTATCGCAGATGCCAAAAACAGGATTGTAAAGGATTCTATTTTAAGCAAATTTCCATCGGCGAAATTGGTCACCGTAAAGGAAGAGGAGGAAAACATCGGTATCAACCGTGATAAATTGGAACAGCAATTGTCCAATGAAACAGAGAACTGGGTTTTTGTGGAGTCGGATAATTTTAAACTGATTTCCAGTGTGGTTTCTATTTTGAATTCCTTCCATAATTCCGTTTTGGAGATGGAGGACCCCAAGGCGAAAAAAATCCGTGTTCGCATGTTTACGACCGATAAAAACAATGCCTTTGACAACGACGTAATCTCAAGTACCCATTTGTCCAATCTACGATTTACATATCCATCCGTCTACAGGGAAGCCCCTTCAGATGCCTTTGAGCGAAGATATAAGGCAAAATACGGGGTCGTGCCGGAAAGATTTGCGGTGCGAGGTTTCGATGTTACCTTTGATCTCCTATTAAAACTGGCATATAAGAACGATTTGTTGGATGTTTCAAAATTCATAGGGGAGACCCAATATAGTGGAAGTAAATTTGACTATGAAAAGGATATCTCTTCTGGATATTTCAACAAGGCTTCCTACATCATGGGGTATGAAAATATGTATATCAAGGAATTGGAGTAAAAAACCATTTCAATTCTTAGTCATTTTACCAAGAAAAATCGCCAAATCCCAGTAATTAGGATGAAATGCATATCGGCTTTCATACTACTTTTTACATTGTCATGCTCCCTTATTAGGGCTCAGGAAGAGGTTCCATGGTCTCCCCATAGTAAATTGGAATGGAAGGACTTTAAAGGGGATGTTCCCTTAGGCGCCAAAGCAGCGGCCACTACGGCTAGCGGGATCAGTTACAGTTTTTCCACTTTTTATGAAAAGGGCGAGATGAAAGTGGATTACCAAGTGCAGGCATTTTTTTATCCCGCCAAATCTTGGTACAGGCCCCAAATTTGCAACGATATAACCCTGCTCCACGAACAGTTGCATTTTGATATTTCCGAAGTATTTGCCAGAAAAATGGATCGTGAAATGTCCGAAACAAAATTTACAAAAAACATCAAACAGGAAGTACGCGTGCTTTACAAACGTATTTTAAAGGAGTTGGATGTATTCCAGCGGCGCTACGATTTGGAAACCGATTTTTCCCGAAATATCGAGAAACAAAAACTATGGCAAAGGCAAATAAACAGTCTTTTAAAAGGGGAAAGCAGTTCTTGAAGTATGCGGGCTTTTAATGGTTGTCAAATCGGTCCAAATAAAAAATCCCTTTTCAAAGAAAAGGGATTTTAAGTTAATAATCAAAAGATTCTAAACGTCGCAGATAGTGACACCTTGTTTCAAAGCGGCTATTTTATCTTCCCAACTGGGCACAAACTCCTGCGCTACATGTCCGGTATATCCGGTTTCCAAAATAGCTTTCATGACCGCTGGGTAGAATATCTCCTGTGTTTCGTCAATCTCGTGCCTGCCCGGGTTTCCTCCCGTGTGATAGTGACCGTAATATTGATGGTAGTCCTGTATGTTCCTAATTATATCACCCTCCATGATCTGCATGTGGTAGATATCGTACAATAATTTAAAGTTGTCCGAACCAATGGTCTCGCAAAGGGATACGCCCCATTGGGTGGTATCGCACATATAATCCTTATGGTTTACCTTACTGTTCAAAAGCTCCATTTGTATGACGACGCCGTGTTCTTCTGCCATCGGTATTATTTCCTTAAGCCCTTTGGCGCAATTGCGTAGGCCCACCATGTCGTTCATACCGTTTCTATTCCCACTAAAACAAATCAGGTTGGTATATCCTCCTTCGGCTACCAAAGGAATGACCCTTTTGTAATCTTCAATGAGTTCTTTATGATATTGTGGGTCGTTCCACCCTTTTTCAATACCAAGACCGGCTCCCCAACACATGGAGGCGTGTATGTTATATTTTTTTAACAGGGGAAACTGTTCCGCGTCCACCAAATCGATGGCCCTAATGTCCAATTTATTCAGTTCCTGCAAAAAGGTTTCAAAGGGAATGGAACCATAACACCAATAACAAGCGCTATGGTTGATATTATGCTTTAATTTAAATGGTTTTTCAGTAAGGTTTGCGCCCGTACCTGTACTAGCGGAAGCCATAAAACCTACGGATGCCACCGCAGAAGTACCTATAAAGTCCCGTCGTTTCATAATGGTTTTAAATTGTTGATTTCCTAAAGATAATTTTTTTAGATTTAAAAATGGAATTAAAGCCCGATAACCGAAAATTAATAGAATTGGCCCATTACAGGATGCCTTTTGGAAAATACAAGGGCCGCTATTTGGTGGATTTGCCCGAGGCTTATTTGGTCTGGTTCCAGCAAAAGGGTTTTCCAAATGGAAAATTGGGTGAATTATTGCGTTCTATGCTTGAAATAAAGACAAATAATTTGGAATCCCTAATTCGGGGAATTCAAAAACATTTTCCAAAGTAAAGTCGGTTAGTTCTGTTCTCAATTTGTACCTTTGTGTCCCGTAACATAGAAATCGAAAAATGGCACAAACCAAATACATCTTCGTTACGGGAGGCGTTACTTCATCCCTTGGAAAGGGTATCATTGCCGCATCTTTGGCAAAATTACTTCAGTCAAGAGGTTACAAGACTACCATACAAAAATTAGATCCCTACATCAATGTAGACCCTGGTACACTCAACCCTTACGAACATGGTGAATGTTATGTTACCGATGATGGTGCGGAAACCGATTTGGACCTTGGCCACTATGAACGTTTTTTAAACGTCCGTACCTCCCAAGCGAACAATGTGACCACGGGCAGGATTTATCAAAGTGTCATCGATAAGGAACGAAGAGGCGAGTTTTTGGGAAAGACCGTTCAGGTAGTTCCCCACATCACCAATGAAATCAAGGAACGTGTACAGGTATTGGGCAACAGTGGTGAATACGACATTGTCATAACCGAAATTGGCGGAACCGTTGGGGATATCGAATCCCTGCCCTACATAGAGGCCGTGCGTCAATTGCTTTGGGAATTGGGAGACAATAATGCTATTGTGGTGCATTTGACCTTGGTACCTTATTTATCCGCCGCAGGTGAATTAAAGACCAAACCTACCCAGCATTCCGTAAAGACCTTAATGGAAAGTGGTATAAAGGCCGATATTTTGGTATGCAGGACGGAACATAAAATCTCCGATGATATAAAGGATAAATTGGCCCTCTTTTGCAATGTAAAAAGGGAGGCGGTCATTCAAAGTATCGATGCGTCCACCATTTACGATGTCCCCATTCTGATGCAAGAGGAGGGATTGGACACCGTAACCCTTCAAAAATTGGCCTTACCCGATACCATTGAACCCGATCTTACCAATTGGAAGGAATTCTTGGAACGGCATAAAAACCCAAAGAACGAAGTAACGATCGGTTTGGTGGGTAAATACGTAGAACTTCAGGACTCCTACAAATCAATTTTGGAGGCCTTTATACATGCAGGTGCCAAAAATGAGGTAAAGGTCAATGTGCGTTCCGTACATTCGGAATACATTACGGACGGTAACCTGGAAAGCAAGCTGAAAGGATTGGATGGCATTTTGGTAGCCCCGGGTTTTGGGGAACGTGGTATCGAAGGGAAAATAAAGGCCGTTAACTATGCCAGAACCAACGAAATCCCATTTCTGGGGATATGCTTGGGGATGCAAATGGCCGTTATAGAATATGCAAGAAATGTATTGGGACTTAAGGAAGCAAGTTCCACCGAAATGAATTTGGATACCCCGGACCCGGTAATCAGTCTTATGGAGGAGCAAAAATCCATTACCAACAAAGGAGGTACCATGCGATTGGGTGCCTGGGATTGTCTCCTTAAAGAAGGAAGTTTGGTACAGGAGGTCTATGGCGGTGCCACGGAAATATCCGAAAGACATCGACATAGATACGAATTCAACAATAAATATAAAGCGGATCTGGATGCCGCCGGTTTGGTTGCATCGGGAACCAACTCCAAAACTAATTTGGTAGAAATCGTAGAACTGAAGGACCACCCTTGGTTTATTGGAGTACAATATCACCCGGAATATAAGAGCACCGTGGCCAATCCGCACCCGTTGTTCGTTGGTTTTGTAAAGGCCGCCTTGGTACACAAAAAGTCACAAACTAATGCCAGTATGGCATAAACTACGTATTTGGGCATATATTTGCTCCTTGAGAACCAAACATTTACCATCACATAGTATACTTAAATGGAAGAGAAGAAATTAGATGTAAAGTCTATCATTGGGTTTGTCTTGATTTTTGGAATCTTGATTTTTATGTTCTATCAAAACAAACCTACCCCGGAAGAATTGGAGGCACAGAAGGCGAAACAGGAACAAATGGATGCAGCGGCCGCGGAAGAGTCATCTCCTGAGGATATTGTAATCGACGATACGCCGGCCGTAAACCTAAATGATTCTACAGCCGTTGCAGGCTACAAGAGTCAAATAGGTGCATTTGGATTTACCATGCCAAAAGGGGGAACCACGGTCTTGGAGAATGATGTACTTTATTTGGAGATAAGTAACAAAGGAGGTCATGTGGTAGAGGCAAAAATGAAAAATTTTGTCACCTATGATTCGGTCCCCGTTTATCTGGTAAAGGATGGCAACTCAGCCTATTCCATTGATTTTTCCACCACGGATAACAGGGTCTTGAATACAAAGGACCTATTCTTTGAACCTACATTGACCAAATCTGGGGACAACCAAGTGCTTTCCATGAAAGCCAAAACCTCCAACAACCAGTTTTTGGAATATCGATATGAAATGAAGCCCGGTGAATATTTGGTGGATTTCGCAGTGCGTACCCAAGGGCTGGACAGAATCCTCAACAGTAGCAAGCCTGTTACACTGGATTGGAAGATGAAAGGTATCCGGCATTCCAAGAGTATCGAATATGAAAATAGATATACCCGTTTAACCTACCATCATGAGGATGGCAAATTAAGTAAACTTTCCGCCGGAGGCGATGATGAGGAAACCGAGGAGGACATCAAATGGATTTCCTACAGACAGCATTTCTTTAGCTCCATTTTAGGTACCGATGAACCCTTTAAAACAGGGGAGTTGAAATCCCAAGATTTGGTAGAGGAGGAAAGTAGGACCTTTGGCTTTACCAAAAATTATGCATCCAAACTCCCGTTGGAAATAAAGGGAGGGGAAATTGCCAAAAATATGTACCTCTATTATGGTCCCACGGACTTGGAAGTACTTTCCCAATACAAGGAGGCTGGCCTCGCAGACTCCATACCCTTTGGATGGGGAATTTTTGGATGGATAAACAGATATGTTTTTACTCCTTTTTATGGATTTTTGAGTACCTACTTCCCGTATGGAATCGCCATCATCATCATGACCATTCTGGTGCGTTTGGCCATGTCTCCCGTGACCTATAAGTCGTATTTGTCCCAGGCAAAAATGAAGGTACTACGGCCGGAAATCAATGAATTGAACGAAAAGTACAAGGACAATGCCATGAAAAAGCAGCAGGAGACCATGAAATTGTATGGTAAGGCAGGTGTTAGTCCTATGAGCGGTTGCGTGCCGGCATTTTTACAGATGCCTATTTTCTATGCCCTATTTATGTTTTTTCCCACGTCCTTTGCGTTACGCCAAAAGTCGTTTTTATGGGCGGACGACCTTTCCTCCTTTGATACCATTTATCAATTTCCGGAAGGCTTCTCCATACCATTCTATGGCGACCATGTGAGCCTTTTTCCAATTTTGGCCTCCATTGCCATCTTCTTTTACATGATGATGACCACGGGACAAAATATGCCCACCCAACCTGGGATGCCCAACATGAAGTTTATCATGTACTTGATGCCTTTTATGATGTTGTTCTTCTTTAACAACTATGCCAGTGGTCTTAGTTTGTATTACTTTATTTCCAACTTGATCACCATTGGAATTATGCTCGTTATCAAGAATTTCATTCTGGATAATGATAAGATCCATGCCCAGATACAGGAGAATAAAAAGAAGCCTAAAAAGGAAAACAAGTTTCAGCGTAAAATGCGTGAAATGATGGAGCAAGCGGAAGCACAGAAAAAGAAATAACCCTTTTTTTAACCCGGATTATACATTAGAAAAGCTGTTACAGCTAAATATCGCTTCAAAATAAATCGCTGCGCTGCGTTTTCAATTTCACCATAGCGGTGCTATGCTAAAATTTCCAAACCACTTTATTTTTTTGCGCTTTTCACCTTCACGAGGTTCCCTAATGCAAATACCGGGTTTAAGACTATAAAATGAAAAGCCTCTACGTAGTTCGTAGAGGCTTTTGCCATTGATTAAGGTTTGGTTTGGTAAGATTTGGGAATGTAAAATTGCGACTTGTTCACAGATAAAAAAAAACTTAGTTGCAAAGGGTCTTTAGTTGTATGCTAAATGTTGTTTATATGATGTTTGAGAACATACAAGAAAAGCCTCCCTAGAATAAGGAAGGCTTTTTATCAAAGTTACGTTTCAAAAATTAATGTAGGGCATCAATAATTTCCTGTGGCAAAAGTACTTTATCTATAATATGTACAATACCGTTGCTGGTCATTACATCTGGCATTGTTACGTTGGCATCCACGTGTGTTTTATCCCTAATCTGTACACCGTGGTTTAAAATAGCGAATAGGGATTCCCCTTGTACGGTTACAATCTCCTGATGGTCGGATAGGTCAGTAGAGGCCACTGCGGCTCCTGCAACTACATGGTAGGTAAGCAATTGGGCCAACAGCGCCTTCTCCTCATCGGTATCAAAATCTTCCAGGCTATTGAAGTTTTCACCCAGACTATCCAGCAGGGCCGCAAATGCTTCGTTTGTTGGTGCGAATACCGTAAATGGACCTTCGCCACTTAAGGTAGCTACCAAACCAGCATCGGCCTGAATCAATGCAGCTACTAGGGAACTCAAGCTTTCTGTAGCTTGGGCAGCTTCAACAATATTGGGTACGGGAGGTACCAACGCGTCCAGAGCTGCCTGTGGTAACAATACTTTGTTGATAATATGTACAACGCCATTGCTTGCCTCAACATCAGGTATTGTTACCGTCGCGTTTTCTCCAGTGGCATCGGCTACGTGAACGGTGCCATCCTTTATATTAATGGCCACGTTTTCTCCTTGAAACGTCTCAATTTCCTGTCCATCGCTCAATGCTGTTGAAAAAGCAGCCGTTCCGGCAACGACATGGTAGGTCAGAATGGTTACCAGTAAATCCTTTTCGGCATCGGTATCAAAATCGGACAGACCATTATAATCATCCCCTAAAGTATCCAACAACGCGGCAAAAGCTTCGTTTGTTGGCGCAAAAACGGTAAAAGGACCATCGCCGTTCAAAGTTTCCACCAGACCGGCATTCGCCTGGGTTAGAGCCCCAACCAAAAGGCTTAAATTGTCTGTTTCCACAGCAACATCCACTATAGACTTTAATTGCATTTGGGTTACGAAATCAATGGCACTTTGAGGCAGTAATACCTTATCAATCGTATGTGCAACACCATTGGATGCCATTATATCGACCCCGGTAATATTGGCGTCCGTACCGGAAGCATCCCCAATTACAAAGGTATCCCCTGAAGCGATAACCTCTATGCTGTTATTTGGAAGGACAGTAGGAACTGCACCTGCCGCCAAATCGATCGACTTAACCTCAGCAGCTATTACATGGTATAACAAGATGTCCTTTAAGAGGGCCATTTCTTCCATAGTGTCAAAGTCATCCAAACTATTGTAGTCGTCCCCAAGAAGCTCCAACAAAGCCACGAAAGCATCATTCGTAGGTGCAAAAACGGTAAAGGGGCCATCAGAACTTAAAGTAGCGACCAAATCGGCTTTGATTACTGCAGCTTCCAAAATGGAAAGTGTTTCGGTATCCACCACAATATCTACCAAGGTACCAGTTTCATTTTCCATTTCGCCAGCATTCAAGGCATCGATAATTTCTTGGGGCAGCAATACTTTATCAATAACGTGAACGATTCCATTGCTAGCTGTCACATCAGGAATAATTACTTGGGCATTCATGTCAGTAGCATCATCAATAAAAACGCCACCTTCCAAACTAATGGTAAGCTCCTCTCCTTGAACGGTCGTGACCATCATACCATCTGTCAAGTCTGTAGAGGCGGCGGCCGTACCTGCTACCACATGATAAGTTAGAATTTTGGCAAGTAGGGCACGTTCTTCATCCGTATCAAAATCTTCCAAGGAATCAAAACCCTCCAATTGCCCTAACAGCGCTGCGAATGCATCGTTGGTAGGAGCAAATACGGTAAAAGGGCCATCGGAGCTCAATGTTCCAACCAAATCGGTTCCCTCATTAATATCTGCAGTAGTTAGTGCGCTCACGAGGGATGTCAGAGCATCTTCATCTTGGGCAATGTCAACAATGGTAGCTGAATCCACAACTATGGGTTCTTCATTCTCGTCCTCGCTACAGGAAAAGGCAAAAGCCAACACCAATAGTGTCAGAATAGGTTTAAAATAGGTAGTAATTGTTTTCATATTATTTTTGTTTAAGTAATTTTACATAAAGTTAAACAATATTAAATGTTCGTATTTAAAGCTTTGTTAAAATTTAGGGTCTGAGAGGATGGGTTTTTATATACCATTCATCGATGAAGTTTAATAAAATCTGTTGATATTAATTAAAGCAAGGACCATTTCCATATCGAAAATTTTATCAAACTTTAACATAATTGATTGTTTTTAAGATGATTCAGATTGGTAGTTGTAATACAAATCGTTATCCCGCTTTGGATGACAATTATTAATTTGGATTGGCCAACTTTTCAAAAATGTAGTTGTTGATGTACCGGTATCGTAATTTTGTACTTTTGTAGCGACAAAGTAGTCATCATGAAAAAAGTTGTAATTGGACTTTCTGGCGGTGTGGATTCCAGTGTGGCAGCCTATCTTTTAAAAGAACAGGGTTACGATGTCATTGGACTCTTTATGAAGAATTGGCATGACGACTCCGTAACAATTTCTGAAGAGTGCCCTTGGCTGGAGGACAGCAATGATGCCCTTATCGTTGCGGAAAAGTTGGGTATTCCGTTTCAAACAGTGGACCTGAGCGCTGAGTACAAGGAGCGCATCGTGGACTACATGTTCCGTGAATACGAAATGGGTCGTACGCCAAACCCAGATGTGCTGTGTAACCGGGAAATAAAATTCGATGTTTTTCTTAAGATCGCCTTGCAGCTAGGTGCGGATTTTGTTGCAACCGGGCATTATTGTAGAAAAGGGACCATTACAAATGCGGATGGAACTGAAACCTATCAGTTATTGGCCGGTAAGGATACAAATAAGGACCAGTCTTACTTTTTGTGCCAACTTTCACAGGAACAACTGTCCAAGACCTTATTTCCCATTGGGGAATTGACCAAACCTGAAGTCAGGCAGATTGCCGCAAAAATGCATTTGATTACGGCCGATAAGAAGGATTCGCAAGGCCTTTGTTTTATTGGTAAGGTGAGGCTTCCGGAATTTCTACAGCAGCAGCTTAAACCCAAAAAAGGTAAAATTGTTGAGGTTCCTTCAAGTGAAAATAAATTTGAGCTTACAGTTCCCAATTTTGACGACAAAGTATCTGAACTTGCCTTTTTTGCCAGAAAACCTCAGTACTCGCTTGAAGACGGAAAAATAGTAGGAGAGCACCAAGGGGCCCACTATTTCACCAAAGGACAGCGTAAGGGTCTCAATGTGGGAGGGACAAAGGAGCCATTATTTGTAATTGAAACGGATGTTGAACAGAATATCATTTACACTGGGCAGGGAAAGTCGCATCCTGGACTCTATAGAAGAACTTTGTTCGTGCAGGAAGAGGAAATTCATTGGGTCCGACCAGATTTAAGCTTGCATACCGATGAAAGCCTTAAGGTGAAGGCACGAATTAGATACAGGCAAGAACTTCAGGAAGCCACCCTTTATAAAATAGAAGGTGGTATGTATGTGGATTTTGAGGAAAAACAATCGGCCATTACGGAAGGCCAGTTTGTTGCTTGGTATCTTGGTGATGAGCTCGTAGGTTCCGGGGTAATTTCCTAAGGGGGTCTTTCCGTCAACTGTTAAATCGGTAAATAAATAAGGGATGCAAAACAGGATAACCGAATTATTTCAAATAAAATATCCCATCATTCAGGCAGGGATGGTCTGGGCCAGTGGCTGGAAATTGGCATCCGCCGTTTCGAACGCAGGCGGATTGGGCCTTTTAGGTGCAGGAAGCATGTATCCGGAGGTACTTAGGGAACATATCCAAAAATGCAAAAATGCTACCGATAAACCTTTTGGGGTAAATGTTCCAATGCTCTATCCGAATGTTAAAGAGATTTTTGAGATCATCGAAGAAGAAGAAGTACGCATCGTTTTCACTTCAGCAGGAAATCCTAAAACCTGGACGGGGTATTTAAAGGAACGTGGAATAACCGTTGTACATGTTGTGAGCAGTCTAAAATTTGCAATAAAGGCCCAAGAGGCCCGGGTGGATGCCATTGTGACCGAAGGCTTTGAAGCGGGTGGACACAACGGAAGGGACGAGACAACTACCTTTGTCCTTATACCCTTGGTGAAGGAGAAAATCCAAATTCCTATTATAGCTGCTGGCGGAATCGCCACTGGGGCGGGGATGCTTGCTGCCATGGTTCTTGGTGCCGATGGCGTACAAATTGGAAGTAGGTTCGTGGCCACTAATGAAGCGTCCAGTCATATAAATTTCAAGCATCAGGTGGTTAAGGCACAAGAAGGGGACACGCTATTGACCTTGAAGGAGTTGACCCCGGTACGTCTATTAAAGAATAAGTTTTATTCTGATGTGCAGGCCGCTTATGCTAGGGATGCCAAACCAGAAGAACTCAAGATTCTTTTAGGAAGGGGCAGAGCAAAAAAAGGTATGTTCGAGGGTGACCTGGAAGAGGGCGAACTCGAAATAGGTCAGGTCTCATCCATTATCCATGATATAAAACCTGCCAAGGAAATCATGGAGGAAATCATCGATCAATACAATGGATGTCTTAATCTACTTTGCAACGGGAAATAGAAATCCTCATTGAAACGAATCTTAAGTTAATTTTCTTCCTTTGAAAAAGTGAACGTTATCCTTGCACTGGTCAATACGCCATTTACTTCCTGAACGTCTAGGGAAAGGGTATATGAAAATTGTGAATCATCCTCGTTAAAGGAGACATCATAAACATTGGAGCCACAGGACACTACCAATAAAAGATCCTTTTGATTCAATTGCCAAGTCCCTGATGTGGTATTCTTCGTGCAGCCATCCGTTTGTGTACCCGTGTTATAGGTATAGGTTCTATTTTCGTTGAACGTGTAAAATGCATCCTTGGAACAATCGCTGGATTGGTTGTAAATATCCGTGCTTGGATTGTCTTCGGAATCATTGCTAATATCCACCTCTGTGTCCGCCGTTATTCCACTGATTTTCCAGGTTCCTACCAGCGTCAGCTCCGTTTCCAACAAATCTCCGGTTAAAGGCGATGGACATTCTATTGGGTCCTCGTTTAAATCACATTTAACGAATAGCATACATAGTACGACAACTCCCAATTTTTTAAAAACACGTAACTTCATAAGGCTTCTTTTTTGAAAAGATGCGCTTATTGAAAAAGGTTGCCTAAGATGTTTGACTTTTTAAATGGAGTATTTTCTTTAAGCTCCTTTATCCTGTTGCTTCAAACTACCCAAGTACTCCATAAGGTCCCGTAGCTCCCTTCTGGTAATGAGACGGCCCATGGCGGGCATGGAGGATACCGAGTTCTCCCTCTTTTTTATTCTTCCTTTTGGAACGCGCATAGGTTCCGCTTCAGACGTACGTAACAACAGTTCTTTGTTATTTTCTTCCAAAGGTACGCCGGAGACCATCTGCCCATCGGTTAGGGTGAGGTTTACGGTTCCATATCCGGGCGCCAATCTGGCACTGGGTTCAATAAGGGCCTCCAAAATCTGCTCACGGGTTAAAATATTCGCAATATTATCCAGCGGGGGACCTACCTCTCCTCCCGAACCGTTCACTGCATGACAGCGTACACACTGGGCCGTTGGATTGCTATTGAAAACATCCCTTCCGTTCCATCGATTTCCGCCGTACAAGGTCTCCAGATACGAATCGGCCGTGTAGCCCGCGTCATTCAACTTGTCCATTTTTGCAATTAAAACCGAATCTTCGGTTGCCGATACGGATTCCATCAAATCGAGGATGATATCCTGTCCCAACCTATTTTTACTGGCTTTGTCAATGAGACTGTTCAGGATGGCATTGGTTTTATCCTTGGGCAAATCGCCCAATACATTTAACATACTTTGTTGTTCCCTTGTAGACCCATTTTTAAAAATGGGGTCGACCAAGGTTGGAAGCTTTTCTTTGGGTAGGTTCAATTGGGCCAATAATCCCACCGCCGCAGTTCTCACTTCCTCGTTGGCATCTTTCATGCCCAAGGACATGGCTACCTCCATTCTTCCGTAGTTCAGATTTCCCAATGCCGATAGCATAGCGGCCCTAACATCATGGTTTTTACTATTCCTGAAAATGTTGAAGAGTTTGTCATTGTAGCTATCGATACCCACAGCACTTAAAGCCTTTGCTACCCCAATGAGGATTTCCGGATTTCTTTGCTCCAGAAAAATGGGGATTTCCTTCTCCAATCGGTCTTTTAACTGACTGCTGTCCCTGATGATTTCGCCCCTATACCTACCATCGACCCGGTCCAAAACAGATGGTTTCTTCCATGTGCTTAAGGCCGATAGCGCCTCGCCCCTCAAAACATCGGAAACGCTCTCCTTTTTTGCAAAATCGATCAGGTCCTGTAAGGCCTCGTCACTTCCCACACGCAACGCCGCATTGATGGCCCTTCTCAACAAGGGTTCAGATTTGTACTTTTCGTTTCTCAGTAGTGCGGCAAGATTTGGCAAGGCAGCTTCTATGGACCAATCATCGTTGATGGCCCTGGCCGCTTCCGTAACAATATTGGTGTCCGGATCTGATAGGAATACGCTTATTTCCGGACTCTCAAGTCTTCTCAGCACCAGTACGGCGGCCAAACGGAGACTTCTATCTTCATGCCGTGCCAAGGCGACCATGGGTTCTACCTTCCCTATTCTTGAAAGGGCAAGAACCGCAGCATGTCTCAAATAGAGGTCTTGGTCATCATTGGCAGCAAGCATTTGGATCAATGGCTCAACCGCAGGTTCATAGCCTAATCGTCCCATGGCCTGCGCGGCGTAAAATTTTACCCGGTCGTTCTCATGGGTAAGTAAGGATAGCAATGTATCCGATGCATCGGGGTACCGAACGTCGCCCAAAACTTTGGCCACTTGGGCAATAATCTCAGGATCGTTATCCGATAACAAAGGTACCAAAGGTTCCGCTTTTTTTGGATTATCGGAGGCAATTTGGCCGATGCCCCAAATGGCATGTATCCTAGCGAATTGATTTTCTTCTTCCACTATGGCCTTTTCCAAGGCCCGATATCCCCAAAATGTCCTATTGGCAAGTTCAAACTGGGCCTTTAACCTGATACGCATATCCTCATAACTTAATAACTTGATGAGGTTTTCCGTGTCATCATCCCTATAATTATGGGTCATAAGCCTTTGGGTCTGCAAACGTTGTTGTTCCAAATCGTTTTCCGCCTCCGTAACGTCCAATTTCCAAACCCGACCAAAATCCTTGGATCCCCATCCATTGATCCAATCGGCTAGATACAAGGCTCCGTCAGGTCCAAAGGCGATACCCGTGGGCAGAACTCCTGTTAAAATGGATTGGTCCGAACCCAGTTCAAAAGATGCTCCTTTCGGTTTTAGGTCAAAGGACCAAATATGTGACCTGCTGGGATCGCCCACGAACTCCACCAAAAAGAATTTGTCCAACCATTTTTTTCCCAGGGCCGTTCCCGGGTTATAGAGCATTCCGGTTGGGCCATTGTGAAAATTCTGGATCGGGGGAATGATATAAGCGGCTTGTCCTTCCCATCTTGGCACATATAGTTTTTCGTCCATCCAAACATTATATCCATTATTGTTTGGGTCCGTATACTTGCCATATTGCCAGTTGGCACGCCACCCGGCATCTGAGCCTTCCACAATATGGACCAATCGCTCGCTCTCGCCCTTGTGGTCCCCGTCATTATCGGAGGAAATAATATTTCCATAGGCATCGAATACAAATTCATGGGTATTTCGTAGCCCACGGGCAAATATTTCAAAGTTGCTTCCGTCCGGATTACTACGTACGATGACCCCTTGATTGGGGTATTTATGGTTGACACCATCAACCGTGGTAATGTTCGCGCCAATATCTCCAATGCCCCAATAAATCTTGCCGTCAGGTCCTTGGGTTGCCCCGGACATGCCGTGTCCGCCAAAACCGATATGTACCGCAAAACCGGTGGCTATGCTTGTTTTCTCATCCAAGATTTTATCCCCATTGGTATCCTTTAGGCGATACATGTCCGGTCCAATGCCCACAAAAACATCCTCGTCGCGTACCAAAAGCGCACCGGCAACATCATTGATTTCGTCATTAAAGTCGTTGAGGATTTGGGTCGATACATCGGCAATACCATCTCCGTCGGAATCTTCCAACATCCATACTTCATCCTTTTGAACCGCCAAGTCCTGCCAATCATGAATGGAATCATTATTAAGATCGGGAAACCATTGATTCTCCTTACTTTTTTCCGGTGCGAAGGTCTCCCTAAGAAAAGCCCTTCTATCTTCAACGGATTGCAGGCCTATGGATGCGGTCATCCAATCCCGATGCCCACGAATATCGAATTCGGAATTTTTATTTCTATTGGATCGGGTAATGTATATCCTACCTTCGTTATCTACATCCATGGCGATAGGGTCCGGAGCTAGGGAATCGGTGGCCCAAAGACTTAATTTTAGGCCATCGGCTACGATGGCGGAAACCCCTGCCCTTGCTGATTCTATTTTTTCTGCTATGGCCGTACTGTCTTCATAGATCACTACCGGAGTTTCAACAGGTTTGTTATTTTGACAGGAATTAATCGCTACTAATACAACGAGAATTAATGGGGCTTTAAAAAGGAATCGCATGATATTCTTTACAGATTTAGAAGCTCTAAAAATAGTAATTATCAAATTCAAACTAACGGAAAAAGTATGTGGATTTATAAATTAACCTATGCGAAAATTTGAAATTTATAATTTTATGTACCGATTATTGCCTAAATACATGAATTTTCCCCATTTTCCATAAGTACAAAACGCTGGGCATCGATTATATTTGAGACTGCATTTATTCGCACCGCCAAAGGGTTTAATACACCAAGGCTGGACTCGAAATTAAAAATTCTTTTTCAAAGAATGCCTCGAGGGCTTGCCCCGAGGTAGTTTACTTATAAATTGATATATTAATGAACTGCTTTATGAAATTAAGAGTATTACTTTTCCCGATTCTTTTTAGTTGTTTTTTTGTGGTCCGGAGCCAAGAAGGTCATCCGTTGGAAGGTAGGTGGAACCTCACCATCTCTCAAGAAGGTACTGATTTGCCAAGCTGGTTGGAGGTCATGCATTCTGGAAACAACACTTTAATTGGTAGGTTTACCTATGCTTTTGGAAGTGCGAGACCGGTAGCCGAAGTCAAAAAATTTGGGGATGTATTCCAATTTCAGATTCCTCCACAATGGGAACCTGGAGCGGCCGATATGGAATTTCAATTTGAAATGATAGGTGAAGGATTGGAAGGAACCATGGTATATACCAATGGTAAAACCTATTCTTGGACAGGACAAAGAGCACCAGAGTTGCCTTATTATGATGACCAAAAAATGGGCAGGAAAATAGACCTGTTCAATGGAAAAAATCTAGATGGTTGGGAGATTAAAGAAGGTAATCAATGGAAAGTGGTTGATGGTATCTTGACGAGCAATGCATCTGGGGTGAATTTAGTATCGAAGGAAAAATTCAAGGATTTTAAAATACATGTGGAGTTCAAATATCCAAAAGGTAGTAACAGTGGACTTTATTTAAGAGGAAGGTATGAGGTCCAGATTGCGGACAATATTGGACTGTCCCCGGCGTCGATTTATTTTGGGGGCGTATATGGACTACTCACACCCAATGAAAACGTCGCCATGAAAGCAGGGGAGTGGCAAAGTTTTGATATCACGTTAATTGGCAGAAGGGTGACTATAGTTGCCAATGGCAAAACGGTCATTGACGGACAGAATATCCTGGGAATGACCGGTGGCGCTTTGGACAATCATGAAGCCGAAGCAGGCCCCATTATGATACAGGGTGATCACGGTCCCATAGAATTTAAAGCTATCGAAATTACACCGATAACAGCGAAATAGGTAAAAGTAAAAAGCCTCCAACTAAAGGAGGCTTTTTTTATGCTTCCCAATCCAACTGGGATATTATTTTCAATGCTTTTGCTTCTTCGTCCTTATGTACATATATTTCCGAGATATGGGGCAAAGGTGTGCCAAAACCCGCTAGTCTGGCCGACTCACTTTCACTTTTGACAATCGGGCTTATATCATTTTTCTGTAATAATTGTTCCACACGGTTACTTTCGTTGACATTTCCTCCAAATACTTTTATATAATCCGATTCCATATTCTTATTTGCTTTAAAATTTTAATCAAACTTGTCCCCCAAAGGCGCTCATAACAATTATTTTATAGTACCGATTATAGCCTTCAAGTGTTCATTAAAGTTACTTAAAGTTCCACTAAGAACCGATATCTGCTCCTTGGCTTCGGACCAATTCTTCTGTTCTATCGCTTCCCTCACCCCTGGCAGGGTTTTCACCCCGTACCCCGTATAAAATCCTGGGGCATATATTTGATGTTTGAACCAGGGTCTTCTGGGCAATCCGTCCTCAGAAGTAAGTTTGTGCTCGGCATCCATCAACAGTGCATTGAGTTTCTCCTTTTCCGCCTTGGAAACCTTATGTAAATCAATGGAACTATACGCATCAATGGTAGATTTTAGTTCGCTCAGCACATTTTGTAGCGGAGAAAAGTCCAAATAGGGAACAGGTTCCTTTCGCTCAGGGGCTTTAATGTTCTCCCTAGGATCCAATGCCAATTCGAACGCATTTCTGTCGATGAGTTTATTATGTTTTTCTACAGATGTACGCATTTTTGCGGTTTCTTCCATGATTTCCTCCAAATAACCGGATACTGTTTTGTACCATGCGGAAAAATCCAAGGGAATAATATCCGCATTGGCCAATCGTAAGGTAATCCTTCCGGCGGTGTTGGCGAGGGCAACCCCATAGGCAAACTCGGGATCTTTAAATCTTTTGTAATGGGGATAGGTGTCGTAAATGGTATGGTATTCTCCTCCTTCGTTTTCCCCACCAAAACCTAGATTCAACGAAGCGATACCGGCATGTTGTATAAAGGGCGTATAATCTGACCCAGAACCTAGGGCATAGAGTTCAAAAGTATCGTTGCCACCGTTTACCATATCCCTGGCTATCCTCCGTTCCTTGACGGAAACCTTTGTTTGAGGATCCGTAACCGCTCCGGCAACCTCGCTTACCATAGATTGCAGGGAATGTGAACCTCCCACGCCCAAAAAGCCGCGGCCATTGCCATCGGTATTTATATACGCAACCACTTTTTCCTGAAGTTCCTTTTTGTGATCCTCTACCCATTCCGTAGAACCTATAAGTCCAGGTTCCTCCGCATCCCAAGCACAATACACCAAGGTTCTCTTAGGTTTTTGTCCTTTTTTTGCCATTTCCCCTACGGCACGGGCTTCTTCCATAAGGGCTACCATACCGCTTACGGGGTCATTGGCACCGTGCACCCAGGCATCATGATGATTTCCCCGTACCACCCATTGATCTGGGAATTCAGTTCCCTTCATGGTGGCAATAACGTTGTGCGCGGGTACCAGTTGCCAGTCAAACTTCAGCTTCAAATGTACTTTTGCCTTTCCAGGCCCAATGTGGTAGGTGATGGGCAAACCACCACGCCAAGATTCCGGGGCAATGGGCCCCTCCAGAGCTTCCAATAAAGGTTGTGCGTCTTGATAGGAAATGGGCAACACCGGAATTTTGGTAATCGTGGGAGCCTCCTCCTTCGTTAGCCTTTTTGCGTCTTTGGTAGCGCCATAACCAGGGGTCAGAACATCTCCCGGATATGTGGGCATGTCCATTACGGAACCACGCTGTACTCCCGTCTTATTTTTGAAGGCACCCTTTGGATATACATCCCCACGTCCATAGCCATCATCTTGTGGGTCCGAATAAATGATACATCCAATCGCCCCATTTTCGGCGGCCAGTTTTGGTTTAATTCCGCGCCAACTTCCCTGGTATTTTGCAATTACAATTTTACCCTTTACGCTGATACCCAGTTTTTCAAGTTCCTCATAATCCTTGGGAATACCGTAGTTTACGAAAACGAGTTCGCCTTCCACGTCACCATCCGTTGAAAAGGCATTGTAGCTGGGCAGTAGGGCATCACCTTGGGCAGTGTAGGGGTCGCCCTCCACAGGAACCGCTGTCAGTTTTGCTTTATACTGCGTAGGTTCGGTCAACTCCAAAACCCTTTCCGTGGGATAAGGGAACAGGACATGGTAGGTTTCTATTTTGGCGTCGTATCCCCAAGACTTGAATTGGTCCCGCATCCATTTGGCATTTTCCTCACCAAATTTGGTGCCTACCCAATGGGGTTCGGCACTCATTTTCTGTATCCAATTGTCAATGTTGGTGGCCTTGAGTTTTTCTTCAAAGGCTTTTTCAAGTGCCTGTTGTTCGTTGGCACTTTTTTCGGAAAACCCCAGGATTGAATTTTGGGCATTTCCTAAGGCAAAAACAAAGAATAAAAGCAAAAAGGTACAAGTGTATTTCATCTGTTATTTTTTATTGTTTTTCATAGGTCAGATATAATTCGCAAATAATTATCTAGGCAAGTATCAAGACTTGTTAAAGCTCATTCCATAATAGTGCGACTAGATATTCCAAGAAAGTTACCTAATTATTTTAGAATTTTCAATAGGGTTGCAAAGAAGAAGCGAGCACTACTCCAGATGTATCGTTTTTCCCGACTTGGAGCTATCAACCGAAGCCTGTAAAATTTCCATGGCAATCATGTTGTTTTCCAAGGTATACGGACCATATCTCTCCAATACCAAACTTCCATTGATTACGGCAGCCAGTACAGAAAAAGGGTCATCGTAAGGAACTGGCCTGTCCTTGAAGAACAGTGTTTCCTCAGTATAAGAACTGTAGCCTGTAGAAAGTCTAATACGCAACTGATTGGCATTCTCAGAATACAGGGCGCCCGTTTCGCCATAGAGTTCCATATCCTTTCTTCCAATGGGCCAATTCCATGAGGGTTCCAGGATTGCCATGGCAGTATCATAGGTAAGAATTATGGTGGCATCATCGTCTACATTTGGATTATTTTCGGGTTGTAATTGTTGGGTAACCGCAGTCACGGAATTCGGCTTTTTACCTTTCATCAACCAAGTCATTAAATTAGCCCCGTAGCAACCAAAATCCATAATTGCACCACCACCGTTTAGATCGGGATCCGTAAGCCATTCCAGAAATTCCTTGGAAACCCCAATTTTCTTGGGGCCTTTGTGTCCGTCCCTGATGATTGCTTTTCGTAGTCCACCAATTTTACCTTCCTCCATAAGACTTTTTGCCTTGAAATTGGTCTCGTACCAAGAGGTTTCATAGTTTGTCAACAAATGGATACCATGTTTGTTTGCCAAAGCTTCCATTTTTTTTGCATCTTCGAGACTAACGGCCAACGGTTTTTCTACCATTACATGAACCCCTTTTGGGGCACAGGCTTCCACTACGGAAAGATGATCTTTTATGTTGCCGAAGGCCGCTACGGCATCCGGTTTTGCAGCTTTTAGCATTTCATCCATACTATTGTAGACGATGTCCATGGAGAAGCCATATTGTTCGGAAAGTTTTTGGGCCAATTCCCTGTTTTTCTCGTAAATACCCACCATGTTGATATCCGATTTATGTTCCCTGCCCAAAATCCATCCGACGTGTCCGTGGGTAAGACCAGCGATACCTAATTTTAAAGGTTCTTCTTGGGCGGATAAAGAAACGTATAGAAGCATAGAAATAATTATCACAAATGCAGTTTTCATATCGGTATGGCTTTTCCCCAAAGATACCAAACTTAAATTGAGCTTATGATAATTAAATTAACAGACCTGACAGGTTTCGTAAACCTGTCAGGTCTAACATTCATGATGGTTTTTGAAATCCTATCAAAATTAAAACTCCATCGGTACTTCCATAATCAGGAATTTGGCATCGTTCAATGCCTGGAACGTTATAGAGTCCACGTCCCAAATCCCAAATCCGTCCCTAGCATTTAAGGTTGTGCCCTCGACACTCACCTCGCCTTCCAAAACAAAAATATAGGCCCCGTTTTCTTCGGATTTTAAAGCGTAGGTTTCCGATTGCCCTTTGTCAAAATCGCCCATATGGAACCATGCATTTTGATGTATCCATACACCTTGGTCCTCCGGATTTGGGGAGAGTACTTGATAAAGCTTATTTTTTACTTTTAGGTCAGATAGCGAAATCTGGTCATATCTGGGTTGCACGTTTTCTTTATTCGGGATGATCCAAATTTGCAGGAATTTGACCAGCGAATCCATATTGTTGTTGAATTCACTGTGTTCCACGCCGGTACCTGCGCTCATGACCTGAATATCACCTTCCCTAATTACCGTGGAATTGCCCATGTTATCCATGTGCTTCAAATCGCCTTGCAAGGGTATGGAGATGATTTCCATATTGCTATGTGGGTGCCTCCCAAATCCGCGACCTGCAGCCACGGTATCGTCGTTTAAGACCCTCAATGCTCCAAAATTCATGCGATTGGGGTCAAAATAATTGGCAAAACTAAAACTGTGATACGAATTTAACCAGCCATGATCGGCATGGCCCCTGCTGTCCGCTTTATGTAATATCGTTTTCATGTGTTAATTTTTATTGTTTTTTATAGGTCACATGTAATTCGCCATCCCAATAACTTTTGGGACATGTCGGTAGGTATCAAGGCTTGTTATGGCTCAATTTATGTGTAGTTATTTTTCACCTTAGTCGAAAAAGTATCGTTTTTTTTACAAAGTCCATTACTTCTTGATATCTCCGTTCGGCCCCTTTTTTTGCTTTTGGTCAAAAATTTGTGTTTTTAAGTAGGGTGCCCACAATTCAGATTGTTTTCTTGTTGAAGATTGATTTCACGATAAAATTAATGATTGTTTTTATCGTTTGGGAATTTAAAGTACAAACAAGAATTGAGTCTATGAAATTTAAACTTTTTCTTTTGTTTTTATGTTTAAACCTATCCGTTTCCTACGGACAGGATTTCAATAATGCCGCAAAACATGTTGGTGCCGGAGTGGTCATTGGTGGAGTAGGTGGCTATGCCGCCCATAAAATATTTCCTGGTCAACGGGGCTGGACCTGGGCGGGTGCCTTTGGCTCGAGTTTGGCCGCCGGTCTTGCCAAGGAAACGTATGACAAGTCCAATTCCGGTTTATGGCAAACAGATGATGTGTTGTATACCACACTGGGCGGTGTAATATCTGGTCTGGCTTTGGAACTCTTGTTTAAAAACACGTATCGAAGGAATGGTCGCTCCGGAAAGGGATGTGGTTGTCTTGTTGCTGATGGTTCAAACAATGCGACCCCTATTTTTATACCTGTTGTTACGGAAAAAGGTTCGGGAGATATTCAATCCCAAATTCAAGTATCCTTCTTTTTGGAATAAGTTTTATAAAATTCCCCTCGCCTTGATTTCGAGATATTTGTTGATAGCCTTTATGGTCAGTTCTTCAGGTTTGGTCAAAATGGTCTGTATACCATACTTTTCCAGTTCCTTTTGCATCAATTTTTTATCCAGGGAGAACTTTTCTGCAATGGTTTTATGGTAAATGGCCTGCATATCCTCGGCATCGGTATGGATAAGTTTTTCCAATTCGGAGTTTTCAAAGAAGATGACCACCAGTACATGTTTTTTTGCCATCGCCAAGAGGTAGGGCAGTTGTCTCCTTAGCGCTGAAATATGCTCAAAATTGGTATACAGCAACAAAAGGCTTCGGTGGGTTATCTTTCGTTTTATGTGTCCGTAGAGCAATCCAAAATCGGAATCCGTAAATGCGGTGCCAATGTTGTACAGTTTTTCCAGTATCGTGTTGAGGTGGGTAATCTTTTGAACGGCCGGTACATAGGTTTCAATATTTTTTGAAAACGCGATCAACCCGGTTTTATCATTTCGTTTGAGGGTCACATTGGAAAAGGCCAGACAGCTATTAATGGAGTAGTCCAAGAGTTTTAATTCGTTAAACGGCATCTTCATCACCCTTCCCGTATCAATGATGGAATAGATGGGCTGCGATTTTTCGTCCTGATACTGGTTTACCATCAATTGATGTTGTTTCGCCGTTGCTTTCCAGTTCAAGGTTCTAATATCGTCCCCTTGTACATATTCCTTTATCTGCTCAAATTCTTGGGTATGCCCTATTCTCCGAATCTTTTTTAGGCCGATGGTCGTAAGTCTTTTGCTGATGGCCAAAAAATCATATTGCTGCATCTGTATGATGGAGGGATACACAGGCACCATTTGGTCTTTTTGAAAACTGTATTTTCTTTTGATGATGCGCAAAGGCGAGGAAGCAAAAACGATCAGGTTTCCAAAAATATATTCTCCTCGGTCCACTGGTCGCACCTCATACTCGAACTGTTTTTTTTCACCCTTGATAAGAGACGTTTTAAAGTCGAAATCCCGCTTTTGAAACTGAACGGGCAGTTCGTCAATAATGGAAACATAGGTCCTAAATCCATACCTCGTTTCGAAGGTGATTTTTATTGGGTTTATGTCACTGTTGGAGAGTTTTTTGGGAAGTTTTCTTTCGGCTTTTATGTTCTGACCCGGTGCATACAATAAAAAAATATCAAAAAGAAATAGACCAATAAGCAGTAGCGTCAAAAGCCATGCGATGGGGTAGAGTGGTTTGACCCAATAGGAAAGCACAAAACAGCCCGAAAGGACCGCGAGGTACCTAAAAAAGATGTTATGTATGTAAAAGGACCTTATAAAGTTCATTTACCTAGGTATTTCCACGCTTTCCATAATCATTTGCACGACATTCTCCGTGGACATGCCTTCCATTTCCCGTTCCGGGGTTAGGATGACCCTATGGTTCAAAACCGGAACCATGGCTTTTTTTACATCCTCCGGGGTAACAAAATCCCTGCCGTTAATGGCCGCAAATGCCTTGGCGCTGTTCAAGGCGGCAATCGAGGCCCTTGGTGAACCGCCCAGATATAGATGTGTGTGGTTTCGGGTTTTGGCAACGACCTCGGCGATGTACTTGAAAATCTTTTCCTCCACAACCACTTCCTGAATCTGTCCCTTGAAAATCGCCAATTGTTTTGGGTCGAGAATATCCTTTATCAACGTTTGGGGTTGTGACCCCTTGCGTTCGTGGTGGGTCTTTAAAATCAAGATTTCCTCCTCTGTTTTTGGGTAGTCTATTTTAATTTTAAAAAGGAAACGGTCCAGTTGCGCTTCGGGCAGGGCATAGGTTCCCTCTTGTTCAATGGGATTTTGAGTGGCCAACACCATGAACGGGGCGGCCATGGGATAGGTAGTGCCGTCCATGGTCACCTGCCGTTCCTCCATGGTCTCGAACATGGCCGCTTGGGTCTTTGCGGGCGCCCTGTTTATTTCGTCGATCAGGATAATATTCGAAAATATTGGACCTTTTTTAAACTCAAAGTCGGTAGTTTTTGCATTGAATACGGATGTCCCCAGGATATCACTGGGCATAAGGTCTGGCGTGAATTGAATCCGACTAAATTCTGTTTTCAAGGTCTTTGCAAAGAGCTTTGCCGTAATGGTCTTGGCAACCCCGGGAACACCTTCGATCAAGACATGGCCATCCACCAAGAGTGACACGATCAAGAGTTCAATAAAGTTTTCCTGACCTACGATTACTTTGGAGAGTTCCTGTTTGATGTCGGCTACCGCCTTTTGCAGCTCGGCCAAGGGAATCCGGCTGTCAAAACCAAGTTCTTCTTTTTGCTCCTCGTTATTTTCCATCATTTTTAGATTTAAATTTCTGAATCAGATTATTGAGTTGTTTGAGTTGATGTTCCGATACTTGGTCGCTCGATCTTAGCTCGTCCATCAGCTTAAAAAGTGACTGGGTATCGGCAAGGGAGTTTCCGCTTCGCGCCGATACACTTTTGTAAAATTCCTCCTCCTTGGTAACGTTTCCAAGATAGTACCGACTCTTGATATAGTTGAGGAAATAATTGATTTTATGCTCCGCGATGGATTTTGTGTCCCCTTTTTCAAAATACATGTCCGAAATGGTTCGGGTAAAGGCGAGCGTCTGGTTTTTCAACGGTTTCACAACGGGTATGGGCCGTTGCTTTCTTTTCCCCTCAAAAATGATGTATACCAGCCCTCCAATAAGCATCAGATAATAGGCCCATTTCAATTCTTTGGTGTTCAAAAATATGTACATGGGCGAGGTGTAGAAGGACTTTCCACTTTTGTAATAGTTGTCCAAATAAATATGCTCCGCATGTCCAAAATAGGATAGTAAACCGGCCGTGTACTCCCTGTTGTCATCCTCCAGAATAAAGTAATTGGTAAAGGCCTTGGGAAAGGTGGATAGTATAATTTCACCTTTACCGAACGGAATTTTTATGGCCGTTACATCCCTGGATTTTTTGTCATTTTCCTCCTCGAGTAGTTCCACGGTGGCCAATGCGACGGAGTTAATGGTGTCGAGTGCTTCAAAGATGGTCACAAAGCTTTCCTTTTTGTACGGATAGGTTTTGCTACTTTTTAAGTTAGGATTTACCAATCGATGCTCCTGATCCTGGGTCACCTCAAAACCGGCATACCGGGTTCCGAGTTCAAATCCTAACGTGTCCCTGAGGGTTTCCTCAAAACCTTCAGAAGCAATGAACAAGGTATTGCCTTCGGCGGTCCATTCCAAGAGTCGGTTCAGCTCGGCTTCCTCAAAAAATACGCCATTGTTCACAAATGCATAGATACCTTTTTTGGATGGCATATCCGCCAAAAACTCAAAAGGGGGGACATGTACCTGTTGTACTTTTTCCTTGAAAACCAAGTTTTCCATCAAATCATTTACAACAAAAGTACCGTACGGAATTTTGTGGGTACTCACATAGGACTCAAACCAATTGATGGTCTTTGGTTTGTTGTACTGCAAAAGCAGCAACCCGGCAATCAGTATTATGGCGGTCACTATGTAGGAAATCCCTTTTTTACGCATTGGAGACCTGTTTTTTTAGCGCAATAAAGGCATTGGCCACACGGTTGTATTTGGTTTCGTCCAATGGAAAATCACCGTACCAAATGTAATTGTAAAAATTTGTGGTGGTTTTGAAGGCATCCTTTAAACCCGTTGAGTTTATTTCGGAAAGGTAATCCTCGTTGGTTTTCTGCAACTCCCATTGAATGATTTCCTTATCGGTCATCAACCGTAGTATCCATAGATAATAATAGCGTATCGCAAGTCTGTAATTCTTTTCGGCCAAGGCTTTTTCAATCAAGGACTCTATGTTCTCGTTCTTGATGATTTGCTCCTCTTCAGACAGATGCACCAAGGAGTTATTGTTTTTAGTATGCATCAAGGAGCGTGCATGTACGTTCAGGAAAAACTTGATCAGGATAAAAATCAGGATTCCCAAAAGGAGATATGGGAGGATTTGAAGAAAGGCATTGAAGGCCCCGGTGGCCTTTTCGATACCGAAAATCCACTCGAATAACCTCATGAATATCCTATCTAACCAATTCTTGAAAGAAATCCACCAATCCGGAGCGCTTTTTTCCACGACTTCATAATCGAACTTTGGATCGTTCCGAAAGGACTCCAAATCGGAATCTGTTATGGTTACTGGAGCGATTTCCAAAGTGTCATATTGTACGACCAAAGAATCCTGCTGGGCCAATAGAAAATCGGTCAGAAATAAAAATAGTACCAATAGGACCCGTTTCGGCATATTATTCTTCGGCTGTTTTTCCTAGATTTTCTATTTGTTCAAAGGTTCCGGTGAAATTCTTTTTCTCGTTGAGGTTGAAATAAATAAGGGCCAGGGAAATGATGCTTATAAGGTTCAACAAAAATTGGGCTACGGTACCTATGATATTAAAAAGTATATATATAGGGTCCGTGGTCATTTCAAAGACGTTTTCGGCGTCCACCTCCCCGGAAAGAATGCCCATTTTTGCCCATTGATATACCACCGCGGGTAGGGAGAAGGCCAAGGCCGCTATATATAGGATGATCCCGATGACGAAGATGGTGGCAAAGGATATCCACCATTCGTCCTTTACCAACTTAAAACTGTAGCTATAGGAATCCGATGCGCCCATTTTATCAAAGACCATGATGCTGAAGGACAGTGCCAAGGGTACGTAAAGATAGACTCCTGGTAAAATACAGATCATGAGGCCTACTAGTATGGAAAGGCTAACCATGATGCCCAATCCTATAAAACTCCAGAAGCTTCCGTAAACCTCTTTTCGAATGGTATTGAAATCTGTGGTGCCCTTACCATTGGTGTAGGATTTTATGTAGTGCAGTACCGTAGATTGTGACATGGTGTACAGCACAATAATCGATAGGACATATACAAGCCCAACCACGAAAATGGTGGCAATGCTTGCCGCGCCGCTTTCATTTTGAAGCATAAAAGTGAAACCATTCCCAATAAAATATAGGTAGGCTACCAGGGCAACGATCATCGCAGCAAGGAAGGGGCCTACAATTTTGAAAAAAGTACTGAAAAAGGGTTTGAACTCGGCCCTAAGAAAAGCAAAGGTGTCCGAGATAATCTCCCCAAGATCCCGCTGCTTTTTGAACTCAATGTAATTTGGCTTCATGTAATCTGTGTCTTTTGTTTATTTGGTATGGGTATATAACGTAGTAAAAAATAATTAGTGCAAGGGACCCTAAAATAATCAAGATGGCCAGCCAGTCCGGCATTTCCGTGTGTCTGGTTACAAAACCTTCCAGGAAACCCGCGACCACAAAAAAGGGAATGGTGCTTACCATTATTTTAAGCCCGTTTTTGACCCCTCTTTTAAAGGATTCCAAGCGGGTAAAGGTGCCGGGGAACAACATACCGTTGGCCAGGACCAAGCCCGCACAGCCGGCGATTATTATGACCGATATCTCAATGGTGCCGTGGATCCAAATGGTACGCACCGACTCCCACAGCAATCCTTTTTCGTAGAAAAAATATTGAAAGCTGCCGAGCATGATTCCATTCTGTAACATGACCATCAGGGTTCCCACTCCCAGAGTAATGCCATACACAAAGGCCATCAAGGCTACCCGTATGTTGTTGATGGTGATTCCCAGGAACATATTGAACTCCCCCATTTGCTTATAAACCGCCATGGGGTCGCCCTTTTCGATGTTTTCAAGGGTCATGTTCACATAGGCATCTCCCAATATGGAACGGACAAAATCCCCTTCATTGGCAGCCGAATAGGCACCTACAAAGGAAAAGAACAGGAACACCAGAAAAGCGATGAGCAGCTCCCGGTGATGGTTTTTGAACATTAGGGGGAATTCCGTTTTCCAGAAGGTGATGATGCGGCTTTTGGACTCCCTCTTTGTCTTGTATATTTTTTGATGTGCCTGTGAGGCGAGGGAATTGAGGTAAAACTCGGTATTGCTCTTTGGGTAGAAGGTTTTGGCGTAGCTCAGATGGTCCGTAACCTCTATGTATAAATCGGACAATACATTTGGGTCCAGATTTGTTTTGTTAGCCAAGGCGCTTTCAAAAGTTGACCATTTGTCCTTATTTTGCTTTACAAAGGCGGCTTCGCGCATTGACTACTTGGTTTATACCAAAGAAACAAAAGAATGGAACAATTTCAAATAGAAACAGCCCAAAATATAAGCATTGCCCAAAATACGGCACACCTTGGCGACCGCATCTTGGCCTACATTATTGATACCCTTATCATCGTTATTTATTACGTGCTGATGTTTTGGCTGCTATTGGCCTTGGATGTGGAACCGGGCGATTCTTGGGCCATTTATTTGCTCATGAGCCTTCCCGCCTTCCTATATTATTTTTTGATGGAGACCTTTATGGATGGGAAGACCATAGGAAAGCATTTTATGGGTATACGGGTGGTCAAACTGGATGGAACCAAACCCGGGTTTTCCAGTTATTTTATCCGATGGATACTACGGATGTTGGACATTACCTTGACCTCCGGCGGTATTGCCGTTTTTACCATTTTAATACGCGGTAAGGGACAACGCGTGGGGGACATTGCGGCGGGAACTACCGTAATCAGTGAAAAGCGAAGGGTGTTCTTGAGGGATACGCTTTTACGGGACTTGCCCTCTAATTATACCCCAAAATTTCCTCAGGTTACGGTCTTTAAGGACAATGAAATGCAGACCATCAAAAATCTATACGATAACGCCCGAAGAAATGGAAACCACAAGGTAATTTTATCCCTGAACAACCGAATAAAAAAAGTCACGGATATAACCAGTGATTTACAGCCCATGGAATTTGTGGACATCGTTATCAAGGATTACAGTTATTATACGCAGCAATTGTAGTTGACCCATGCTCTACTCCCTTATAGACATTCTAGGAACCATCGCCTTTGCCATTTCAGGAGTACTGGTGGCCATGGAGAAGCGCTTGGATGTCTTTGGGGTCTTTATCATCGCATTTGTGACCGCAGTGGGAGGAGGAACCCTAAGGGATGTATTGATTGCGAATACGCCTGTAGGCTGGATGACCCAACCCAATTATACTATTATTATCATCGTTACCGTGGTCTTTTCGATTCTTTTTGCAGGAAGGTTGAAATACTTTAGAAAATCCCTGTTTCTTTTTGATACCATAGGAATAGGTCTTTACACAATGATCGGAATACAAAAAGGACTGGACGCCGGGTTGTTGCCCATCATGTGCATCGCATTGGGGACCATGACCGCTTGTTTTGGAGGGGTTATTAGGGATATTTTGTGCAATGAAATCCCCGTTATTTTCAGGCGGGAAATTTATGCGACCGTATGTATTCTTGGTGGCGGTATCTATTTTTTAATCCTTCAGTTTCCCGTGAATCCAGATATTCCCTACATCACGGGAATTATCTGCATCATAGTTTTGCGCCTTTTGGCAGTGAAATTTAAGATAGCCTTACCCAGTATTTATAGGAAATGAGCGTTTATTCGATAACCTCCGCTTTGGTGATGTAAATATTCTGTTGTGGCCAATCACCCTTGCCAACGGGTTGGGCATTGATTTTGTCCACTACGTCCATTCCCTCGATTACTTTTCCAAATGGTGTGAAATCTCCATCCAAATGATAGGAACCTGGGTCCGTTACCACGATAAAGAACTCGTAAGGCGAAGCCAGTTTGTGCGGGTTGTCCATTTCGCTACTGGGCATGGAGACGGTGCCCCTGTGATGGCTGTACCCTTTTTTGGTGTCTGGCGGAAGGAGGTATCGGCCAATGTCCCATCGTTTGTCGGCCGTTTTTTGATCGTCTGAACTGCCCCCTTGTATTATAAAATCCTTGACGACCCTGTGGAATTGGGTATAGTCAAAATAACCTTTTCGGGTCAAATAAATAAAGTTGGCTTTGTGATAGGGAACATCGTCATAGAGTTGGATTATGAAGCTTCCAAACTTTGTGGTCATTTTTACCTTGTTGGCTTTTAGGTCTTTTTGATAATCGAAGAAAAAATCGATGGCATTTTCTTCGGTAAGTTCAAAAGTATCTTCATCTGCTTTTTCAGTTTCTTGGGTAACGACTTCGGATGAATCCACATCTTTTATTTCTTTTTTCGATGGGGTTTCAGGCTTTTGGGGCGTATCTTTACACCCTATAAATGGAACCGTAAGAATTATAAAAAAATAGTAGAAAGTCTTTAAACGCATGGATTTCAACTTTTTTGAACAACGGATTTCAAAAATAAAGGATTTACCGCTCCCAGGCGAAATTTCCCATTATAAAATGGCGCCCCAGGAAAGGATAAAGGAACTTATGGAAGGTAGGCTTCCGAGAAAAAATCCAAGGAAAGCGGCGGTCTTGGCACTTTTCTATCCGGGTTTGGGAAACCGGACGCAGTTTTTGTGCATCTTACGCAAGACCTACGAGGGTGTCCATTCCAACCAAGTGGCATTTCCTGGAGGGAAGGCCGAGAAGGAAGATGGGAACCTAAAGATTACCGCCCTACGAGAAACCTATGAGGAAGTTGGGGTGAACCCAAAGGATGTGGAGGTGGTAAGAACACTATCTGAAGTGTATATACCGCCCAGTAATTTTGAGGTGCAGCCTTTCATTGGTCTGTACAAAAAACCAAAGCCTTTCAAGATACAGGAATCTGAAGTGGCCTCAATTTTGGAAATTTCCCTGGCCGATTTTTTGGAGGATATCAACCTGACCACAAAAAAAATGAAGACCTCCTACGCTGATGAAATTGCCGTACCGGCCTTTAAACTAAACGATTATATTATTTGGGGGGCAACGGCCATGATGTTGAGCGAGATTAAAGATCTTTTGAAGCAGGTGTTATAAGTGTATTTAGTATTTTAGCAACTATGGGATTGTTTAAGAAAAACCCTTTTGGGCATAACCTTTTTCTAAAAAAATGGCTGATACGGATATTAGGTCTAATGTCCCATCAAAGGTATAAGCGATTTAACAAGTTGGAAATCGACGGCTCCGAAATTATTCGAAGCTTGCCAGATACCAATGTACTTTTTGTGAGCAACCACCAGACCTACTTTGCCGATGTAGTGGCCATGTTCCATGTGTTCAATGCCAGTTTGAGCGGTAGGGAGGATTCCATCAAGAACGTAGGATACATTTGGCAGCCAAAGCTTAACATGTATTACGTGGCCGCGGCCGAAACAATGAAAAAAAGCCTATTGACCAAGATTTTGGCCTATGCAGGCTCCATTAGCGTGGAAAGAACTTGGCGTTCCGAGGGAAAGGAAGTAAACAGGCAGGTAAAAATGAGCGATATTTCCAATATTGGCATTGCCTTGAAGGATGGTTGGGTAATTACCTTTCCGCAGGGTACGACCACTCCTTGGAAACCCCTTAGAAAGGGCACGGCCCATATCATTAAAAAGTTCAAGCCCATTGTAGTACCGGTCGTCATTGACGGATTCAGACGCTCTTTTGATAAAAAGGGACTTCGGGTTAAAAAGAAAGGCATTTTACAGTCCATGGTCATCAAAGAGCCCTTGGAAATCGATTACGATAACGAAACCACGGAATCCATCATAGAAAAATTGGAATATGCCATAGAGCAACATCCTTCTTTCTTAAAGGTCATTCCCAAGGAGGAGTTGCTGGCCTACGAAGAAGAGAATAAACAACGTCGTTGGCGAAAGACCAATTAAATTTCCAGCTGTTTAAGTTCCCGATAGTTTTTGTTGAGTTTTCTTAGCAACAGACCGTATAAAAGAAAGTACACTCCTCCCATGAATAGGGTAAGAACTATACCAAAAATCCCAACAGAAAACATTAGGGTAAGTTTTAATTTTTCCGGAGAAATGTTGTCAAGTTTATACTTCAAATCTGGAAATGCACTTAGCACATTATCGCTTAGGGCGATACCCACAACCATAATCAATACGTTTACCAACACCATGGAAAGTGAAAATATGACATAATGCTTCACCGTTCTTCTGGTTCGAATGATTTTACGCATCAAATTTTTGGAACTGTCCAAAACTGAAATCTCTTTAAAACGCTTGTAAAACTGGAAGATGAAATAGAAAATAACCGCATAAGTCAAAGCAGAGGCCCAAAATAAATATTTGGACACTCCAATCTTTTTATAAACTTCCATTCCATCTTGCATTGAAGGTAAGAGATAGAGCAAATGGGGTACGGCAAACTCCAAAATACTGATAATCAATATCCACTTGACTATGGAAGAGGATTTCTTCCAAATCATTTTATGAATATCCTCATAGGAAAGTTTGGGCAGGTTTACTTCCTTTTTCTGCCAATCCCTCTTTAATAATTCCAACTCATCCGTCATAACCTAGGGGTTCAAAATGGTTCTTAATTTTGTTTTGATACGGTTCATCTTTACGCGGGCATTTACTTCCGTGATACCGAGTGTTTCCGCTATTTCCGTATAATTTTTATCTTCCAGGTACATAAATACCAAGGCTTTTTCAATATCGCCCAATTGCCGTACGGCCTTGTACATCAGTTTTAACTGCTGTTCTTCCGTTTCATCATATTCATCGGCCTTTATCTTGAATAAGACCGATTCATAATCCTGTGTATCTATTCTTCTTTTGGATTTCCTGTAAAGGGTAATCGCTGTGTTCAACGCTACCCGGTACATCCAAGTACTGAACTTGGATTCTCCCCTAAATTTGGGGTAGGCCTTCCATAGTTGAATAGTAATTTCCTGAAACAGGTCGTTGTGCGACTCCCTATCATTTGTGTATAGCGTACAAACCTTGTGGACAATATTTTGATTGGCCTCAAGCTCTGTCACAAAACTATGTTCCAGTTCTTTATTCACAAATGGTTGGCTGTTGTTAAGCTATTAGTAGTATGTAATCAGCTTTTGTTACAGTATGGGTTGAAAATAAAATAACAGAGACCGTCTAAAAAAGTAGTCCCGCATGTCATATGAAGCTTGTCGAAATATTCTAACCTACTGAAATTAACAATCGGTTTCGACAGGCTCACTCTGACAATAAGGCAAATAAAACTTTTTAGACAGCCTCTTTTAATAACCCATTGATACTACTTTCTATAATCCAGAGCAGGCTCCCTATCGCCCAAAAGTGGGATGTATTTGAAGTCGGCTCCCCGTTTTTCCTGAAATTCGGCCTTGGCGGCGTCCACTAATTTTTTATCGGAAAAAATATCGATAGCGGTCAAGGTCAGGGTCTTTGCGGCGACCATCATGCCTTTTTTTCCAATGGAAGTACCGCCCGCGGCCACGGCCTGCCAGCTATGCGCCGGTGTTCCGGGCACCCACGTGGCGGCGCTCATTCCTACGGTTGGCACGGTAAAGCTTACGTCGCCAACATCCGTGGAACCTCCCGGTTTTGCTTCGGTTTTGTAGGGTTGGATATTTTGGGCAACACTGATATCGGCCTGATCCTTGCCTAGGGATTTTGCAATTTTATCGGCAAATTCCCTTTCCTCGGGGGTATAATCAAAACCACCCACTTCGGTCAAATTGTCGAACATTACTTTCTGTAAGGTTAGGTTGGGCAACAATTCATGGGTACCCCCGATCATTTCATAGTCCATGGTAGTTCCCGTTCCCAAAGCAGCTCCTTCGGCAGCTTTCACGATCCTGTCAAAAATATCGATGACCACATCCCTTTTTGCATGGCGCGCATAGTAATAGACTTCGGCAAAATCTGGAACTACGTTGGGCGCCTTACCACCAGAGGTTATAACATAGTGAATTCGCGCATCAGATGGTACATGCTCGCGCATCATATTGACCATCATGTTCATGGCCTCTACACCGTCCAAAGCGGAACGACCCTGCTCCGGAGCGGCCGCTGCGTGTGCAGAAAATCCATGGAAACGAAATTTGGCCGATTTATTGGCCAAAGCGGCCCCTGCGTTCGATGCATTTTGTGCGCCAGGATGCCAATGAAGCGCAATGTCTACATCGTCAAAAAGTCCGGCCCTAACCATGTACACTTTTCCGGATCCCCCCTCTTCGGCCGGGGTTCCATAAAAGCGTATCGTACCCTGTTTATTGTTGGCCACCATCCAGTCCTTTGTAGCAATGGCTGCAGCGGTGGAAGCGGTGCCGAACAGGTGGTGCCCACATGCATGACCTGCTGCACCTCCGGCCGATTTTTTCTCGGCCACGGCCTCTTGCGATAGACCGGGGAGTGCATCATACTCGCCCATAATGGCCACGATAGGGCTACCGCTGCCATACTCGGCAATAAAGGCCGTTGGAATGCCCGCTACGCCGGTTTCAATGGTGAAACCTGCTTCTTCCAAGGTTTTTTGTAGTAATGCGGAACTTTTTACTTCCTGGTATCCCATCTCTGCCAGGTTCCATATTTCCTGCGATATTTCTCCGTAGGTTTCGCTTTTCTGATCCAAGGATTTCAATACTTCCTTTTTGGTTTTTTGGGCGCTCAATGTGAGTACGGAGGTACACAGAACGATGAGCATAATCGTAATTTTTTGCATGCTGGAGTGATTTAGTTGAATTAGTCCTTAAAGTTACTAAAAACGCTATATTCTTTTCTATTCGAAACCCGTTTGTTTAATTTTGCAACTTACTTTTTGAATATGAACATACCTCGTTCCAATAATCCTAGAGTTGTCATCATTGGTGGGGGCTTCGGTGGAATTTCCCTGGCCCAAAAACTTCGGAAGCAAGAAGTACAGGTGGTACTTTTGGACAAGAACAACTACCATACCTTTCAACCTTTGTTGTATCAGGTATCCACAGGCGGATTGGAGCCGGATTCCATTGCCTATCCCCTGCGTAAGGTGTTGATTGGATATGATAATTTCTTTTTTAGGCTCGCCGAGGTAACAGAAATACTTCCTAATAAACAGTTGTTAAAAACCACCATTGGCGAGATTTCATACGATTATTTGGTGGTCGCTACGGGTTCAGAGACCAATTTCTTTGGTAATACGGAATTGGAGCAGCATGCCATGGCCATGAAGTCCATCCCGCAATCCTTGAATCTAAGAAGCCTCATTTTGGAGAACTTTGAACAGGCACTGCTCACGGATGAATACCACGAACGTGATGCGCTCATGAACTTCGTCATAGTAGGAGGCGGGCCTACCGGGGTGGAACTGGCGGGTGCCTTGGCCGAAATAAAAAAAGGTATCCTGCCCAAAGACTATCCCGATCTGGATACACGTAGGGCACAGATAAATTTGGTTCAAGGAGGAGACCGACTTCTAGATGCGATGAGCGAAAAGGCGTCCGAGAAGGCCGAGAAATTTTTGGAAGATCTGGGCGTACAGGTTTGGAAAAATGTGAGGGTAACCGGATATGACGGCAAAACCGTTCGGACCAAAACCGATTTAGTCTTCGAGACCGCCACCTTAATTTGGGCCGCCGGCGTAAAAGGGGCCACCATAAAGGGTCTGGATGCCAAGGAACTGATTGCTGGTGGTAATAGGCTTTCGGTCAATGAGTTCAACCAGGTGATTGGATTCCCAAATATTTTTGCCATAGGCGACATTGCATGTATGCAGAGCGAAGAGGCACCTAGAGGGCATCCCATGATGGCGCAACCTGCCATTCAACAGGGCAGGAAACTGGGCGAAAATTTGGTCCGACTCATAAACGGAAAATCGCTCGAACCCTTTATTTACAAAGACAAAGGTAGTATGGCAACGGTTGGGCGTAACAAAGCGGTCTGTGATTTAAAAAATATTCGATTTCAGGGTGTTTTTGCCTGGTTCGTGTGGATGTTCGTGCATTTGTTCTTTTTGATAGGCTTTAGGAATAGGGTAGTGGTATTCGTGAATTGGGTGTATAATTATATCCGATTTGACCGGGAGGCCCGACTCATTATCCGACCTTTTAAAAGAAACTATGATCAGTTCAGGGATTGATTATCAAAGGGCTGCGTTAAATTTTTCATAAGTTGGGAACTCTAAACGGGATTTTTCTTTTCCTTTAAAGAAAAGGCGAAACCTATGAAGTGCTATCTTTTTATAATTTTCCTTTTTATTTGCTCCCTAGGTTCTTCACAGACAATTGGATTGGCAAACGAGCCCAAACCAATAGATGGCTTAAAGTTGGAATCATTTGGGTATCCTGTTTTTCTGGGTGGAGAGCAACATGCGTCCTTTCGTTTAAGCTATCCGATTACGAACACCTTTTCGGCAGATCTCAGTGCTTTTTACGACACTTACGTGCTCTCCAATCGATTTAGATCCAACATACTACTTAAGCACTATTTGAATGAAAACTGGTATTTGTTTTCAGGCATGGAAGCAGATTACAGTATTAAAAAGTATCCTGGTTTAGAATCCCAAAAACAGGTTCCTCCAAGAATTGGTATTGTCTCTGGAATCGGTTATGAGGTTAATAAAAATTTTCAAGTGGAGGCAAGGGGCAACTTCCAAATAAACAGTTCTTCCGTGGGAGCCTTTGGGGAACCATTGATACCAATGCCTCAAGTATATACACTAAAAGGAAAGCTCAAATTTTAAGTTACTTCCTTGGATGATATTTATTCAGCACGGCTGCCAGATGGCTTCGGTCAACATGCATATATACCTCCGTCGTCGTGATGCTTTCATGACCCAACATCTGTTGGATGGCCCTTAAATCGGCACCATTTTCCAATAAATGGGTGGCAAAGGAATGGCGAAAAGTATGCGGGCTAATATTTTTATGCAGGCCTATTTTCTCGGCAAGGTTTTTAACAATGGTAAAGACCATGGCCCGTGTCAATTGCCTTCCCCTTCTGTTCAGGAATAGAGTGTCTTCGAATCCTTTTTTTATTTCTTGGTGTACACGAACCTCATTTCGGTAGATATCAATGTATTTTTTGTTGATATCGCTTATGGGTACAAAGCGTTGTTTATCTCCTTTCCCCGTAACTTTAATAAAATCCTCATCAAAAAAAAGGTCGGATAATTTTAAACCGATAAGTTCCGATACGCGAAGGCCACAACCGTACAACGTTTCGAGCATGGCCCGGTTTCGTTCGCCCTCGGGTTTGCTCAAATCAATATGCTCTATAAGCTTGTTAATTTCCGTTTCGGAAAGGGTGTCCGGCAATTTTCTTCCTATTTTGGGAGATTCTATCAAATCCAGCGGATTGTCCTGCCTATAATCCTCAATTACCAAATAATTGAAAAAACTTTTTAATCCGGATATGATACGTGCCTGCGATCTGGGATTTACAACTTTGGCAACCTCGTAAATGAACTGTTGTAGGATATCCCTTGAAATGTTTATTGGGGATTCCTTTATTTGATAATCTTCAAGAAATGCAATAAGCTTTTCCACGTCCATTATGTAATTTTTAATGGAATTATGGGCCAATCCACGCTCCAATTTTAAGTAATGTCCATAGTCTTTTAAGGCCTTTTCCCACTTCATACCTAAAGATACATTTAATCCTAGAATAGGTTTCTTTATAATTACGTCCTCTTCTTTAAATATAGTAGATAACTAAATTATCAAAGATTCATATCTTTGAGAGCAACCATTAAACAAATTGAACATGAAAAAAGTAGTTTTTATGGTGTCCTTCGTACTCATGGGATGCTACGCGATGAACGCACAGGATATTACGAGGTTTGGGGCCAAAGCCGGATTGAACCTTTCAACATTGGGAGGGGATGCACTCTATAGTTTTGACCCAAAGGCGGGATTTCATTTGGGCGGGGTTTTGGAGATTCCATTTAGTGACAATATTATCATTCAACCGGAAGCACTTATTTCCTTACAGGGAAGCGGTGGTTTTTTTCAGGACGATTTGAATTTTTGGTATTTGAATATTCCCGTAATGGCCAAGTATAATGTGTTCGACGAACTGTACATTGAGGCAGGGCCTTACTTGGGTTTGATGTTGTCAAATAACCTCGATGGAAATACCTTTGTGGGCGGACAGACCTTTGATCAGACAAACGGACTTGACTTAGGTTTGGGCATAGGTGCCGGGTATCGTCTGGATGAAAATTTCTACCTTCAGGCACGGTATTCTGCTGGGTTGATCAATGCCATTGAGGACCTAAAGACCAAAAACAGGGTATTTGCACTTTCCGTGGTGTATTTTTTATAAGGACAAAGTCTATTTTTAGATGGCCGAAGGACTTCCTTCGCCTTTTTTTGTCCCAAGAAAAATCAAACATTTTTGGGTTTGGAACTGAATCCAAAACCTTCATTATTCCCTTTTTTACCACCATTATTTTATCTGTCACAACTTAAAATTAGTCAATTGTTAAAATGGAGTTAAGTTTAACGCTTAATCAACAAACAACAACAATGAAAGGATTGCTTACGATTTTGTTTTTACTGGGAATAGGGCACTTAGGTAGTGCGCAGTATGTTGACAGAACAAATTTTAGGGCAGGTCTGGTTGGTGGTATCGTGGTAGGCGACTTTTCTGAAGCCTATAGCCTAAACCTAGGTTTGGATATTTACCACCACTGGGGTGTTTCCCGGGAGATTGACTTGGGTCTTACTACAGGATTTATGAATGCCTTTGGAGAAAAACAAACCATTTCTAATGGTAGTATATCTGTAGAAACGGAATTTGATAATTATCAATTTATTCCAGCGGGTGCATCGGTACGTATTTATCCAACTTCAGGCTTCAAATTTGGCGCGGATGCTGGGTTTGCTATCGGCTTAAACGAAGGCAATGACGGTGGATTTTACTACAGGCCGTCCATTGGTATCGATTTAAGCGGGGGTTCCTCAGAATTGAATATATCCTATATGTCCGTTACGGACAATGTAACTTTTGGTACTGTGCTTTTGGGGTATTTGTTCCTGTTTTAAAAGTTTCTGGAAAGAATAGATATCAAAGTGGTATTCATGGAATGCCACTTTTTTTGTTCAAATAATTAGTACTTTTAGTGGCATGAAGCTAATAATCATCAATGGTCCCAATCTAAACCTAATAGGGAAAAGGGAACCCGAAGTATACGGTCACAAAACCTTCGAGGATTACTTTTCAGAACTGCAATTTCGCTTTAAGGAAGTGGAATTGGAGTATTTTCAATCCAACATTGAAGGGGAGCTGATTACCAAGTTACAGGAGGTAGGTTTTGAATACGATGGCATCGTTTTAAACGCCGCGGCCTATACGCACACTTCGGTTGGATTGGGCGACGCCGTAAAGGCCATAATTACACCTGTTGTTGAGGTGCATATTTCCAACACGTACAATCGGGAGGATTATCGGCATGTTTCCTACATTTCCCCTGGGGCAAAAGGGGTGATATTGGGCTTCGGACTTCAAAGTTACGATTTGGCCATCCGCAGTTTTTTATAAAATCAAATCCGTAAAGTCGATCCAAGAGCACCTAGTTTTTCGTACATAATTAAAAATTATGCTATGAAAAATTTATTTCCCCATTTAACCCTTATTCTTATAGTTCTCCTTTCATCCTGCAGTAATTCCGATGATATAAATCCTGCACCGATCGAGGACGAAAGCATATCAATAGTAAATGCCTTTCCCAATCTTTCCTTTTCAAGGCCCTTGGATTTGCAAAGTCCCAATGATGATACCAATAGGATTTTTGTGGTGGAACAAAGGGGTACCATAAAAGTTTTTGAAAATGATACCGATGTTGCTGATGCCACCACCTTTTTCGATATAAGTGGCAGTGTCACCAGTTCCGATGAACTGGGGTTGTTGGGCCTTGCCTTTCACCCTAATTTTGAGGAGAACGGCTTCTTTTATGTTTGTTATACGCCATCGAGCAGTTTAAGCGTGGTTTCCCGTTTTAAAGCGATGGATAACAACCCAAATATCGCCGACCCAAATAGCGAGACCTTGTTGTTACAAATTCCCCAACCTTATACAAACCATAATGGGGGCCAGCTTGGATTTGGTCCTGACGGGTATCTGTACATTGCATCCGGGGATGGAGGTTCTGGCGGAGACCCGGATGGGAATGCACAAAATTTGGAAAACCTTTTGGGTGCAATCATGCGTATCGATGTTGATAATACGGATACCAATTTGAACTATTCCGTACCAAACGACAACCCCTTCGTTGCTACTCAAAATGCCCGACCTGAAATTTATGCCTATGGCCTTCGAAATCCATGGCGCTTTTCTTTTGATACCCAAAACGGTAATTTATGGTCCGGTGACGTAGGCCAAGGCGAAAAGGAGGAAATCAATATTATAGAAAAGGGAGGTAATTACGGATGGAATATCCTGGAAGGCACATCTTGTTATAATGCCCAGGAGTGTGATTCGGCCGGAACCATAGCACCAGTTTTCGAGTATGGTCATGGAAACAATGACCGTTCCGTAACCGGTGGATATGTGTACAGGGGAAGCTTAAATCCCTCTCTGAACGGTTATTATATATATGGGGATTTTATTTCGGGCAGGATATGGGCTTTGGACAATGTATCCGGTGCTACGCCTACAAACAAGTTATTGTTTGAAACCAATTTGCCCATAGCCTCCTTTGGAACGGACCAGGACAACGAACTATATATTTGTAGTTTCGATGGTAAAATTTACAAGATCGTAGAACAACGTCTACCGTAAATATTTTTCCTCCACATAAAAAGTGGCAAAAGGAAGAAGTGAGGCGATTCCAAAAATTGCCAATCGTTTAAAGCCCCATTTTTTGGTGTAACAAACACCTATGGCCAATAGTATAAAGGCGATGAACAAAAAGCCATGCGCATACCCCACCCATTTGTTCGGTTCCGGGATTTCCGCCCAATATTTCAAGGGCATGGTTACTCCAAATAGGGCCAAATAGGATATTCCTTCTAAAATGGCGGTGATTCTAAAGGCTTTGAGCATACCAAAAGAAAAATTAAAGAGAAGCGAAGTGCAAGGGCACTTCGCATTTCAAGTTATTTATAAGTGAATTACCTCGTCGTAGGCATCCGCCACCGCCTCCATGACCGCTTCGCTCATGGTTGGGTGTGGGTGTACCGCTTTTAAGACTTCGTGACCGGTGGTTTCCAGTTTTCTGGCCACTACCGCCTCCGCAATCATGTCGGTCACACCTGCCCCGATCATATGACAACCTAGCCATTCACCATATTTGGCATCAAAAATAACTTTCACAAAACCGTCTGAAGCTCCTGAGGCTTTTGCTTTTCCGCTTGCGGAGAAGGGGAATTTGCCAACCTTGATGTCAAACCCTTTTTCCTTGGCCTGTTTTTCCGTAAGTCCTACGGAAGCAATTTCAGGGCTGCAATAGGTACATCCGGGGATGTTTCCATAATCCAAGGGTTCTACATGCATTCCAGCGATTTTTTCAACACACAGTATGCCTTCTGCCGATGCGACATGCGCCAAGGCCTGTCCAGGGGTAACGTCCCCAATGGCATAATATCCAGGGATATTGGTCTGATAATAATCGTTTACCAAAATCTTGTCCCGGTCCGTAGCAATACCAACCGTCTCCAGACCTATATTTTCTATGTTTGTTTTGATTCCAACGGCGGAAAGGACGATGTCCGCTTCCAAAACCTCTTCACCTTTAGATGTCTTTACGGTCGCTTTTACACCATTACCGGAGGTATCCACGGATGTTACTTCCGCAGAAGTCATAATTTTTACTCCCGCCTTTTTGAAACTGCGCTCCAATTGTTTGGAAACGTCTTCGTCCTCAACGGGCACTATGTTGGGCAAGTATTCGACAACGGTAACTTCGGTGCCCATGGAATTGTAGAAATAGGCGAACTCGATACCAATGGCCCCACTTCCCACAACTATCATTTTCTTTGGCTGCTCTGAAAGGGTCATGGCTTCCCTATAACCGATTATCTTCTTTCCATCTTGTGGCAGACTGGGCAATTCCCTGCTACGGGCCCCAGTTGCAATTATGATATGGTCCGCACTATATTCAGTTTCCTTACCATCTTCGGATGTTACCGAAACTTTTTTACCCGGTTTCAAGGTACCAAAACCGTTTATAACCTCTATTTTATTCTTTTTCATCAAGAATTGAACCCCTTTGCTCATTCCATCGGCAACACCTCTACTTCTTTTGATAACGGCTCCAAAATCCTTATCCACACCTTCTGCTTTGAGACCGTAGTCCCCGGCGTGCTGTAGGTATTCGAATACTTGAGCCGACTTCAACAATGCCTTGGTTGGTATACATCCCCAATTTAGACAGACACCTCCTAGGTTTTCCTTTTCAATAATGGCGGTCTTAAAACCTAATTGGGAAGCTCTAATTGCGGTAACATAACCACCTGGTCCACTACCCAGAACAATGACATCAAAAGTGCTCATATAAATTTCTTTTTGAGGTTGAAAATTGAGGTGCAAAAATACAAAACCAAATCGGAATTCTGACCTTGAAGAGAAATAAAGAAATTCTAAAAGCCTACTTGTTTAAAGTAGTAGTCATTAGGGTATTTCGAAATTTATAGGTTATTGTAAGGACTAAAAAACCTAAAGGGTATCTTCCCATTTATTCAATTCCAAAGCCTTTGTCAGCGCCTCGAAGAATTATTCCATTGTGGTATTTGGACCTTGCTGATTAATTTTCGGATACTATTATTTTATCTAGAAAAAGACATATGTAAGGTGCCGCATTTTTGGTAATTTGGTATTCTTTAAAATTATTTGTTCTCTACAAAATTTAAGGCCACTCCGTTAATGCAATGTCTTAGACCCGTTGGGGCAGGGCCGTCCTCAAATACATGGCCCAAGTGCCCACCACAAGTGGCACAGTGTTCCTCGGTTCTTTTGTATCCAATCTTGTAATCGACATCGTACCCAACATTTCCCTCAATCTCTTGATAAAAACTGGGCCATCCAGTGCCTGAATCGAATTTTGTCTCGCTTTTGAAAAGTGGTGTGCCGCACCCTGCACAGACATAGGTCCCCTTTTTCTTGTTATCCAGAAGCTCACTGGTAAAGGGATTTTCTGTGGCCGCTTTCCGTAGCACATAAAATTCGGCATCCGTAAGTTCGGCCTTCCATTCCGCCTCCGTTTTTTGGACCTTAAATTCCTTCGTTTTTTCTTGGCCCTTATCTCTGGCCGTATCTTTTTCCTGTGAAATGCCTTTGCAGCTTGTCATTACCACTAGGACCCCTATTAAAACTGTAAATTTCATTTCATTATTTTTTTGGTGAATAATCGTGTCTTTTTACTGTTCGCAAGAATTTGCTTGCACCTACATTGGGTCGCTAATTGGATGGATTCCTTACAAAGATAGGATACAAATAATTACAGGTTCGTTAAGTTTTTCTAAATATATTAAATTAAAAAACCCCGATAATTAGGGGTTTATATCTATATTATTGGCATTTATTTTAAAATCACTTTTTGCACATCCTTTTCGGTGACGCCAAGTCTGCCCATTACGGAATGTATGTTGCTAAAATCCAATTTTCCGCTCTGTGCAGCTTCGGCAGGTAAAACGGCTATCCTAAATACTTGGTTGTCTGTATCGCCGGGCAGTAGGGTTACCAAATCAAAATCGGCCTCTAAGAAGATACTCACGTCAAAAAACGTATAATCATAATTGTACTGTAGTAGGCCTTGGTCGATGATTCTGGTTTGCGGCATTAACCTCCATATGTCTACAGGATCGCCATTGCCATCCTCGGTTTGGTCCCATAACAGGTACACCAAAACAACATCGGTTTCAAAAACCTCTATGGATTGCGGAAACTCATAGAATATGGAATATTCGTTTCCAGCATCAAAAGTACCTTCAATGTCGATTACTTTGCCTAAGATGTTTATTCCGTCTTGGCCATCGACACCGTCACGACCGTCACGACCGTCCAAACCATCGAAACCCGGAGGGCCTTGGGGTCCTTCACAGGCCATAAATAAAAATGCCAATATTGTACTGAATAAAATTGTTGCTTTTTTCATGATATTTAATTTTATTGGTTCACCATTATTAATTTAACCAAGTTATTCAAAAAGCGTTCCATTTTTGGTGTTTACATAAATATCCTTTTGATAGAACCAAATTTTTTCGCTTGATTGACAGTCCGTAGTCCTCTATAATATCAAACCAAAGGAGTTAAATTTTGTTTCTGGATTTGTCTTCAAAACATTTCTCGTTAGATTTTAACGTAAAGTTGATTAGATTTACAGGAAAACCAAAAGCTCGCATATGTCCAAAGTAATACCACATTCGCTATTTACGGATTTTGATATAAACCTTTTTAAAGGCGGTAAGCACTATAGGTTATATGATAAATTGGGATCCCATATCATAGAATTGGACGGTATTGAGGGTACCTATTTTGCCGTTTGGGCCCCTTCCGCGAAATCCGTATCGGTCGTTGGGGATTTTAATTATTGGAATGCAGATGCACATAGATTGAACGTACGATGGGATTCCAGCGGTATTTGGGAAGGTTTTATCCCAAAGGTTGGAAAAGGAGCTATCTATAAGTATAAAATCCAGTCGCACAATAATGACATCTGGACAGAGAAGGCCGACCCATTTGCCCGTTTGTGCGAGCATCCCCCAAAAACGGCCTCCATCGTTTGGTCTGCCGATTACAAGTGGATGGATTCCGCTTGGATGGGCTACAGGAAGGACAAAAACGGATTGGACAGGCCCTATTCTGTTTACGAAGTACATATTGGTTCATGGAAAAGGGATGCAAGCAATAATGTGCTTAGCTATAAGGAATTGGCCAAGGAACTGGTCTCCTATGTAAAGGAAATGGGCTATACCCATGTGGAGTTTATGCCAGTGATGGAATATCCGTACGACCCCTCTTGGGGATATCAATTAACGGGTTACTTTGCCCCAACTTCCAGGTTTGGCACCCCTGAGGAATTTAAGTTTCTGGTCGATGCTTTCCATCAAAACGATATTGGGGTCATTTTGGATTGGGTACCTTCCCATTTTCCCGAAGATGCCCATGGATTGGGCTTCTTTGATGGTTCTCACCTGTACGAGCATCCGGACAGAAGAAAGGGCTACCACCCAGATTGGAAAAGTTTGATCTTTAACTATGGCCGAAATGAAGTACGTGCCTTTTTGATCAGCAATGCACTTTTTTGGCTGGATCAATACCATGTGGATGGCTTACGGGTAGATGCCGTTGCCTCCATGTTGTACCTGGATTATTCCAGGGAGGACGGCGAATGGGAACCCAATATGTATGGCAACAACGAGAATCTGGAGGCCATGTCCTTCATAAGGGAACTCAATCAAGAAGTGCAGGCAAGTTTTCAGGGATCGGTCCAGACCATAGCGGAAGAATCAACGGCGTTTTCCGGTGTATCCAGGCCGGTGGAATACGGGGGTCTTGGTTTTGGGATGAAATGGATGATGGGCTGGATGCACGATACCCTCGAGTATTTCAAGAAAGAGCCAATTTACAGAAGGCACCATCAGAACGACCTTACCTTTAGCATGACCTATGCGTTTACCGAGAACTTTATGCTGCCATTTTCACATGATGAGGTGGTCTATGGCAAACAGTCCCTAGTTTATCGTATGCCTGGGGATGAATGGCAACGCTTTGCCAACTTAAGACTGTTGTTTGGATATATGTTTACGCATCCGGGGACCAAATTGATGTTTATGGGCGGGGAATTTGGCCAGACAGCGGAATGGAACTTTCAGAACAGTCTGGATTGGCACTTGTTACAATACCAGGTGCACGCGGGCGTACAGCAATTTGTAAAGGACCTGAACGCACTGTATAAGAGCTCCCCGGCCTTGTACGAAAAGCAGTTTAGTCCGGAAGGCTTTCAATGGATAGACTATGGGGACCATGAGAACTCCGTGCTTACCTACATCAGAAAGGGTCATGATGCCGAAAACGACCTTGTTATCGCCTGTAATTTTACCCCGGTGGTCAGGGAGAATTACAGAATCGGAATGCCAAAAAAAGGGAAGTTGAAAGAGGTATTGAACAGTGATGATGTTAAATACGGTGGAACGGGCAAAGTAAATCCCAACATTAAGACTTCGAACAAACCGTGGCACGGTCATAAAAAATCGGTGGAGATTACAATTCCTCCCTTGGGTGTAGTAATCATGAAATAACGCCGATTAAAGGAGGCAATCTTTTCGGTATATTTTTAAAATAAAGTTTTTTAAGTTATCCGATATTGTTCTTCTTTTGCGGATATCAATAACCAAAATGATATGATTACGAATACGGAACTGGAATATAAAGGAAATTTATATCCCAATCATATAGTCGAATTTAAACAGGACAACGACAAGCTATATTTTACCACGGAAAACGGAGTAATCCTTCAAGTAACTATTTTACGCGGCAGCGTACTGCGGTTCAGATACGCAACAAACCATGTCTTTGAGCCCGATTTCTCCTATGCCATAGACGAAGAGGCATCGTTGGGATATAGTGTCCTGGAAGTGACTGAAAACGATACCGAGTATTTGGTAAAGACCGCCAGGTTACAGCTTTTGGTGGATAAAATGTCCCTACGCACCCAGATCTCAGACCTCGATGGAACTATCATCAATGAGGACGAAGCAGGCTTCCACTGGGAGGAAAACTATGAGTATGGGGGCAATACCGTAAAGATGAGTAAAATGACCCCTACCGGTGAAAGCTACTACGGTATGGGCGATAAATCCACCCATAGCAATTTAAAAGGAAAACGGGTGGAGAATTGGGTGACGGATTCCTATGCTTACGGGAAGGATCAGGACCCTCTTTATAAAGCAATACCTTTTTACATTGGATTAAATAGGGGAAGGGCCTATGGCATCTTTTTTGACAATAGCTTCAAGACGCATTTTGACTTTGCCTATGAGAAAAGAACCGTTACGAGTTTTTGGGCGGATGGGGGCGCCATGGACTATTATTTCTTTTATGGTCCGGATATGTCCACGGTCGTTTCGGCCTATTCCAATTTAACGGGTACCCCGGAGCTGCCGCCTCTGTGGGCCTTGGGCTTTCATCAATCCAAATGGAGCTATTACCCGGAAAGTAATGTGAAGGAAATTGCAAATCAATTTAGGGAGCACAAAATCCCTTGTGACGCCATTTATCTGGATATCGATTATATGGATGGTTTCAGATGTTTTACATGGGACAAGAACCATTTTCCCGACCCAAAAAGAATGATTTCCGAATTGGAGCAGGACGGCTTCAAGACCGTTGTGATGATAGATCCAGGTATCAAGATCGATCGCGATTATTGGGTGTATCAAGAGGCCTTGGAAAACGACTATTTCTGCAAACGTGGAGACGGTCCCTTGATGCACGGGAAAGTCTGGCCAGGGGAATGTAATTTCCCGGATTTTACAAATCCTGAAGTCCGTGAATGGTGGGCAGAACTTTATAGGGAATTTATGTCGGACATTGGGGTTCATGCCGTGTGGAATGACATGAACGAACCCGCCGTTATGGAGGTTCCCAGCAAAACCGCTCCATTGGACACTCGTCATGATTACGATGGATATCCCTGTACCCACAGAAAGGCTCACAATGTGTATGGAATGCAGATGGTAAGGGCTACCTACGAGGGTGTCAAAAAGTATGTATATCCCAAAAGGCCATTTGTAATAACCAGGGCAGCTTTTGCAGGGACTCAAAGATATTCTTCAACCTGGACAGGGGATAATGTTGCTACTTGGGAGCATTTATGGATTGCCAACGTTCAGGTGCAGCGTATGTGTATGAGCGGCTATTCGTTTGTGGGTTCGGATATTGGTGGATTTGCAGAGCAACCCAATGGGGAGCTTTTTGCACGATGGATCCAATTGGGCGTTTTTCATCCCTTCTGTAGGGTGCATTCCAGTGGTGACCATGGAGATCAGGAACCTTGGTCCTTTGGTAGTGATATTACGGATATCGTTCGAAAATTTGTGGAGATACGATATCAGCTATTGCCCTATCTATATACGATGTTTTACAAGTATAGCAAAGATCATATACCCATGCTTAAGCCCTTGGTGTATTACGACCAAGAGGATACCCAGACACATTTTAGAACGGATGAGTTTATCTTTGGAAACCAAATATTGGTATGTCCTATTCAGGAACCCAATGCCCAAGGTAGGAGAATGTATTTTCCAAAAGGAAAGTGGTATGATTTTTGGACCCAAGAATGTTTGAATGGAGGTAAGGAACGTTGGGTGACCGCAGAACTGGATATGATCCCCATCTATGTTAAGGCCGGTGCCGTAATACCAAAGTATCCCGTTCAGCAATATGTTGGTCAGTTAAAATTAAAGGAATTGGTATTGGAAACCTATTTTACGATTGGGGTAGAGACTTCTGAGGTTTATGAGGATGCACAGGATGGATACGATTATAAAAAGGGTAGGTATTCATTGCGGAACTTTAAATTGACGGGAAAGGAAAAGTCTTTGACCATCCAACAATTCAAGGACGGTAGCTTTGTAACTGGATATGAAAAATTTAGGTTCAATATCTACGGACTGCCTTTTAAAATTGGTAAAGTGCAGGTGGACAATGAGGAAGTAAATTTGAAAACTGTACGTTCCAATGGGGACAATTCCATGCTCATCGACAAAAACTTTACGCTTTTGCACATAACCTCGAAATAATAATTTTGTAATTTTCGCAACATAGTAAAACACTAAAACCATGAATAGAATACTTTTGATATTGACCCTGTTTCTGGCAGTCTCTGCCTGCAAGGTCAATCCTTTTACGGGTCAGAAAACATTGAATTTTTATCCCAATAGTCAAATTTTTCCAATGGCCTTTGCCCAGTACGACCAGTTTTTGGGTGAAAACAATGTAGTTAAGGGAACTTCCGAGGCACACATGATTACCAGGGTGGGACAAAGAATTTCCTCGGCCGCGGAGCGATGGTTGTCGGCCAACGGATACCCAGGGTATTTGAACGATTATAAATGGGAGTACAACCTGGTTAAGGACGAAACCGTAAACGCCTGGTGTATGCCCGGTGGTAAAATTGTATTTTATACGGGAATATTGCCCATTTGTGATGGGGAAACCGGTGTAGCGGTGGTTATGGGACATGAGGTTGCACACGCCTTGGCAGACCATGGAGCCCAGAGAATGAGTGCGGGTACTTTGCAGCAATTGGGTGCGGTCGCTGGAAATATAGCCATTCAGGATCCCCAAAAAAGAAATATGTTCAACCAGGCATACGGTATAGGTTCCCAATTGGGAGCTATGTTGCCCTTTAGCCGAAGCCATGAAACCGAAGCAGATCGTATCGGATTACAGATTATGGCCATTGCAGGGTATGACCCCTATGAAGCCGCTGAGCTTTGGAAACGAATGAAGGCACAGAGCGGGGGACAGGCGCCACCGGAATTTATGAGTACCCATCCGTCTAACGATACCAGAATTAACAACCTAACGGCTTGGGCTCCTGAAGCAGCGGCAGAAGCCGCTAAATTTGGGGTGACCAGTTTCAAATAATACATACTTTTTATTGTATATTCAGGCCGTTCTTTTGAACGGCTTTTATTTATGGGCACCGCCAAAGGGTATAATGCCCCGATGCTTGCCGAGAAATTTATACTTATTCCAATAAATGCATCATGGGCTTGGCCCGAGTTAGTTTACAAGAATGGCAAGAACCTTGGTCTTAAAGGGAAGCAAAAAACTGTTGAACGCTTGGGCTTTCTATGATTGGGCCAATTCCGTTTATAGTTTGGTTATCTCATCAGCCGTTTTCCCCATATTCTACGGAGCACTTTTTAGGGTGGCCGAGATAGAAAAGGTGACCGTCTTTGGAGTAGAAATCGCAAGGGCTCCACTAATTAGTTATACCACATCCCTGGCCTTTGTATTTATAGCAATAATCACCCCTTTGATTTCGGGCATTGCGGATTATATTGGTAACAAGAAAATATTCATGAAGTTCTTTTGCTATATGGGTGGTCTATCCTGCATTGGCCTCAACTGGTTTTCCCTAGAGAACATCTATTTTGGATTGCTTTGTTACTTTTTTGGACTTGTAGGATTTTGGATAAGCTTTGCCATCAACAATTCGTATTTGCCTGATGTGGCCTATCCGGAACAACAGGATGCCGTTAGTGCGAAAGGGTTTTCCCTAGGATATATTGGGAGCGTTCTTCTTTTGTTGGTGAACCTCGCCATGGTGATGAAACCAGAAGTTTTTGGAATCACTTCCGATGATGGTGGAGTAGCCGAAATCAAGGCCATGAAATATTCTTTTGTCTCGGTTGGGTTCTGGTGGATACTTTTCGCACAATATAGTTTTTACTATTTACCCAAAGGTAATAAACGTGAAGGGGCTCGAACCAATGTTATCCTGAACGGATTTAGGGAGTTGAAGGGTGTCTGGCACCAATTAGGGAATCAAACCCGATTAAAAAGATATTTAGGGGCTTTCTTTGTATACAGTATGGCCGTACAGACCGTTATGTTGATCGCGACCTATTTTGGCGAGGAGGAAATAGGTTGGGGTTCGGATGCTGAACGCACCACAGGTTTGATCGTGAGTATTCTGGTCATTCAACTCGTGGCCATTCTTGGGGCCTCGGTAACGGCATGGGCCTCAAAGAATTTTGGAAATATAAAAACGCTTATCGTGGTAAACGCACTTTGGGTCGTCATATGTGTATATGCGTATTTTTTGATTACACCGACCGATTTTTATATTGCTGCCGGATGCGTAGGATTGGTCATGGGCGGCATTCAGGCCCTGTCCCGTTCCACCTATTCCAAGTTCATTCCTGAAACCAAGGATACCACTTCCTTTTTTAGTTTTTACGATGTTGCCGAAAAAATAGGTATTATCATAGGAACTTTCCTTTATGGTTTTATCGCCCAATTTACCGGCAGTATGCGTAATGCCATTTTTTTCTTGGGAATATTTTTCCTGGTGGGTATGTTGCTACTTACAAGGGTGAAACAACTAAAAAGACCCCTTTGATTAGAGGCCTTTTCAGAGTTGTTGATTGTTCGCTATTTGATTTTATCCTTTTGAAACGTCCCCGGAACCGGAAGTTTTCGTGTCTATTTTCTCAGGATTTCCGCGGTAGGTAATATCCCCTGAACCGGAAACCCTTGCTTTTAACATCTTATTGGCCGTTACCTTTATGTCAGCCGAACCTGAAACGGTAGCATCCACATTATCGGCATCCATATCAAATGCCTTGATATCTCCGCTCCCAGAAATGGTTGCCTGAAAATCCTTAGTGCTACCGCTCAATGTGATATCCCCTGATCCCGACATACTTGCGCGTACGGAGTTGGCATCCACATCCAAAGTAATGTCACCAGAACCTGACATGGCCGTTTCCAAATTGTCCGTTTTTATTGTGGTCTTCCCTTCAATATCCCCAGAACCGGAGAGTGCAATGGCATCAATACTTTCAACGGGTACGGTTATTGTTATACCATTTTTCCAAGAAGAAGGCTTTAAGTTGACCCCTTTTTCGGTCTTAATTTCCAATTTTCCGTTTTTCACTTCTGTAATAATGTATTCCAATAAATTCGATTCTCCCGTAAGTGTCAATTTACCTTCATTTCCCTCTACCAAATGTACATCGAACCAACCCGATACACCAATGGCATCATAGTCGCTGGTAGTTCTATCGATAGTAACCTGGTCTCCGTTACCGTTAATTCTTTTGCCCCATTGTGCAGAGCAGGAAACTGTCATGGCCAAAACAATGGCTAGTGTTGTGATTTTTTTCATTTTTTAATTGATTTTGAACTGAACATCGTTCAGCTTTTGATTGATATTAATTTTTGGTAAAACTGATGCTGCCGTAATCGCTATTTAAGGTAATCATATTTCCACTTCCCTTACTTCCATAATACCCTTTATAGTGCTTGGAGGTTGATTTTTCCTCACTGATATTGATAACAAAATCGTCTTTTCCGCTCACACCTGCATAGCTAGTGGTAATATCAAAATCGAAATGATAATTGGCGTTGTAACCAATTTTTACCCCTGTATAATCTGATCGTATATTGACATTCCCTGCATCTTCGGACAATTCCTCAATACGTATGGAACCATAGTCTGATGCTATATCCACATTACCGTGCACACTTCCCAATTTTACGGTAATGTAGTCACCGTTTCCTTGAATATTCCGCACGTTTCCAACTTCCATTTTTCCATAATCACTGCTATAATCCAAATTTTCCATCTGGTCTATTTTGGTGTTGGTATAATCCGCGATTACTTTTAGGTTTCCGGCCTTTTCAACGGTAAATCCAGAATAGTCCGCCCTGATTTCGCCACTGTTCATAAATCCTATGGTGGAATTAGAGGTGTAATCAAAATTCAACTGATTGTTTCTACCCCGTAGTTCCCCAATTTCCAGCCTTCCATAATCACAACTAATCTTTGCATGGCCGTCTATTCTGTCCAATATTATGGATCCGTAGTCATTGTCAAGATTTATACTGTTTTTGACGGGAAGCTTAATGGTGTAATTGATCTGCATGTTTACATTGTTGTTTCTGCCCCAGTTCCAGCCCCAACCATTTTTATTATCGTTGAATTCCGTTTTTGCGGAGACCATGGAACTGCTTGCATCGAAAGAAACAGATATCTCATCCAGTTTTTGTTGCACTTTTTCCTCGTTGTTACCGTTGGTCTTAATATGGACTTCGATCATGACCCTATTTTCGTTCCACGAGGTAATATTGAGATTGCCGTAGCTGTTGTCTACCTTTAAAAGAGCATCGGCATTTACATTAAACTCCTTTTTTATGGTCTTTTCCTTTGTGTACTTTCCGTTTAGTTTTCCACCGTTATCGGCCAATAAAAAAGCCGGGCAAAGCAAAAGTATAACTAGGCCGTATTTAAATAGTATAGTTCGCATCATCGTAATTTTTTAAATTTTTAATTGTTTCAATTTGATTTAGAACATCGTTCAATAAATCGATTCTTGTTTGGAAATTGGTTATCATAGCACTGAGGATCAATTTGCTGTTACCCCCGTTTAACAACTCATTCTCCAACATTTTATAGTCCTGTTCCAGTTTTTTAAGCTGGTCCATGGTGTCTGAAATTATTTTTCTTGTTTCAGGGGTTTCCTCAGCTTCCAACTCCTTTACTTGCTGCTCGATGAGACTTGCAAAGTAAAACTGGGTATTGGCAACCTCGGGTGAAATCTCGGCAACTTGTTCCTCTATGGATTTGTTCAGGTCTAACCGGGGGTACACCAAAGCGACCATAAGGGCCAAGGAGGCCGCTATGGACAAGGGCTTCCACCAGTTGAATTTAGTTTTGGCCGTTGAAACGGTGCCATTAGATTGGTTCAGTTTGGCCAAAAAACGTTCTTGGTGTCCCAAAGCTGGTTCTTCCGTATCAAAACGGCCTTGAAGTGTTTTGAACAGATCCTCTAGATTATCTTTTTCCATCAGTTCGCAATTAATAATTCTTTTCTAAGACTTTCCTTTGCCCTGGAAATGGTGGTCCTACAATTGGCATAGCTCAAATTCATTATGGAGCTAATTTCCTCGTAGTCGTACCCCTCGATCAAATGTAAGGTCAAAGAAATTCTGTAATTGTCCTTTAAGCGTTTCATGGTTTCCATTACTTTTTGAGCCTTTTGTTCGGCAAACACATGATCCGAAGCAATTCCGTCATTATCTTCGACCTTGTACATTAAATCTTCCAGCGCAACTTCATTCTTTTTCAGTTGCTTTTTGTAATGGTAAATACTGTTGTTCACAACGATTCTTTTCAGCCATGCCCCAAAAGTAACCTCGCCTCTAAATGTATCCAGTTTCGTAAACGCGTTCAAAAACGATTCCTGCATAATGTCTTCGGCCTCCGCACTGTGTTTTACGATTCGTAAAGCCGTGTTGTACATGGCTTTGTAATACCGATTGTAAACCTCCAGTTGCGCACTTTGTTTACCTTCCTTGCACGATTGCAATAAATCATCAATATGTACCTTACTTTGGCTCAAAAAGTGATTGGTTTGTCTAAGAGATGATCCAATTTACCCATTGTTACAGTTTTGGCCGAAAAGTTTTTCTAACTTGAGCGGTATTTATGCTTCATCAATTTTTAGTTTATGACTGAAAGAGAAAAAATGCTTCAGGGCCTGCTTTATAATTCCCGGGATCCGGAATTATTGGAAATGTATTTCCGTGCCCGAAGATTTTTGAAGGAATTCAACAATTTGGATGCTGAATTGACCGAGGAAAAATATCGGGTGTTGTCTAAACTTTTTAAGAGTATCGGCAAGGGAGTATGGATAGAATCTCCTTTTTTCTGCGATTATGGCAACAACATATCCATTGGCGATGGCACTTTTGTGAACATGAACTGTACCTTTTTGGACGATAATGCCATCAGTATCGGTCAGAATGTGCTCATCGCGCCTTATGTGCAGATTTATACTGCGTCACACCCGTTGAAGGCTTCGGACAGGATAGTTGAAAATTCGGATGGTGCTTCGTACGTTACTTCAAGTATGCCCGTTACTATAGGGGACAATGTATGGATAGGCGGTAATAGTGTTATCTGTCCCGGGGTTGAAATTGGCCATAATGTTACCATTGGTGCAGGAAGTGTAGTTACCAAGAGTATTCCAAACAATGCGGTTGCCGTTGGTAATCCGTGCAAGGTTCTGAGAGAGCTATAATGTTTTCTAATCCCAAACTTCTATCGTTATTTGTTATAGGTATGGCATAGGAATTGAAATATAGAGGTGAAGTAAAGACTAAAAAACGATAAAAACCCTGTTAGCAAGGTCTTTCAAGGGTTTTTAAATTTGAACGATAAAAAAATTGCTGTCTAATTTAATGACAGAATGACCGATATATGAGTATGGGAGATTCTAAATTTTCAAATTTTGACAATATGTCCTTACAGGGCATCGATCAGGATTCCGAGTTGATACCATTGCTTACCGCAGAGGACGAGGAGCAAATGAACAGTGAGGAATTGCCGGAAACCTTACCAATCCTACCCCTTAGGAATACGGTCCTTTTTCCAGGCGTGGTAATTCCCATTACCGCCGGGAGGGACAAGTCCATCCAATTGATAAAAGATGCGAACAATGGTAGTAAAGTGATCGGGGTGGTGTCCCAAAAGGACGAGGAAACGGAGAACCCGGATATAAAGGATATCAACACTTTGGGTACCGTGGCCCGTATTTTAAGGGTATTGCAAATGCCCGACGGAAATACCACAGTAATCATTCAAGGAAAAAAGCGGTTTGAAATAGCCGAAGTGCTTACCAAAAAGCCCTACATAACCGCTACTGTTCGCGAAACCGAGGAACTTAGGCCAGAAAAGGGCAATAGTGAGTTCATGGCCATCATAGATTCCATCAAGGATCTGGCCTTGAGAATTATTAGGGACAATCCAAATATTCCAAGTGAAGCTTCTTTTGCCATCAAAAATATTCAGAGCGATTCCTTCTTGATAAATTTTGTTTCCTCCAACCTTAATCTTGCGGTAAAGGAGAAACAAGAGTTATTGGAAATCGGGAGTTTGCAGGACAGGGCCTTGGCTACCTTAAAATACATGAACATTGAGCTTCAAAAACTGGAGCTGAAGAATGATATTCAGTCCAAGGTGCGGAGCGATTTGGATCAACAGCAGCGCGAATATTTTCTTCATCAACAAATGAAGACCATCCAAGAGGAATTGGGTGGTGTTTCCTATGATGAGGAATTTGAGGAAATGCGTGAACGTGCCAAGAAGAAAAAATGGAACAAAAAAGTAAAGGAGCATTTTGAAAAGGAACTTGCCAAAATGCAACGTATGAACCCCCAAGTAGCGGAATATTCCATTCAGAGAAACTACTTGGACCTGCTTTTGGATTTGCCGTGGAACGAATTCTCCAAGGATAAGTTCGATTTAAAAAGGGCCCAACGTATTTTAGACCGTGACCATTACGGATTGGAAGATGTTAAGCGACGTATTATAGAATATCTGGCAGTTTTAAAATTGCGTAACGATATGAAATCCCCCATTCTCTGCCTCTATGGACCTCCAGGGGTAGGTAAGACCTCTTTGGGAAAATCCATTGCGGAGGCCTTGGGTAGAAAGTATGTCCGCATGTCCTTGGGAGGCCTGCGGGACGAAGCGGAAATTCGTGGTCATAGAAAGACCTACATTGGTGCCATGCCGGGCAGAATCGTTCAGAACCTCAAAAAGGCGGGTACTTCGAATCCTGTTTTTATATTGGATGAAATTGATAAATTGTCCAACAGTCATCAAGGCGATCCATCATCGGCGATGTTGGAAGTGTTGGACCCTGAACAGAACAATGATTTTTATGATAATTTCTTAGAAATGGGCTACGACCTTTCTAAGGTCATGTTCGTTGCTACCGCGAACAATCTTGGGAATATACAGCCAGCGCTGCGGGACCGTATGGAAATCATCAATGTAAGCGGGTATACCATAGAGGAAAAGGTTGAAATTGCCAAAAGGCATTTACTTCCCAAGCAACTGGAGGAACATGGTTTGAATTCCGGTCATTTGAAGATCGGTAAACCCCAAATGGAGAAAATCGTTGAGGGGTACACTAGGGAATCCGGGGTACGATCGCTGGAGAAACAAATTGCCAAAATGGTGCGTTATGCGGCCAAATCAATCGCAACGGAGGAAGACTATAATGTAAAGATCAGCACCGCGGATATTGAGGAAGTGCTAGGGCCTCCAAAAATGGAACGCAGCAAATATGAGAATAATGAAGTTGCCGGCGTGGTTACGGGATTGGCGTGGACCAGTGTTGGTGGGGATATCCTATTCATTGAATCCATTCTGTCTCAGGGTAAGGGGAACCTCAGTATTACTGGAAACCTTGGCAAGGTGATGAAGGAATCGGCCACTATTGCCATGGAGTATATTAAATCCAATGCCGATAGGTTTGGTTTGGACGCTTCGATTTTTGAGAAGTACAATGTACATATCCATGTTCCGGAGGGAGCTACTCCGAAGGACGGGCCTAGTGCCGGAATCACAATGTTGACATCCTTAGTATCGCTCTTCACGCAAAAGCGCATTAAGAAAAGTTTGGCTATGACTGGGGAGATTACGCTTCGGGGCAAGGTTTTGCCCGTTGGCGGTATCAAGGAGAAAATATTGGCGGCAAAGCGTGCAAGGATCAAGGAAATTATTCTCTGTGCCGATAATGAACGGGATGTAAAGGAAATCAAGGAATCCTATCTAAAAGGGCTGACATTCCATTATGTCACTGAAATGTCTGAAGTAATCGACATAGCGTTGACAAATCAGAAAGTAAAAAATGCCAAAAAATTATAATCTATTTCCGTATCCTCTTGGGAAATGGAATCGGCAATAAAAACATTCAATGAATAAGATTACCATAGCCATCGACGGATTTTCCTCCACGGGTAAAAGTACCTTGGCAAAGCAACTGGCCAAAAAGCTGGAGTATGTGTATGTGGATACCGGTGCCATGTACAGGGCGGTAACGCTATATGCTATGAATAATGGCTTTGTAGTAGATGGTGAAATTGATACAGCAGGTCTTACCAAGGATTTGGATAGTATTGAGTTGAAATTTGTATTTAATCCGGATTTGGGTTTTGCCGAAATGTATTTGAATGGTGAAAATGTGGAAAGACAAATTCGGACATTGGAAGTTTCCAATTATGTGAGTCAGATCGCCGAAATCAAGGAAGTAAGGACCAGACTGGTCGCCCTACAGCAGAATATGGGCAAGGATAAGGGTGTGGTCATGGACGGTAGGGATATTGGAACCGTTGTTTTTCCCGATGCCGAACTCAAAATCTTTATGACCGCAAGCCCCGAAAAAAGGGCGGTAAGGCGTTACAAGGAATTGCTGGATCGGGGCGAGGATGTTAAATATGAGGATATCCTGGAAAATGTTCAAAAAAGGGATTATATAGATTCGCACAGGGAAAATTCCCCTTTAAAAAAGGCCGAAGGTGCCATTGAATTCGATAACAGTGATATGGGATTGGTACAACAATTTGAGCGCATTTATGAACATGCGCTTAGGATCATTGAAAAAAATAAATAAAAAAACCGTCAGATTTACTGACGGTTTTTTTTGATTTTACAATTTTGGAATGACCAAAACCTGATCTGGATGGATTAGATCCGGATTCTTCAAAATGCCAGTATTGGCCTCAAAAATTTGCTTGTATTTCATAGGATCTCCATAGTAGTGCTTGGCGATTTTGCTAAGCGATTCTCCACTTTTAACGGTATGCCTGTGATACACGGAGTCATCCTCTACTGTAATATTCGCTTTTATGTCGGACGGACTTTCACCACCTATTTCCTTTATTTTATCCCAAATAATGTTTTTCTCATATTGGGTTTTCGCCATTCCCTTAACCTTAAGGACATCGCCCTCAACGGTCACATTTCCATCTTTGATACCAAGTTGTTCCCCTAGATCCAAAACGGGTTGATACTTTGCCTTTACGCTCATAATTAATTTCAATTTAACGGTTAATATTTATGCGGTTAAGGTACTAATTATTGTGTAAAACCTTTCCAAATTCACAAAATACTATAATCAGCGCATAGTAAGGATTACAACATGTTGTGTATTAAGGAATTTAGTTGTAGTTTTGCACTCCTTTTTTAGCAAGCGAATCAAGATGGAAAAGGGACAAAAAAAAAGATCAATAATAACTTTCATGATCATTGCTTAAATCTTGATTGGGTTATGGAATACAAATTTTATATCAGCACATGGCTGAAGAAAAAACAACGGCTGAAGTAGAAGAAACTATGGAAGCTACTACAAAAGAAACTGCACAGGAGACCCCAAAGCAGGACCCACAGGAATTTTTGGAAAATTTTAATTGGGAAAAGTACGAGCAAGGAATCGAAAGGGTAGACGATTCCAAGCTAAAGGAATTCGAAGAATTGGTTGCCGAAAATTTCGTGGATACTGCCGATGAGGAAGTAGTGGAAGGAACGGTAGTGTATTTGACCGATAGGGAGGCAATTATCGATATAAATGCTAAGTCTGAAGGTGTTATCTCCTTGAACGAATTTCGCTACAATCCTAACTTAAAGGTAGGTGACAAGGTAGAGGTATTGATCGATATCCGTGAGGACAAAAGCGGACAGTTGGTGTTATCTCACAGGAAAGCACGTACTATAAAAGCTTGGGATAGGGTGAATGCCGCTCATGACAAGGAGGAAATCGTATCCGGTTATGTGAAGTGCAGAACCAAAGGAGGTATGATCGTGGATGTATTCGGTATTGAGGCGTTCTTGCCCGGTTCTCAGATTGACGTGAAACCTATCAGGGACTACGATCAATACGTGAACAAAACAATGGAGTTCAAGGTGGTCAAGATCAACCACGAGTTCAAGAACGTTGTTGTTTCGCATAAAGCGCTTATTGAAGCCGATATCGAAGAACAGAAAAAAGAAATTATCAGCCAGTTGGAGAAAGGACAGGTATTGGAAGGTGTTGTCAAGAACATTACTTCCTACGGTGTCTTTATCGACCTTGGCGGTGTTGACGGACTTGTTCATATTACAGACCTTTCCTGGAGCAGGATCAACCACCCGAACGAGGTTGTTGAGCTTGATCAGAAATTGAACGTTGTTATTCTTGATTTTGATGAAAACAAATCCAGGATCCAACTAGGTCTTAAACAATTGGAGAAACATCCTTGGGAAGCACTAAGCGATGAAATTAAGGTAGGTGATAAAGTAAAAGGTAAAGTTGTCGTTATTGCAGACTACGGTGCCTTTATTGAGGTTGTTGAAGGTGTTGAAGGTTTGATCCACGTTTCTGAAATGTCCTGGTCCACCCACTTGCGTTCCGCTCAGGATTTCGTGAAAGTAGGGGATGAGGTAGAAGCGGTCGTATTGACCTTGGACAGGGAAGATCGTAAGATGTCTTTGGGCATCAAGCAGTTGACCCCAGACCCATGGACCGATATCACTTCTAAGTATCCTGTAGGTTCCAGACACAAAGGTATCGTTCGTAACTTCACCAACTTTGGTGTTTTTGTTGAGTTGGAAGAAGGTATCGACGGACTTATCTATATTTCCGATCTTTCTTGGACCAAGAAAATCAAACATCCTTCGGAGTTCACCAATGTTGGTGATACCTTGGAAGTTGAGGTGTTGGAATTGGATGTTGAGGGACGTAAGTTAAGCTTGGGTCACAAGCAGACCACTGAAAACCCTTGGGATAAGTACGAAGAGGAATTTGCTGTTGGTACGGTTCACAAAGCTGCCATAACCGATGTAGTGGATAAAGGAGCTACCATAGACTTTAACGAGGATATTACGGCCTTTGTTCCACAGCGTCATCTTGAAAAGGAAGATGGTAAAAAACTAGGCCGAGGCGATGAGGCGGAATTCAAGATTATTGAGTTCAATAAAGACTTCAAACGCGTTGTGGCTAGCCACACTGCTATCTTCAGGGAAGAGGAACAACGCAATGTAAAAGCAGCGGCCCAAAGGCAGTCTGCAGCGTCAGAAGAGGCAAAACCAACATTAGGGGATGCCAATGATGCTCTACAAGCGTTAAAAGATAAAATGGAAGCAGATTCCAAAAAGAAGAAGTAACTATTTTCTTCAGAGGTTAACAGGAAAAAAACCTTGACCATTTGGTCAAGGTTTTTTTGTTTCGTCTTTTTTAGCCAAATTTATTCTATATAAGTGTTTTGATTCCTAATCGACCACTTCAATATCAAATAGACCGGCCATGGGCCTTCCATCCTCTGTGATGCCTTCCACCCTTACCTGGAACATTCCGGTTTTGTCACCTGTAAAGAAATCGATTTGGGATAGCCCTGCATCGCTAAAGGCCAAATCCGGATTCCAATACAGGGTCGTACGATAATCAGGTTTTTTTGGGTCTTCTTCATAATAGTCAGGTGTATAGAATTCCCTCGTTTTGTAAAAGCCTTGAACTTTAAACGAAACTACACCAGGGTATTGTTCCTGCGCGACTAGCTCTTCATAGGATTTGTTCGTGTAAATGCCGATTACTCCTCCCGCACCTTTGGAACCAAAGATAGTTAGATCAGGACCTTTAACTACGTCTATAAATTCGACTTCAATCGCCCTTAATTGTTGGAGAAAATCTACTGTTGACGTAGCACCATTTACAAGAATTAATGGGTCGCCATTTCCAATTGATTGAAATATTACTAGTCTTTGATTGGGAAAAGTCCCAGTAACTCTTACACCTGGTGTTCTGGCCAACAAATCCATAGCACTCATTGCTTCGTTCCCTAGTACATCTTCCCTGAAAAGCCGACTTGAAAATGGCCCTGTGGTCATTCTAGCGGTAGGATTCGAATTGGTCGCCATTTCGTGTCTGGTCAACCTTTTGTCCTTATCGGTGACCGTTACTTCTTCCAATTGGGTCACACCTACCGGATCGTATAAATAGTCCGTAACCTTTCTTTGGTATTCTTCCTTGGCATATTCCTTTGATATTTGAATTGTGTTTTGGACCTGTTGCCCCTTTATCGTTGTGGCCATCCTTGGCCATTGTTCATCTAGGGCAATGGAAAAATTACTTTTTTTCGAATCCCATTTAGCAAGGGAATCATAGGCCTCCACGGTTGCTTCCAAGGTATCGGTAAAATAAAAGGGGCCGAAGGAAAATTTGCCTTGCTCATTGGTTTTTTGCTTTGAATTGATTAGATCAACTCCGTATAAATTCAGGATAACGGATGTCTCCTTTGGCCTATTCGGTAGTTTAAACTTAGTGGTCTTTCCACGTACCATGATACCTTTTTCCGGGGATATTTTCGGCATTTTGACTAAAGTGTCGGAGAGCATATTTTTCCAGACAAACCTACGCCAGCCATGGGTGAGCATCAAGGCATCCAATAGAAACTTACGGTGCTTGGAACCGTCTTCGAAGAAAAAGTCGGAATCGCCTATCCTTCCCCCCAGGTCAGAATTTAGAAGCAGCCAACTTTTAAATGAGTTGACATGGCCTTGGTCAATGCCATTTTTGGAAACGACCCCCACGGAGAAATCCCCTTTTAAGGGGCTGCCATTTGCATCGGTCAGTACCACGTCCAGATTCACCTTTTCCCTTTTCCCATAAACTTTGCCCGGAGCTGAGAAAGAAATCTCAGCATCGTTGTTAGGATGATCAATGAATACCAAGCGTTCCGCCAGTGGTTCCCCATTGGAAGCGAACAAGGTAAAGTGCGAGACGCCATCCTTCAACTCACTCGTAAAAATCTTTGTGGCATAGGACGATTTGTCCTCTGGCTCCCCGATTCTCTTGAAAATGAGATCTCCACGCCGATGTCCTACCAATAGGGTGCCTTCCAAAGTACGGTCAGGACTACTGGCCACTTGGACCAAGATGTGGTCCTCCCTGTTTTGGAGATTTAATAGATACCCGGAGGAAACCGACTCAGGCAAAGGGTAGGCATATTCCTTGCCATCCACGGTAAAACTGGCGCGGTATTTTCTGCCTTCCCTTGGGATGAACCGAACCCTTCCCAAACCGAATTCATGGGACTCAAAGCTTGTTACTATTTCATCTTCGGAACTTATGATGTCGCCTTTCAGGGCTACACCGTTTCCGTTACCGTCCAAAACCTCGATACCAATAGTTCCTGGAAGTTCTGTGACCAAATCGCCACCTTCAGGATAGAATTTGATTTTGGGGATACCTGAAACTGATTTGGATGCAGTGACTCCAAACCCTTCCAAGGTTCTATTTGACATAGGGTTATCCAAACTTGGGCCTTGTTCCAACTTTTGGACGATTATGGGAATCTGCTTCTGGTATATCACAGGTTCCTTATCATTGAGCATATATTTCGTATATGTACGTAGGGTGTAAGTTCCTTGTGGGATTTTATAGGCTATTTCAATATCCCCTGCAACGCTCTTGTCGTTCACGAACAACTTGCGCTGGGCCACAACACTATCCCGGTCATTTACCAAATCGACATAGACAACTTTGCTTTTATTGGAAACCTCATGGGTAATTCCATCCACAAGATAGGTCTTGAACCAAATGGTATCGCCATTGGTGTATACGTCCTTGTCAGTATGCAGGTAGGTTTTTTCAGGAGCGAGTCTTTGCCGGTAATCGATGAGCTTGGTCTTTACTTTTTCCAACAATACGTATTCCTGGGAAATCTTGGAGTATGACAGCACCATGAAAATTGTGACCAAGCCTAAAATGATGGAAGCAAGGATTTTTTTCATATCGTTGTTTTTTTAAGTGCGTTGTCTTCAAACTATTAAAATACGATACCTTCCAAAGGTATTCTTTAAAGGTATCTTTATTAGTATTTTAAGTTTTACAGTAAGACCTGTTGATTTGTAGGAAATTAATAATTAATCGATAATATTTTTACCTATTTAACAATTTTTTCGGTAAATACTTTTAATTTTAATTCTCAACACAGAATCAAAAATCCTCATTGAACATTTAGATTTACCGCTACTAAATTTTATTGTTTTTTCTGATAAGTAAGTTTCTTCTTACTTAATCCGAACACCTTTATCTAAAATCGAATAGAAATTGATCTCGATCTATTTGAAGTTAATTCCCTATTTTTGCTTTGCTTAAAGCATGTGTGACGAATTATGGGTCAAAAAGTCCTACTTTCCAAAAAGGAAATCAATATTATCCTTCACCGTTTGGCCTGTCAACTGCTTGAAAACCATGAGGATTTCAAAAACACCGTGTTAATCGGAATACAGCCCAGAGGAATATATGTAGCCCAAAGGCTTACTAAAATTTTATTGGAAGAATACAAGGTTAAACATATAGACCTTGGTTATTTGGATATCACTTTTTACAGGGACGACTTTAGAAGAGGGGAAAAAACCTTGGAGGCGACCAAGACGAAAATCAATTTTTTGGTAGAGGATAAAAAGGTGGTTCTAATTGACGATGTGCTGTACACAGGTCGTAGTATCAATGCAGCCTTAACGGCCTTGCAATCCTTTGGAAGGCCCAAGGAAGTTGAGCTGTTGACCCTGATTGACAGAAGATTCAGCAGACATCTGCCCATACAGCCCAATTACAGAGGTAGACAGGTGGATGCCATAGACAACGAAAAGGTAAAAGTGATGTGGGAGGAAAATGATGGGGAAGACATAATTTATTTGATAAATAGATAGTACAAATGAGCGAACTGAGTGTAAATCACTTGTTGGGAATCAAATATTTGAAAGAATCGGATATTCAGCTCATTTTTGAAACTGCGGATCATTTTAAGGAAGTAATCAATCGGTCCATTAAAAAAGTTCCTTCCTTGCGCGATATTACCATCGCCAATATTTTTTTTGAAAACAGTACCCGTACAAAGCTTTCCTTCGAATTGGCCGAAAAAAGACTTTCCGCCGATGTCCTGAACTTTTCGGCAAGCCAGTCTTCGGTTAAAAAAGGCGAAACACTTATCGATACCGTAAACAATATCCTCTCCATGAAAGTGGATATGGTGGTCATGCGACATCCCAATGCTGGGGCCGGTATTTTTTTGGCCAAACATGTCAAGGCTTCCATAATAAATGCTGGGGACGGAGCCCATGAACATCCTACCCAAGCCTTGTTGGACTCCTATTCCATTAGGGAAAAGTTGGGCGATGTTGCGGGAAAGAACGTGGTCATCGTTGGGGATATTTTGCATTCCAGGGTAGCACTTTCCAATATTTTTGCGCTAAAACTGCAAGGCGCAAATGTAAAGGTATGCGGACCAAAAACTTTGATGCCCAAATATATAGAATCCTTAGGGGTAGGGGTAGAGATGGATTTAAGAAGGGCCTTGGAATGGTGCGATGTTGCCAATATGTTGCGTATACAGAACGAACGACTTGATATAAGCTACTTCCCAACAACCAGGGAGTACACCCAACAATTTGGGGTAAATAAGAAATTGCTGGACAGTTTGGACAAGGAAATCGTAATAATGCACCCCGGTCCCATCAACCGGGGCGTGGAAATAACAAGTGATGTGGCAGATTCCAAACAGTCCATCATACTCAATCAAGTAGAAAATGGTGTGGCCGTTCGCATGGCGGTCATTTATTTGTTAGCTTCAAAAATTAAATAATTGTAAGTATGATTTTTGATAAGGACGGAACTACGACCCTAATATATCAGGAAAAAAAATCACTATCCATCTTTTTGAAAAACTTGGATGAAAAATATTCGGAAGTCAAAAATGACAACCTCATAATCAATCTTTTTTCGTTTGATACATTGACCTCTGGGGATGTCATGGAGTTTTTGGACATTTCCAATAGACATCGCAAGTCGGGCAAATCCTTTGTAATCGTTACGGATAAGGTTTCGTACGACGACGTCCCCGATGAAATTATTGTGGCACCTACCTTACAGGAAGCAAAGGATATCATTGAAATGGAGGAAATTGAAAGGGATTTGGAGCTTTGAAGTTGACCATCCTAGGGTGTTATGCCGCCACGCCCAGAACTTTGACCAACCCAACCTCCCAGGTACTGGAAGTCAAAAATCATATGTTTCTAATCGACTGTGGGGAAGGTACCCAAGTCCAGCTTAGGAAACACGGAATCAAATTTTCCCGCATCAACCACATTTTTATTTCGCATCTACACGGCGATCATTTTTTTGGACTACCGGGCCTGGTTTCCACCTTTAGGTTATTGGGAAGGGAAAAGGAACTCCATATTTATGGCCCTAAAGGGATAAAGGAAGCTATTACCATGTTGTTAAAATTGGGTGATTCCTGGACAAATTATCCCTTGCGTTTTCATGAATTGACCTCCTTGGATAGCGAGGTTATTTTTGAGGATGCAAAAGTAACCGTACAAACGATACCCTTAAATCACAGGGTCTATACCAATGGATTTTTATTCAGGGAAAAGGAGAGGGAACGCACCTTGAACATTGAGGCCGTTCGATATTATGAAATAGACAAGGCATATTTCAATAATATCAAAAAGGGAAAGGATATTGTTACTGAAATAGGCGAAATCATTCCCAACAGGGAATTGACTTTCGATCCACCTAAACCGACTTCCTATGCTTTTTGCAGCGACACGGCTTATAATCCTAGTATTGTTCCCCTGATAAAGGAGGTGGACTGTTTGTACCACGAGGCTACTTTTTTGGAATCCGATGTTCATTTGGCCAAAAAGACAAAACACGCAACGGCCAAAGAGGCCGCCGAAATAGCAAAACAAGCTTCCGTTGGTAAATTGATATTGGGCCATTATTCAACACGATATAGTTCCTTGGAGTTATTTAGAAAGGAAGCATCTGTGGTATTCGAACCAGTTGAATTAGCAGATGATGGTAAATCTTTCCACATAGGTTAAATCTTTCTACGCAACCTTTAGGCAGCTCGAATATCCTTAAGTAAAGCTTATCATGAAAAATTCATTTTTACCTGGTTTATTTTTTGTGCTTATTCTATCAATTTCTTGTGAAAAAGAAGATGGAATAAACGCTGAGTTACGAGGTAGTGCCATCATCGGTACTTGGAACCGTTTCGATGAAATACCTAGTGGCGGTATACGAGAGGAATATCGGTATTTCGATGTAGAGACTTTGCACACCTTTGAGTTGGATGGAACCTACACCTATAAAGTGAATTACTATGGTTTTAAGGATGAGAACCCAAATGAACTAATGGGGCAATCTGAAAATAAAGGAACTTTTGAAGTTAACAATGATAGTGTATTTATAAGGGTTTTTGAAAATACTTCATGGGAAAAAGGATTTAAGCCGAAGCCCGAGACCATCTTATTGAATGGAGAGGCTTATGGGAATCGGTTTACCATAAAGAACGAAACATTGACCTTGTATTATATTTCATATCCTGCCGATGCACCAGTACAGACCCAAATGAGTTTTAAAAGGTTGGAATAGGTTAAAATTAATTGTTTAATAAGACCCCAAAGGTGATTAAAGCTTTTGGGGTCTTGTTATTTTTAGTGATCTTTGAGTATCTTGATTTTTTTAGTTTTTAGCATGCAGAAAGACCTAGGGAATTATCGGAAATCGTATGAGAAAAGTGCCTTGATGGAGGATAGTATATCCAATAATCCCATGCAGCTTTTTAAAACATGGTTCCATGAAGTGGAGCAGTCAGATGGTGTCGATGAACCCAACGCGATGACCGTTTCTACCATTGGATTGGATGGCTTTCCCAAAAGCAGGGTGGTTTTGTTGAAGCGGTTCAACCATGAGGGCTTTATTTTCTACACAAATTATACCAGTGAAAAGGGTAAGGCCATCGCGGCGAATCCCAACATTTGTATATCTTTTTTTTGGCCCAATATGGAACGTCAGGTTATCATAAAGGGAAAAGCGGAAAAGGTTGCCGAGAATCTATCCGATGGATACTTTGAATCCCGACCTAAAGGAAGCCAATTGGGAGCCTTGGTATCCAACCAAAGCAGTGTTATCGCCTCTAGGGATGTCCTGGAACAGGAACTTAAAACACTTGAGGCTACCTACAAAAATAAGGAAGTGCCACGACCAGATCATTGGGGCGGCTATTTGGTGAGGCCCATATCCATTGAATTTTGGCAGGGAAGACCTAATCGGTTACACGATAGGATCCGGTTTACCTTGCAAGAGGATTGGGATTGGAAAATGGAACGCTTGGCACCTTAAGCAATAAAGAATGAAGAATCTACTTTTTATGCGCCATGGCAAATCTTCATGGGACCTTGATGTTGGCGACCAGGACAGGCCTTTGTCACAAAGGGGCATTACGGATGCCCATAGGGTGGGAAATAACCTTTCAAAAGCGAATCTGAATCCGGACTTCGTATTTTCAAGTCCCGCAAATAGAGCCTTGCATACGGCCATGATATGTTTGCGGAACCTGAAATTTCCCATGACCAAGTTTCAAATTGCAATGGATCTTTATGATTTTTCAGGGAACCAAGTACTTGATTTTGTGAAAAAAATGGATGATTCTTTGGGTACGGTCATGATTTTTGGACATAATCATGCCTTTACCCATTTGGTAAATTCCCTTGGAGATTCCTATATTGACAACGTTCCAACAAGTGGTTATGTCCACATACGGTTCAAGCAAGATTCTTGGGCGAACATTTCCCAGGGCAAAATAGTAGAAACGATTTTTCCTAAGCACATAAAATAATGGTGAAATTCAACAATCAGTACGTAAATAGAGAGATAAGTTGGTTATGGTTCAATGAACGCGTACTGCAGGAAAGTGCGGATAAAAATGTCCCGCTCATTGAGCGTTTGCGTTTCTTGGGGATTTTTTCGAACAATTTGGACGAATTCTTCAAGGTACGATATGCCACTGTGAAAAGAATCGTGGAAGCGGGCAAGACCGGTAAAAGTGTTTTGGGAGGTGAAAAGGCAAAGGACCTACTCGAAGAGATTACAGAGATTGTTATACGTCAGCAAAGTAAAAGTTTGGTTATCCTAAAACATATTGAGGAAGAGTTGGAGCGGGAGAACATTTTTATCATTCGGGAAACCGCCTTGAACAAAAACCAGAAGGAATTTGTAAAGGAGTATTTTCTTCAGAATGTGAGTCCGCAGCTAATGACCATCATCCTCAACGACCTTACACGTTTTCCTACTTTAAAGGATACTGCCGCTTATTTGGCCGTAAAAATGATAATCAAGGGGGACAACGGAAAAAAGGAAAAGCGCTTCGCGCTAATTGAGATTCCAAAAGGAGTGGACAGATTTGTGGTACTGCCAAAGGAAGGCGATAAAAATTACATCATAATCCTGGACGATTTGATCAGGTATTGCCTGGGCAATATTTTTACCATGTTCGAATATGAATCCATTTCCGCCCACATGATCAAGATTACAAGGGATGCGGAACTGGATATGGACAATGACTTGAGCAAAAGTTTTATAGAGAAGATTTCTTCCAGTGTGGAGCATAGAAAAATAAGCGACCCTGTACGTTTTGTTTATGATAAAAGTATCGCGAAGGACACCTTGGCCTTTCTGAAGGAGAAAATGCAAATTGAGGATACGGATAGTGTGATTCCCGGTGGTAGGTACCACAACAAAAGGGATTATATGGGTTTTCCAAGTTTGGACAGGAACGATTTACTGTATGATAAAATAAAGGCACTGCCCGTAAAGGGACTCAGCATTGAGGGGAGTATTTTGGAAAGTCTAACCCATAAGGATTACCTACAATACACACCATACCATACCTTTACCTATATCCTTAAGTTTCTGCGGGAAGCTGCCTTGGACCCAAAAGTGCGCACCATTAAAATCACGGTATACCGATTGGCGAACAACTCCCAGGTGGCCGCGTCGCTTATCAATGCCGTAAAGAACGGAAAACAGGTGACGGTACAAATTGAGTTGCAGGCTAGGTTTGATGAGCAGGCAAATATTGAGTATGCAGAGCAGTTGCAGGCGGAAGGTGTAAAATTGATATTTGGGGTTCCTGGACTAAAAGTCCATAGCAAGATCTGCCTGATAGAACGCGAAGAGGACGAAGGTCTAAAACGATACGGATTTATCAGTACCGGAAACTTTAACGAGTCCACTGCGCGTATTTATACCGATTATACCTTGTTTACCTCCCATGCACCAATTCTTAAGGAGTTGAACAAGGTCTTTGATTTCTTTGAAACGACCTACAAGATAAATAAGTACAAGCATTTGATCGTTTCGCCACATTATACAAAAAAGGTATTTCATAGGCTTATTGAACAGGAAATCGCCAATGCTATCGTGGGAAAAGAGGCCTACATCAAAATAAAGATGAACAGTTTCACTTCCTACGAGATGGTGGATAAACTGTACGAAGCAAGTAGGGCAGGGGTTAAGATCCAATTGATCGTTCGTGGAATCTGTTGTTTGGTTCCCGGCGTAAAGGGAATGAGCGAGAACATTGAGGCCATCAGTATTGTCGATAAATTCTTGGAGCATACCAGGCTGTTCGTGTTCGCCAATGCCGGAAATCCAAAAGTCTATATCTCCTCTGCGGATTGGATGACCCGAAACCTCGATTATAGGGTTGAGGTTGGTTGCCCCATCTATGATGAGGATATCAAGCAGGAACTGATGGATACTTTTGAAATTTGCTGGCGCGATAACCTAAAAGCAAGGGTTTTCTCCGAGAAACAGGACAACGCGTACAGAAAGGCCAAAACGCCCAAACACCGTTCGCAGTTTGAAACGTACGATTACTACGTAAAGAAGTTAAAGGAGAAGTAAAGGCCACCTAGCTTTACCCATGTACCTTTTCTGTTTTGCTTAGGTTTTTCATGATATCCGCTTCGTATTCCAACAGGGCCTGCCATTTTGAATCCACCTCTTTTCGGTCCCCATATTTGCGGGCGAATTTTAGGAACATGGTATAATGACCCGCTTCGCTGATCATGAGTTTATGATAGAAATCGGCCAATTTTTTATCTGGAAGTTCTTCGGATAAAAGTCGAAAGCGCTCGCAGCTTCGGGCTTCAATTAACGCCGCATATAAGAGTCGGTGTACCAATTGGGTGGTTCTGCTTCCGCCCTTGGGAAAAAATTTAAGCAGTTCCAACACATATTCGTCCTTTCGGTCCCTGCCCAATTTTTGACCTCGTTCCAAAATCAGGTCGTGCACCATTTTAAAATGCCCCATTTCCTCACGGGACAATGCCACCATTTCCTCAACCAATTCCGTGTATTCTGGAAATGAGACAATCAGGGAGATGGCCGTACTGGCGGCCTTTTGTTCGCAATAGGCATGGTCCGTCAAGATTTCATCGATATTCTTTTCCACAATATTTACCCATCTTGGATCGGTGGGTAATTTTAAACCTAACATCATTTTAACGCTTATTTACCTTGTTTACGATGTAAAAATAAGGCTTTGTGGGTTTTAATAATTATTTTTGGGAGGAGAGAAATTAGAATACACGTACAATGCAGGTAAGCGAACGGATAAAGGAAGCGCTAGGAGTCCAAGCGGATTCAGGTTCAATGCAATGGCTGACGGAAAAAACCCAAAAACTGGAATCGGATAAATCCGTACGGGACCTGTTCATGACGTACAGCCTCTTGGCTTCAAAATTTGACAAGAGCACTACATTCAAGGTAGCAAATGCCGATGAAGGAACACTCGAATTTTTAACCTCCCGAGATGCAAACTTGTTGGAGGTAGCCAGAATTTACCTGCTTATCAAGGTTTTGGAAATCGACACCGAATTTTATGGGCCCAAGGTGGCCAACATCATCCAGGTGGCCGATATAACGGAATTGGAGACCTTCTTAAAGTTTCTGGACCTATTGCCAAACCCGGAAATGTTCCTATTTACGGCCGTAGAAGCCTTGAGAACGAACATATCCGTTATTTTTGATGCCATTACCTTGAACAATCCATATCCAGCCAAATACTTCAACGACCAGCAGTGGAACCAGATGTATCTAAAAGCTGCGTTTATGGAACGAGATCTCTCGAAAATACCATCGGTAGCGGAACGTGCCAACGTGGATTTGGCAAGGATCATATCGGATTATGCCCACGAGCGTTGGGCTGCTTCACGAAAAATAGACCCTATGTTCTGGAGGCCGGTTTCGGGCTTTTTGAATCCGGTGTTGCTTCAGGATATGGAACATTTGATGGAGACCGATGATGCCCTGGAGAATATGGCCGGGGCTTTGTGCTGTTATTATGCCGGTACTACCGAAGCCATGGAAATTTTGAATCGTAGACCCGACTTGAAACAGCAGATAGCAGCAGGAAAACTAACTTGGAATAACTTAAAGAATTAAAGAAATATGCAGGATAAATTGATGATAATCGACCCACACGTTCACATGTCATCCAGAACGACCGATGACTATGAGGCCATGCAGCAAGCGGGCGTGGTAGCTATAATAGAACCTTCTTTTTGGTTGGGCCAACCCAGAACTCAGGTCGGGTCCTTTCAGGACTATTTCAGTAGCCTGGTAGGCTGGGAACCCTTCAGGGCCAGCCAGTTTGGGATCAAGCACTATTGTACCATTGGCCTAAATTCAAAAGAAGCCAATAATGAGGCCTTGGCGGAACAGGTGGTGGAACTTCTGCCGTTGTATTTGCATAAGGAGAATGTGGTCGCCATTGGAGAGATAGGGTATGATGATCAAACTCCCGCAGAGGACAAATATTTTAGGATGCAATTGGAACTGGCCAAGGAATTGGATATGACCGTACAGGTGCATACACCGCATAGGGATAAAAAAGCGGGCACCATCAAGAGCATGGAAGTATGTCTGGAACATGGTTTGGACCCCGCCAATGTAATTATCGACCATAATAACGAGGAGACCGTAAAAGAGGTTTTGGATAGGGGTTTTATCGCCGCATTTACCATTTATCCCAAGACAAAAATGGGCAACGAACGTATGGTTGAGGTGGTTCGAAAGTTTGGTAGCGATAATATCATAGTTGACAGCTCCGCGGATTGGGGTGTAAGTGATCCGTTGGCCGTGCCAAAAACTGCTTCCTTAATGCTTAAACGGGGGATTTCACGTGAAGATGTAGTGAAAACCTGTTACCAAAACGCATTGGATGCGTTTAGCAAAAATGGACGCATGAAGGAGGAACACTGGTTAAAGCCAAAAGGCATCGACCAATCACAACTTTTTAATGATAACAGCGTTTTAAGAGGGCAGACACCTCGGATAGATTCCGAACAAATCTCTTAGAATGATGAAAAAAATCATGGGTTTTGCCAGACTGGCAAGGCCTGCCAATTTACCTACGGCGGCAGCGGATATCTTTGCCGGTATAAGTTTGGCACTTTTTTCTTCCGGTATAGCAATTCCTGATTTTTTTTCGGCGAACGGGACTGCTGTTCTTTCCTTGGTTTTTGCATCGGTGTTTTTGTACGCCGGAGGTGTGGTTTTCAACGATGTCTTCGATGCCAAATTGGATGCCGTTGAGCGTCCGGAAAGGCCTATTCCCAGCGGACTCATACCTAAAAACCAGGCTGCCTTATGGGGGGTGTTTTTATTTTTCATCGGGCTTTACTTGGCATTTTCGGTGCATCAGGTAAGTGGCAGTATTGCAGGTATTTTGATATTTTCAATCCTTGTCTACGATGCCTTGGCCAAAAAGCATTCCTTTTTTGGGCCCTTGGTCATGGGAATTTGCAGGGGATTGAACCTATTGTTGGGGATGTCCATCTTGGGACAGTTGGAGGTATGGTGGGTTTCCGTGGTACCCATGATCTATATTTTCGCCATCACGCTGATCAGTAGGGGCGAGGTCCATGGCGATAACAAAAACCATATTGCGATCGCCGGTTTTTTATATATGTTGGTATTGGCTTTTATTGCGATTACCATTACTTTGAATACCGATAGAATACTTATTTCCCTACCTTTTATTGTCCTATTTGGGTTTTTGGTGATTAGGCCTTTATTAAGAGCCTACAGGGAAAACTCCCCAAGGAATATTAAAAAGGCGGTCATGGCCGGGGTTTTGTCCCTCATTGTTATGGATGCCTGTTGGGTAGCCGGTTTTAGCCACTGGTATGTGGGACTGCTGGTTTTATTACTTTTGCCTTTATCTTTGTTACTTTCAAGAATTTTTGCCGTTACCTAGTGCTATGGAATTAAAACCTATCAAGCAGTCGTTTTCAGTTCAATATGAGTACCAACTCCACTTTACAAAGGATTTGTTTCATGTTGATAACCCGCTGTTCGTCAATATTATAAAAGGATACAAGGACTACGAGCCTGTAAAGTTGTTTTTTGTAGTCGACAAAGGAGTGGCGGACAGCCACCCAAATCTATTGAACAAAATTTCTGTCTATTGCAGTTTGTATTCCGTGAACCTGAACTGTACCGATACTTTGGTGATCGACGGAGGCGAACAGTCCAAAAATCATGCAGAATATATTGACCTTGTGCTGAAAGGGATTAATGAAAATGCTATCTGCAGGCACTCCTTTGTAGTGGTGATCGGAGGCGGTGCGGTAATCGATATGGTGGGCTATGCTGCGGCCATTGCCCATAGGGGCGTAAAATTGATTCGGATTCCAACCACGGTGCTCTCGCAGAACGATTCCGCCGTAGGCGTAAAGAACAGTGTGAACATCTTTAAGAAGAAAAATTTTCTGGGGACATTCGCTCCGCCGTATGCCATTATCAACGATAGTGATTTCTTGTCGACCTTGGAGCAGCGGGATTGGATAGCCGGAATCGCCGAGGCCATAAAAGTTGCCTTGATCAAGGACGAGGAATTCTTCGGATATATTGCAAAGCATGCCATTGCCCTTAAGGAAAGGCGTTTGGAACCTATGCAATATGTAATTTATAAATGTGCCGAAATGCACATGCAACACATTTCGCAGGGAGGTGACCCCTTTGAGTCCGGTTCCTCCAGGCCGCTGGATTTTGGTCATTGGGCGGCCCACAAATTGGAGTTTATGACCAATTACGAGTTAAGACATGGCGAGGCCGTAGCCAAGGGAATAGCATTGGACGTTACCTATGCACAGTTGATCGGGTTGATTTCTGAGGAAGAATTGAGGACCATTCTTGATGTAATGAAGAAAATCGGTTTCGATTTATCCTTACCACTGTACTCTGAAAAGGAAGTGGACCAGCTTTTGGCCGGTATCGAGGAATTTAGGGAGCATTTGGGCGGTAGATTGACCATCACATTAATTTCAGGATTGGGAAAGAAACATGATGTCCATGAAATTGACAGGTCGATAATGAAACGGTCCATTGAGCAGCTTAATCATCAGATGGCCCTTAAATAGCGAATCCCCTTATGTTTATAAAAAACAAATACCACCTTTCTTATTGTACGAACATACATCCCGGTCAGGATTGGGAAAGCACCTTCTCCAGTATAAAGGAACATGTTCCAGGTATTAAGAAGTCGGTTTCACCGGATAGCCCCTTTGGTCTTGGTTTACGACTTTCAAACAGGGCAAGTGAGGAACTGGCTTTGGAAAACCATATGACGGAATTTTTGAATTGGTTGCAGCAGGAGGATGTGTATATTTTCACCATGAACGGGTTTCCCTATGGAAATTTTCACAATGAACGTGTAAAGGACGATGTCCACACGCCGGATTGGACCACCAAGGAACGTTTGACATATACCCAACGATTGTTTGAACAATTGGCGGCATTGCTTCCAAAAGGAATCAATGGCGGAATATCCACATCGCCCGTTAGTTATAAGCATTGGTTTGCTTCGGAAAGGGAAAAGGATACCGCTCTTAAAAAAGGTGCCAAGCACATGGTCCAAATCGCAATTCAACTCTATGAACTGGAACAAAGAACAGGTACCTATCTCCATTTGGACATTGAACCGGAACCTGATGGATTTTTGGAAAATACGGAGGAGGTCCTTTCATTTTATTCGGACTATCTAATTCCCATCGCCCAACAGGAATTGTCCCGAACGTTGGATAAGGATGCCTCCCAGTTGGAAGAATTGGTAAAACGATATATTACCATTTGTTATGACATTTGCCATTTTTCCCTGGCGTATGAGCATCCCAGTGAAACCTTTGCCAAGTTTAAGGAAGCGGGTATCCAAGTTGGGAAAATCCAGGTGAGTGCCGCACTGAAGATTCTGTTCACAGGAAAGAATCGGGAGGAGGTATGGAAGGTTCTGGAAAAATTCAACGAACCGGTCTATTTGCATCAGGTAACTGAAAAAATAGGGGAGCGGGTAAAAACCTATAACGATCTTCCCATCGTATTGGAGGCAAAAAAGGAGGTGGACGAACTACGGGCCCACTATCATGTGCCTATCTTTTTGGAGCGATTTGGGGCGTTGGACTCTACCCAAGATCAAATTTTGGATACCTTGGATTATTTAAAAAAGGATTCGTTGACGGAGCATTTGGAAATTGAAACCTATACGTGGGATGTACTGCCGGAAGGGTTAAAGGAAAATCTATCGCATTCTATCGTCCGTGAAATAGAATGGTTAAAAGCGCACATATAACATGCAAAAGACAGTTGTCATCAATGTTGTTGGATTGACCAAACGCCTTATAGGTGAGTATACACCCTTCATAAAATCGTTTTTGGAAAATGGTGGACATACGTTTATAAAACCCATGTTGCCTGCCGTAACCTGTTCCGTTCAGTCTACATATGTAACAGGAAAATGGCCATCGGAACACGGAATCGTGGGAAACGGTTGGTATTTTAAGGACGAGTTGGAAGTAAAATTTTGGCGACAATCCAATAGGTTGGTACAACAACCCAAAATTTGGGATGCGTTAAAGGAAAAGGATACTACCTTTACGTGTGCCAATCATTTTTGGTGGTACAATATGTATTCCAATGTGGATTATAGCATCACGCCAAGACCCAATTATTTGGCGGACGGACGTAAAATCCCCGATATTTATTCCTATCCGGCTGAATTGCGAGATGAACTTCAAAAGGAATTTGGTACATTTCCGCTGTTCGAGTTTTGGGGACCTCGCACGACCATTAACTCCTCCCAATGGATTGCGAACGGCGCCATAAAAACCGATGAAAAATACGATCCCACCTTGACCCTGATCTATCTTCCGCATTTGGATTATAACTTGCAGCGTCATGGTTTGGATTTCGGCAAAATTTCAAAGGATTTAAATGAAATCGATGGGGTGGTCGAACAATTGGTACATCATTACGAAAAACTGGGTGCCCACATTATATTATTGTCTGAATACGGAATTACCAATGTAAAAAACCCCATTCACCTAAACCGAGTTTTGAGACGTGAAGGCTTTGTAAATGTGAGAATAGAGAGGGGCTTGGAACTATTGGATGCCGGCGCCAGTGATGCCTTTGCCGTGGCGGACCATCAAGTCGCCCATATTTACGTAAAGGATAAAAACAAGTTGGAAAACATCAAAAGCTTGATCGCCAAAGTTCCCGGTGTTGAAAGGGTACTTTCAAATAGTGAAATAGCTGTCGAGCATTTAGATCATGAAAGATGTGGGGATTTGGTTGCCGTTGCGGATGCCGACTCTTGGTTTACCTATTATTTTTGGTTGGATGATGCCGTAGCTCCGGATTATTCCAGAATGGTGGATATCCATAAAAAACCAGGGTACGACCCTGTAGAAATGATGACGGACCCCAAGGATAAACTTGTTATGGTAAAAGTGGCTTGGAAACTTTTGAAAAAGAAATTGGGATTTAGAACCGTTTTGGATATCATTCCCCTGGACGCTTCCTTGATTAAGGGCTCCCATGGTAGACTCCCTGAGGATAAGGAGGATTACCCCATATTCATAACCAATCGGGCAACTAAAATCGATACCCCTGAAGTAGCGGCCGTGGAGGTCTATGACTTAATTAAAAACCATGTATTAAGCTGATTTGTAATGTATTTATTTTTTAAGACGATAGGATATGTATTTGCGATACTTTTTGCGGTAGGTGCCATTGTCCAATATAATGACCCTGATTCTTTCCTTTGGATTTTGATTTATGCGTTGGCGGCTATCATATCCGTACTTTTTTCCCTCAACCGACTGCGAGCCATGGTTCCATTGGTATTGGGAACAGCTTGTTTTATAGGCTTTATGTATCTATACCCGACCGATTTCCAAGGTTTTGGATTGGAGGACGGTCCCATTGAAACCGTTGAATTGGGCCGTGAAGCCTTTGGATTGTTGATAATTGCCCTGGTGATGTTCTTCTATACCGTGAGGTTACGAAGGATGTTAAAGATCTAGGTCAAACTCTTTTCTCAATAGGTCGATTGCTGGATTTTTCTCTCGTAGTTTCTCGTATTTTTCCTCAGGTGTAAAGGCGAATTTCTTGGCACTGGATTCATTTACCTTTATAATCAATTGGATGAAGTGATTGTTAAGTTTGGTTCTCAGGTAGCCCATGAGCTCAAAACTTTCACGCTCTATTTCCTTCTTCATCGTACCGTTGGGAAGCTCAATATGTATGGTAAAGTCCTTTCCAAGTTTGGGAACGTCCGTATTTAGATTGGATGCCAGAATCTTTTGCCCTTTTTTGTCTATTTGTTCCGTAAAATCGGACCAATGTCTTTGTAGATCGGCCTCGGTAAAATCATCCTTGGGTAAATCCTCCTCATCGATGACCACTTCAATTTTGTTGAGTTCGTGCTCCTTCTTGGCCTTTAAACTGGAAAGCGATAATCCAGAAACTCTTTTTTTAGGGGGATTAATTTGGATTTTTTGCGATACCGGTTCTTGAACAGCTTCCGTTACATCGGTTTCAACCTCTTTTATTTCTTCTTTAATGGTATCATGTAAGGTGGGCCGATTTTCATTTTTATCCGATACATTTTCTAAAGGTAAGGATGGGGATTCTTCCTTTTTGCCTAAAATATTGGTGGAGACAGAAACGGCTATCAGTTTTCTTTCTTCCGGATTTCTTTGGAAATTTTTATAAAACTCGGCCGGTGCGATAAAATCGATTGTCCTGTTTTGAAGGGCTAGGGATTCAGGATTTTTTTTTTCTCCATCAAAGTCGATGGAGGCCAATTTCATTAAAGTTAGTTCTACGAGAAGTCGCTGATTTTTGCTCGACTTATATTTTAGGTCGCAGTCATTGGCAATATCAAGTCCCTGTAAGAGAAAACCTGGGGAGGCCTTCTTGGATTGTTCCCGGTATTTTTCTTGGGCGTTCTCTCCAACTTCCAAAAGTGAAATGGTATCCTTATGTTGACACACCATTAAATCCCTAAAGTGGGAGGCAAGACCGGCTATGAAATGGTGGCCGTCAAAGCCCAGGGAAAGTGTCTTATTGAATAGAATCAATAAGCGGGGAATATCATGGTCCAGGATGAGGTCCGTCGCTTCAAAATAAGTGTCGTAGTCCAGCACGTTCAGGTTTTCCGTCACCGCTTTCCTGGTGAGTTCCTTACCGGAAAAACTAACGACCCTGTCAAAAATGGAGAGGGCATCCCGCATGGCACCGTCCGCCTTTTGTGCAATGATATGTAGGGCGTCTTCCTCAGCTTCTATTCCTTGGTTTTCCGCAATGTATTTTAAATACTCTGCGGCATCGTTTACCGTAATTCTTTTAAAATCAAATATTTGACATCTGGAAAGAATGGTAGGTATTATTTTATGCTTCTCCGTGGTGGCAAGTATAAAAATGGCATGCTTTGGCGGTTCTTCCAAGGTCTTCAAAAAGGCATTGAAAGCCGATTGGGAAAGCATATGGACCTCGTCGATGATATAAACTTTATACTTTCCAACCTGGGGCGGTATACGCACTTGATCGATTAGGTTTCTAATATCATCCACGGAGTTGTTGGAAGCTGCATCCAGTTCAAAAATATTGAATGCAAAATCCTCATCTTCGCGTTCGCTGCCATCAGAATTTATCTGTTTGGCCAAAATACGGGCGCACGTCGTTTTTCCTACGCCCCTTGGACCACAGAATAAAAGGGCCTGTGCCAAGTGATTGTTGTCTATGGCATTCTGGAGCGTATTTGTAATAGCCTGCTGCCCCACAACATCCTTAAAGGTCTGGGGTCTGTACTTGCGGGCAGAAACTATGAACGGTTCCAAAATATAGACAAGTTTGTATGCTTACAAATATAGAAATAGCGGTTTATTTGATGGTGGATTTACATCGTAGATCATCTTTAGTTATCAACAATTGGAGTACATTTGCGCTGAGCAGGCCACCTTATCGCTCCCGAATTACATCGGGGGAGGAAAGTCCGGACACCATAGTGCGGTATAGCGGGTAACGCCCGTCCGCCGTAAGGCGAGGACCAGTGCAACAGAAAGCAAGTACAGTTAGGCTGTAGTGAAATCAGGTAAACTCTATACGGTGAAACGTCATGTAAATCGGTGTTTGAGGGCTGCACGCTCGAGCCGAAGGGTAGGCGGTTGGAACCATGGGGTAACCCATGGTCTAGATAAATGATAAGGTTTCGTTCAAGGAAAACAGAATCCGGCTTATGGCCTGCTTTTTTTAGAATTTGCGTTCCACCATATTTACAGGTTCAAGATTCTCATCGATGGATATTTCAAAATCGATGACGCCCAATACCAATTCCTCCGTAGTGATGACCTCTACCTTCCATTGGCCCGGCCAAATATTGTTTTTATAAGTATAGCCCCTGAAACCATCGTCCCTACCGCCTTTTATCTCATACCCGATATCCTCTACCAGTTCCCACTCCAAAGATTCTTCATTGAACCATTTCCATCGGTGTAGGATGGATTTTTCCAAATCCGTCGGGGCGAAAACGGAAGAAAAAATATACACGTTTTCGTTCGGCTTAAAGCTAAATTTTGTCCTATGGTCCCGCCAAAAAATGAATGTGTCGTTTTTCTCGTAGGCAACGGTATAGGTATCCCCTTTTTTTTCAACATAATGGGCTACAATACCTTCATCGAGTGCAAGGGGGACAGGTGGAATTAATCTAAAATAATAAAACAGGTTTATGAAGGCGTATATGGATATAATGAGTGAAAGCAACTTGCCTATATGTATTTCCCTTCGTGTGCTGGGGCTCATAACATAGATCAAAATTATCAAGGCTAGGGTACAGCCAAGACTTATGAATCCAGAAATAAAGAATACTTGGGGACTCATTTTTGTTGTAACTACCGGAATCATGAAGGCGAAGAAAGTAAAGCTCAGGAAAAAGTAGACGCTGAACTGTAAGTATTTGTTGGATATCCTTTGTTTTAGAAATTCATTGGCAACCAATAGGACCATGAGGATCAAAAAGAATGAAACGGTCTTTGAAAGGGATACGCTCCTTGAAAAATAAATCACATAGGCACTTGATAATGCCCCAAAGAAAAACTGGATGGCCAATGGGAAGTATTCCTCAAAACGTTCCAAAAAGGTATTATTCCAAGTGCCATCATCGGCTAAATTATAGAGATATAAAGTAATACTAAGGTTGGTCATGTGAAGGCATAGCATTACCAAATCGTAGGTACGGTCTATGCGTCCAAGGGTAAGCACATCAAATAGGAACCCTCCTATAAAAAACAGTAAAGGGGCATACTTTCCATGCTTACGGATAAATCTCCGAAATTTACTATTACGATACTGTACCAGGAACCTTTTCATGGGTATTTTGAAAACTTAAGTATAGGCCGATTCGTAATTCCTTTTAGGCTCAGAAAATATGTATTTTGGCTTACTTAATGTGGTTTCTTCAATTCTAGGTTTTGAAGAAACTAAATACACTGTTGCCATATTTCCTTGAATTATCAAAATGGGGAATTGATTCCAAATTGGTCTGTTTTGAATGCTCGATAACAAGTACGCCATCTTCCAACAAGAGTTCGTTTTCAAAGATTAAAGAGGGTAGTTTTTGGAATTCACCAAGTTCCATATCGTAAAATGGGTCGGCAAAAATGACATCGAATTTCTCCGTATTGCGACTAAGGAAGGAAAAGACATCACTCTTAACGGTTTTGATATCCATTTCAAGTTCGTTGGCTATTTTTGAGATGTAATTGATACAACCGGAGTGCATGTCCACGGCCAGAATATCGTCCACGCCCCGTGAGGCAAATTCAAAACTAATGTTGCCCGTTCCCGCAAATAGGTCCAGCACTTTAAGGTCTGGAAAATAGTATCGGTTGTTTAGGATGTTAAATAGCCCTTCCTTTGCCATGTCCTTGGTAGGTCTGACCGGTAGGTTTTTTGGTGCCAATAACTGCCTGCCTTTATGTTTCCCTGAGATTATTCGCATTATAGGGTGCTAATCACGGTAAAGTCTATGGACGAAGTTTCCGGTATTCCCAAATTCAAATGATTGGGCGAGGAGGGCGCAAATATGGTCAAATCATTTATATAGGAGTAGCACAATTGAAATACTGCATCGTCCTCTTCAATAGTACCGAAAAATCTGACCGCCGTGGTTTCCGTGTCCAAATCCAATTGCTCCAGCACAAAAAGGAGATAGTAGGCAAAATCCTCCTTGGTCTGGTAAGGGAAACTATTATAGAAGCTTAGACTTTTTTGTTTTAAAACGGTAATATCCATTTGTCTTTGACCCACATGGACATAACAGACACTCTCTCCTTGATTGCCATAGTTATCCAATAAGGATTGGATCAGTACGGAACCATTGTGCAGAAATGTAAACTCGCCAAAAAGCTCGTAGATATAGTTGTTTACATTCGTAAAGGGAACATAAATATTGACAATATCAAAACCCTCCAACATGTCAAAGGCAAGCGCATCCGTAGCCAATAATTTGGTATTGAACTTCAGGTATTCTGAAAGGGATTCTTCATTAAAAAGGGGCTTCGGTACCAATGAAAACAGCGTATTGGAATGAACAACGACTACCTCATCGAATTGATTGCCCGTCAATGTATGCTTTCCCAAAAGTGTTTTTACCTCCTTAAGTAATGCTTCGGGGTGCTGTTCTTCGGAAAATAAAATACTATCGGATAATAGTACCCTGTGCGAAACGGTATCCGCAATACAAAAAGAAAGTCCATTCAAGCTCACTTGAATGGACAATTTCTTAAAGTTTTTATCTGCTATGTCAATATCCTTATTGATCGCCTTTTTTGTCATAGATAGGAGGCCAGTTTCCACTGGTACTAACTTCTGTCAAGGAACCCACCTTTATTTCGGATCCACTCACTTCTTCCACACTCATTAAAGAATTCTCCTTTGCCAATAAATCCTTTGGTTGGTCATATAAAACAACACTTTTGGCAACTTTCACTTCATATACAGGTGCCCTATAACCACTCTTTTCGATAATATCAGCTTTCATTGTGAATGTTTCGCCATTTGGAGCAGTAGGTACGGTTGCTAAATCCTTATACCTTGTGTCACTTTTGAAGAGTGAATCCTTAACAGATACAAAGTCTAAAGTATCCACAATAACAGTATCTTGCTGAAGGTCAATTTGATACGTTTTATCGTATCGCATGAAAGAAGAATCCCTTTGCTGTGTTATCACATAACTACCAGTGTCTATGAATTTAATCAAGCTAGGGAAATCGTTGGCATACTTACCATTGGCACTTTTATAGGCTTCCTGAGAATTTTTAATATCTTTTAGTTTCGCTATAACTTTGCCAAAACGTTCAACTTTAACCTCGTTAAACTCGATTGGCCCTGTTACCGATTTGTAAATCAAATAGCCTAAACCGATACATGCAATCCAAAGTACAATCTGTATTATGGTCTTCATTTCTTAAGTGTTAATTTAATTTAGTGGTTGTCACAAATCTACAATTTTTTTTTAATCGCAAAAGTTTTTGCCCTAAAAATCCTTTTATATTTGGGGCTCCATGAAGTTACAGACACCTGCTATTTTTTTTAAAGAGTTGGAAACCAAGTTTCCACATGAGCCGACCCTAAAACAACGAATAGCCCTTGAAAAACTGTCCAACTTTATCCTTTCCAAAAAGAAGGACGAGGTTTTTGTTTTAAAGGGTTTTGCAGGTACAGGAAAGACTACTTTGGTTGGTACCTTGGTCAATAGCCTATGGAAGACCAGGATGAAATCGGTTTTGATGGCACCCACGGGCAGGGCGGCCAAGGTCATGTCCAACTATTCGAAAACACAGGCATTCACCATCCATCGAAAGATATACTACCCCAAAAAGCAAAGTGGGGGCGGGGTTCAATTTGTGATGGCACCCAATAAACATAGGGACACCGTATTTATAGTGGATGAGGCCTCTATGATTCCCGATACCCCGGCAGATTCCAAACTGTTCGAAAATGGTTCCCTATTGGATGATCTCCTCATGTTCGTTTATTCCGGTCATAACTGCAAATTACTTTTGATCGGGGATACCGCACAGTTACCGCCCGTCCATTTGGAATTGAGTCCCGCCTTGGACGAGGACAAACTCGCCCTAAATTATAATAAGGAGATAGTCCAATTGGAATTGGATGAAGTTGTGAGGCAAGCCGAAGATTCAGGAATCTTGGTGAACGCCACCATGTTAAGGGAGCAGTTGAATGGAAGTTATTTTGACAGCTTTCAGTTTGATGTGGGCCCGTATTCCGATATTGTCCGATTGATAGACGGGCATGACATTCAGGAAGCCATTGACGAATCCTATTCCAAAAACGGAAAAGAGGAAACGGCGATTATCGTACGTTCCAATAAAAGGGCGAACCTTTATAACCTCAATATTAGGGAGCGAATCCTGTTCTTGGAGCACGAGTTGGCAGCAGGTGATTTTATGATGGTCGTAAAGAACAACTATTTCTGGCTTAAACCCAATTCTGAAGCAGGCTTCATAGCCAATGGTGATATCATAGAGGTATTGGAAATTTTTGCCTTCAAGGATCTTTACGGATTCAAGTTTGCCGAAGTCAAGGTTCAAATGGTCGATTACCCCAATATGAAACCTTTTGAGACGGTTTTACTGTTGGATACCATAAAGGCGGAATCCCCGTCCCTTTCTTATGAGGATGGCAATAGGCTATATCAAGAAGTGATGAAGGATTATGCCCATGAGAAATCCAAGTACAAAAAGTTTCTCGGCGTAAAGAACAACAAATATTTCAATGGACTTCAGGTAAAATTCTCATATGCGATTACCTGCCATAAGTCCCAAGGAGGGCAATGGAACACCGTATTTGTGGAGCAGCCCTATCTGCCAAACGGTCCGGACAAAGAATACCTAAGGTGGCTGTATACCGCCGTAACCAGGGCCAAGGAAAAGCTATACCTTATCGGCTTTAAAAGTGATTTTTTTCTTGAATAGGAAACCGTTACTTTAGTATTGGAATATAATAGACCGAAGATTTTCAAAGTCCGGTTTAAGAAAGGAACAATATGACATCAGAAACCATCATAAGTATTTTTCTCGGTATTGGGCTCGCCGCTTCCGTTGGTTTCCGGGTATTTTTGCCATTGTTCGCTTTGAGTTTGGCTGCTTATTTTAATGTGTGGGAATTGAACGATAACTGGCAATGGATCGGAAGTTTGGCCGCCTTGATTACCTTGGGAGTAGCTACCTTGGTGGAGATATTCGCCTATTTTATTCCTTGGGTGGACAATTTATTGGATAGTTTTGCAGTGCCTTTGGCTGCCATCGCGGGTACGGCCGTAATGGTCTCCACGGTGGCCGATTTAGACCCTGTGGTAACGTGGTCCTTGGCCATTATTGCCGGCGGGGGAACGGCTACTGCCATCAGGGGGGCGGGCGCCACGGGCAGGTTGGCATCCTCTACGACAACGGGAGGTCTGGCCAATCCCATTTTGGCGACCGTGGAAACGGGAACCGCTACGGTGGTGAGTATCGCATCCATATTCGCCCCCATTTTGGCCGCGGTACTGGTCATCATCATTTTAATAGTAATTTTTAGAATTTATAGAAGTCTAAGGCCCAAGGCAAAAACATAAGAAGGTGAAGATAATTGCAATGATTCCGGCGCGCTATGCGGCCTCAAGGTTTCCGGCAAAACTGATGCAGGATCTATCGGGCAAGCCCGTCATAGTAAGGACCTATCAAGCGGCGGTGAACACGGGACTTTTTGATGCCGTGTATGTGGTAACGGATAGCGATATCATTTATCAAACGATTCTAGCCGAAGGCGGGAATGTGCTCATGAGCCAAAAGGAGCACGAATGTGGTAGTGACAGGATTGCAGAGGCGGTAACGGATATGGACGTCGATATCATCGTAAATGTACAAGGTGACGAGCCTTTTACGGATCGGGAGAGCCTACAAGGAGTCATAGGGGTATTCAAGCAGGATTTTGACAAGGAAATCGATTTGGCATCCTTAATGGTCAGGATAACGGATGAAGATGAAATCAAAAACCCCAATACGGTAAAGGTGATTGTTGACAATCGAAATTTTGCCCTCTATTTTTCCAGGTCACCCATCCCGTACCCACGGGCCAAAGGCGATTACACACGGTATTATAAGCACAAAGGAATCTATGCCTTTCGAAAAAGCGCCTTGATGGATTTTCAACGATTGCCTATGTTGCCATTGGAAGCCACGGAGAAAATAGAGGCTATACGCTATTTGGAATACGGAAAAAAAATAAAAATGGTAGAGACTACCGTAACCGGTATCGAGATAGATACCCCGGAGGATTTGGAAAGGGCAAAGGCGGCATGGAAATAAATTTTAAGGACATACAGGTCGTAGGTTTTGATGCGGACGATACCCTTTGGGTGAACGAAACCTATTTCCGCGAGGCGGAGGAAGCCTTTGCGGACCTTTTGGAAACCTATGAGACCAAGAACAAGATAGACCAAGAGCTCTTTAAGATGGAAATCAAGAACTTGGATTTGTACGGATACGGTATAAAAGGCTTCATGTTGTCCATGATTGAGTCGGCCTTGGAACTGTCCAATAATGAGGTAACGCAAGAAACACTTTCTAAAATTCTGGATTTGGGCAAACGTATGATTTCGCATCCGGTGGAAATATTAGATGGTGTGGTGGAAGTGCTGGAAAAACTACAAGGTAAATACAGGTTGATCGTATTGACTAAGGGCGACCTCTTAGATCAGGAAAGAAAGTTGGAACGCTCCAACCTATCGGAATACTTTCATCATGTTGAGGTGTTGAGCGATAAGAAGGAGAAAAACTATCAGGACCTTTTGGACCACTTGGAAATCGATGTGAAGAATTTTTTGATGATCGGAAATTCCTTAAAATCAGATGTTCTACCGCTTGTGAATATCGGTGCAAAGGCGGTTCACGTGCCCTTCCATACCACATGGCAGCATGAAGAGGTGGCGGAGCCCAGGGAAAAAAAAGGATATATAACGGTATCGAAACTTACGGATGTTTTGAATTACCTTTAAATAGAACGGATGGAGACAAGCAAGGAAATGGAAATGAAAAATATACCTACAAGGGCATCCCAAAAGTTTCGAAACTTTCCCATGGTACCCAGAGTGGTCTTTGGAAATGGCAGTTTTGACCAATTGGGGGATATTTTGTTACCGAAACGCAAAAATTCGGACGCGCCCATTATTTTGTTGGTGGACGATGTATTTGAGGACTCAGAACTGCATGCCAGGATACCCCGGATTTTTTCGGATCAAATTATTTTCATTTCTGCGGATGAAGAACCCAAGACCCAGCAGGTAGATGCCTTGGTGAGGCAAATCAAGGAATCCTTTCAGGAAATGCCGTCCGGGATTGTGGGTATTGGCGGAGGTACTTTACTTGATCTTGCCAAGGCCGTAGCCATATTGCTGAATAATTCTGGAAGTGCGGCCGATTATCAGGGTTGGGATTTGGTACATAGGGAATCGGTCTACCATGTCGGAATCCCTACCATCAGCGGTACCGGGGCCGAAGTCTCCCGAACCACGGTGCTTTTGGGACCTGAAAAAAAGTTGGGCATCAATTCGGACTATACCACATTTGACCAAGTGATCTTAGATCCGGAGCTTACCAAAGGTGTGCCCAAGGAACAATGGTTCTATACGGGGATGGATTGTTTTATCCATTGTATAGAAAGTTTGAACGGGACCTATCTGAATGCCTTCAGCCAGAGCTATGGGGAAAAGGCTTTGGACCTCTGCAAGGAAGTTTTTTTGGACACTATTGCTGAGGAAGAATCCCGAAACAAGTTGATGATGGCGTCATGGCATGGGGGTATGAGCATCGCCTATTCACAGGTAGGCGTGGCACATGCCATGAGTTATGGCTTGGGGTATCAATTGGGCATCAAACACGGTTTGGGCAATTGTTTGGTGTTTCAGTACTTGGAGGAATTTTATCCGGAAGGGGTTGTGATTTTCAACGAGATGCGAAAAAAACACCACATCGAGCTTCCAAAAGGTGTTTGTGCCGGTCTGACCGAAAATGACTTGGATACCATGATATCCATCGCCATGGGAATGGAACCCTTATGGGAAAATGCCTTGGGGCCAAATTGGAAATCGGTCATTACTCCGGCCAAATTGAAATCCATCTATAGAAAAATATAGGAAATCCTTCCCAAACCCAGATGCAGAGACTTTCGCGTTTTATTTACTTCAAGCTTTTAGGTTGGAAAATGACAGGTACGTTTCCTTCCCATTTGGATAAGTTTGTCATAATCGTCGTGCCCCACACCAGTTGGTGGGATTTTCTCTTGGGGCTATTGGTGAGAAAAATATTGAATGAGGAAATCAACTACATTGGTAAGAAAAGCCTTTTTGATTCCCCGTTTGGCTGGTTTTTTCGTTGGACTGGCGGTGCTCCTATAGACCGAAGCAAAAGTAACGACACCGTTAGTGCCATTGTACGAATTTTTGAAAGCAGGGAAAAATTCAGATTGGCCCTGTCCCCCGAAGGCACACGTAAAAAGGTAGAAAAATGGAAAACGGGCTTTTACCACATTGCCAAGCAGGCAAGGGTTCCCATCGTCATGGTCGCCTTTGATTATGGCCAGAAAGAAGTGAAGTTTTCCGAACCTCAAATACCTACCGAAAATCAATCAGCTGATTTGGAAAAATATGAGTCCTTTTTTATGGGTGTGAGGGGGAAGGTTGCCAAATCATAAAAAAACATCGCTAAGAGTCTTGCAGTCAATCGATTCTAACAACAGGTCCTAAAAAACTTAAAGTGTTTCGGAAAGAAAGTATAAGTTAATTTTAAGGATATAATGTGCATTTCATCGATTTTTTCAGGAATATTTAACAAAATTTTGCAAAAAGTTAAATTTCTGACTAGCTTCACTTAATAGTCCCCCGCAGTATTTTTTATTAAGAATTTTTTTAGTCACGGATTAAGGCCCCACATCTTAATTTTGATACTTCTCATTTGTATGCTTTGGTATTTAAATAACTAAATATCATAACATATGGGGAACTCTACTCTTAGATTTTCAAAATCTTTTTCAACCTATTTTTCCATCGCCTTGATTTGTCTTTCTTTTTCGACATTGAAAGCACAGGAGCAAATGGACCTACGAGAGCTTGACGGTTTGAATTGTACTGCAAATGATGTGGAAGTTCTTAGTGCATCACTTGGATCCACTACATGCCCAACATGTACCCCTGGTGAAACCATTACTGAAGAGCTCTTCATTACAATAAGACATAATACTAATAGTGACAGGCCTGCCTTAGCAATATTGGGTGATTTAACAGTGGTAGATATGAATGGTAATAGCACGACTACTGTGTTCGCACGCTGTAGTGGTCCTATAATACCCAAAAAAAATATTAATGATAATATTCCAGTTGGGAATGGAGGAAATGGTGTCCAAACAATCTCTTATGGTGAAATAACCTTTGAATGTGGATCTCAATTTACCCTGGACAATATACTATTGGTTTGGACGGTACCGTCCGACCCTGATTGTCCAATTCCAGCCTCCGATCCGCCCCCTCCTTCAAAATGTGGGGCTCCCGGTATTTCATTGGAAATTACTCCTCCTTTAAGTGCGGTTGCCACCGCTGAATGCTCAGGTTCTGATGCTAACGTTGATTTGACGATTGTTGGTGGGGAGGCTCCTTATTCTTACACCTGGACAAGTCTTGATAGTGGATTTACATCTTCAGAAGAGGACCCCCAAAATGTTCCTCAAGGAGAAATTTTAAGTGTTACAGTTACAGATTCCGATGGTTGCACTACCACTACATCAATTACTACTCCCATTTGTTTTGTTTGTCCAACTTTAACAAATGAAACTGCAGATTTTGCTACTTGTGAAGATAACCAAGGTCAGACCTTAAGTGTTCAAACGGACATTGCTGAGATTGATATTGAGTTTTTTATCTTTTCATCGCAGCAAGGCGATCCATATGTAGGCGGTGGTAGCCAATTGGGAACTGCGGTTACACCCAGTGGTGGTACGGCAACTTCTTCAACGGGGATTAGCGGTCTTACCCCTGGCACCTATTATGCGTATGCTATATTGGATACCGACGATCCAGATTTAACAGACCCAGATTGTAGACCTTTTGCTGAGATAGTTATACAAATTGATCCTGTTGCTGACGCGGGCGACGACAACGCTACCAGCGTGTGCGACGGCACCGTGGTGGACCTGACGACCTTGGTCAGCGTTCCCGGGGGTAGCTTCAGCGATGCCAGCGGTGACATCCCCAGCAGCTTCGACACAACGGGCCTCTCACCGGGGAGCTATGATATAACGTACACGGTGGGCAGCGGCAACGACAGCTGCCCCGCGGACACGGCCACCATTACGGTGAACGTTGACACGCTTGCTGACGCGGGCGACGACAACGCTACCAGCGTGTGCGACGGCACCGTGGTGGACCTGACGACCTTGGTCAGCGTTCCCGGGGGTAGCTTCAGCGATGCCAGCGGTGACATCCCCAGCAGCTTCGACACAACGGGCCTCTCACCGGGGAGCTATGATATAACGTACACGGTGGGCAGCGGCAACGACAGCTGCCCCGCGGACACGGCCACCATTACGGTAACGGTTAACCCGTTGCCAGATATACCTGAAATTAAAATAGAAAATGCTACTTGCGATATTGAAGGGTCTGCGGTTATAACTAATTATATGGAGGGTCTCGAGTATACTTTCCTACCAACAGGCCCCATGGTTGATGGTACTGGATCCATTACAGGTTTCATATTAGATACCGCATATTCAGTAATTGTAAAGGATTTAAATAGTGATTGTGAGTCCGAATCTACAGTATTCAGTGTAGGTTCATGGGAGGAGATGACCTGTAGCATAACACAAGACGTTCTTGCCACGGACCACATCACGCCTGACGGTGTTGCCACGGTGCATCCTGTTGGCGGCAGCGGTCACTATACGTATCTATGGGACAACGGCGAGACAGGCCAAACGGCCACTACCTTGACCTATGGTATTCACACAGTAACGGTAACGGACGCTAACGGTTGTGAGACGACCTGTCAGATAGACATCGCCAAGGAGCTCTACTGTTGGACGAATTTGATAAGCAACGTGAGCTATGCGGGAGGCAGCGATGGTTCCGCCCGGGTACGCGGCAACGGGGGCTACAGGCCCTATACCTTCCGGTGGGAGGACGGCAGCACTGGCGAGGTGAACGACCACCTGTCGGCCGGTACGCACTATGTAACGATAACGGACGCCACGGGCGCTACTTCGCAGTGCAGTGTTACCATATCGGAACCGAACGAAGGAAACTGTACGGACCTTACCTGTAGCGTGGACCAGGACGTTCTTGCCACGGACCACATCACGCCTGACGGTGTTGCCATGGTGCATCCTATTGGCGGCAGCGGTCACTATACGTATCTATGGGACAACGGCGAGACAGGCCAAACGGCCAC
>NZ_JAQPCH010000011.1:0-119821 GCF_028464205.1 Maribacter sp. PR66
CGGCGGTCAGATAACCGTTGTTCGCGACAAATCCGTCCACTGCGGCCTCGTCAAGAACGTCATCCGTATCGTCGGCAAACCCTGCTGGTATTCCTGTCAAAGTTGACCAATCGGCCGCTCCAACTGCCGGAGCATCAATCCAGTCCGTTTCAGTACCTGTTGAAGATAATATTTGGCCCGGAGTTCCGGCATCACCATCTTTATCCAAAAGTAGGTTGTCCAAGGTTAGACTTTGAAATATAGTAACGTTCGTATTGCCTCCCTCTTCCTCTATTCTTAGGGCTTCCTCTCCACCAACTGAAAAGCCAATTTCATCTGCGGCTGGTCTAAACATACCCGTATTGGCATCATCTCCTGTACTAAAACTATATGCTGGTTCTGCTTCTGTTCCTCCTGTTGAAGAAAATTGATTACCTCTAATTTCACCTTCTACATCAAGTTTTCTGTCGGGGGTATTTGTCCCAACTCCAAGATAATTGTTCGCAGTGTCCCAAAACAATTGTACATTATTCTCAGTAGGCGCACCAGTTGCATCGGCAAAAAATATTGATCCGGTAATACCTGTTAAACTTCCGGGTACATCCTGCCATGCCACCCCGGTTCCGGTAGAGGTCAAAACTTGCCCATTTGTTCCAATGGCATTTGTATTATCGGCTACCAATCCACCCAGTTGTAGACGTTCGGGAACCAAAACATTCGTGGTTCCGGCTGTATTTGTAACAGTCAAAGCCCTTATATTTCCAGCCGTAAGACTTACCAAATCCGGGGTAAATTCATCAAAATGTAGTCCCGTATCCAAATCGCCATTAAGATAAAAACCTAGGGGACTAGCTGTTGCGAAACCATTGCTCAAAGTAGTTCCATCTACATGTAATGCTGCGGAGGCATTAAAAGCAGGGTTCTGTGAAATCCCAATTGTTCCTGTTCCAATAAAAGTTAGGGCATTGGCACCAAAATTGTAAATGCGATCTTCATTGTCTTGGGTAAGATCGTCAGTTGCCAAATTAGAAATTGTTAAGGTATTGTCAGCCCAGATAACATCAGTGCCATCGGTTGTAAGGATTTGTCCATCCAATCCTTCAGCTATTTTTTCTATGGTTACGCTATTATCTGCCAAGTCTTCCGTAGCAATGGACAAATCAGCGATTTCTGCTGAAGTAACGGCGTCTACTGCAATGGTTGCCAAACCGGTATTGTCCATGGAAATATCACCGTTTAATACTCTTTCTTGTGGTAAGTCCGTGACATCACCTATCAATATGGTGCCATTTGTTAATGCCGGAATACCGGTACCATCAGTTCTATCATCGGCTGTAATCCAACCTCCTATACCTGCATTGGCCGTAGCATCCCATTTAATTATTTGACCGTCTGCTGCCCCATTTTGATTGATATCTTCCAATAAAATAGTGCCATTGGTAATTTGAGCTGAACCAATAGTACCTACTGTAAATTCATTTCCTAAAGTTCCATCTCCCGTAATTGTAATTTGATCGGCTAATTCAGTAGAACCCCCACCACCTGCAAGGGCTGCGTCGATTCCGGCCAAGTGCGCCTCAACGTCTGGAGTTCCTGCAGTGTAGTTAGTTGGCGTTGCTGTTACCTCCACTCCGCTTGCATTCTGATCGTCAGTATTGTCAAGGTACGGGCTGAGGTCAATCGGAGTCGCCGCCGCGTTGTTTGTAATCGTAAGTATGTCGGTGGTAAGTTCCAGGTCCTGAATCTCGTTGGTCGAATCATTATCTGGGTCAGCATAAAATGCACCGGCATTATTTACGATTAGGTTACCTGGTTGCGTACTTACAATATTTCCTCCAACTCCCGTTATTGCACCATCCACATAAGCTTTGGTTACAGCATCTTGGTCATCCACTGGTGTACCTATGTTTTTGATTAATAAGCCACCCGCATCGTTCCCGTCCGCTAAAACTTCATTGATATTTTGAAGTTCGTTATCGGGTTCGGCATCCGCATCGTTAACGTTTAAGGTAATTTCATTGCCATTCAGAATTGCAATATTTCCAGGGGTATCGTCCGTTGAAATTGTTTGGTTGTCCGTACCGGCATTGTTAAAAAAACTCAAATCGATTTCATTACCATTTTCGATCTGCAAACGGTTGTCTGGCGTTAGTGTTAAGGTTTGATCATCTGACCCTACCAAAGCCTCCAAATTGATACTATTGCTCCCTAAGCCCGTCGCCGGCACAATGGCCAAGGTATTGGTGTCCTTATCAAAACTCAGTTCGTAAACGTCGTTCTGGTCCTGCCACAATACAGTCCCGTTGATATCGGTAGCGAGCACGTGGTTGGGAAGGCTTGACCCAATATCACGGGGCAAAATGGTTCCGTCTATGATGGCATCGGAATCCACGGATTCCGTTGCCAGTTCATCCGGGCCTACGGCCGCATCCCCCAGTTTGTTCCTTCCAATGGAGTTATCCTGTATATCCACGCCATTAATACCACCATCGGCAATTTGTTCCGTACGTATACTGTTGGTTGCCACTTCTAGGTTATAGTTGCCCTGGGTCTGGGTAATGGCAATGGTACTTCTAAGGTTTTCAATGGGGTCGTTCGTAATGGTAAAGCTTACGGCATCGCATAGGTTTACCCATTGGGCACCATTGAAATAATGGACGCATTCCGTATCCGTATTGTAGACCATACCCCCGCGCTGTGGGGCAATGGCCTCCATCTGGGCCGTGCTTAACTTGGAAATGACCAACACTCTGGAATTGCTTTCCAGTTCCAATAAGGAGCTCGGGTCTAGGGTCTGTGGATTGTCGCCAATTTTTATCTGTGCCATGGCTACGGAAGCAACCATTGACAAAACAAGGGATAGGATACTGAGACGTTTCATATAGCGCTATTTGACTTGAAAATAGTGGAAAAACAAAAATAGGATTATCTCTAGGCCAAACCTTTTTTTATAGTTAAAAAGATAGCCCGTACGGATAAAAGGTACATTAATTCGGTTAAAGCGAACTTATTTATATAGTATGCATGGGCAGAGCGGTTTGGATGTTTTCCAAGGAAACCCAGGTAAACTTTCTTGGAAAAAGCCCGTAAAATATGTTAACGAAAGATATTTGTCATAACATGGCGGACTTCGGCACATGGAATCCCTCCTACGACCCAATAAATTAACAAAAGTTTATTTGCTGGATTTTTTTTAAAATGTGCACATGTACGTAATTTATGAACACTAAACAGGACTTGTTTATCTTTGACAAGTTCATACCTATATATTATGGCCAAGAGTTTACTTGCAGCGCTTTTGTTCTTTTCCACCTTTTTCTCGTATGCCCAAGACGACGGTAGAAGAATTATTTACGGACACGTTTTGTATAAAAATGTGGACGTGCCCAACGAATATGTAATCAATTCTACCAGTGAGGAGGCGACGGAAACGGACGAGGACGGCGAGTTCGCCATTCGGGTGAAGGAAGGTGACGAGTTGGTATTTACGGCAGTAAACTACCAGTACCAGATTGTAAAGATTACGCCGGAGATTCTGGAAAAAAATAGAATCATCGTGACCGTAAACGAAAAAATTACGGAACTGGACGAGGTGGTTGTCACCCCCGAAGACGAGGAGCGCTTTTTGCAATTGCGGAACGAGGAGTTCAAAGAGGTGGAATATGAAATTGATAGGGGCACGGAAGTTGAAAATATCGCCCTTTCCCAAACGGACCGTGGCATGCAGGACGGACTTAACTTTGTAAACATCTTTAAGGCCATCTTCAAGGCCAAGGCAGATGCGCCCGATGAAGGTCCGCAGGTAGCGGTGAGCGATGTGCTACGCAGGATCTATGACAATCGTTTTTTTATGGAGGACCTGCAACTGCAACAGAGTCAGATCGAACCCTTTTTGACCTATTGTGACCAAAAATTACCCGCACGGTCCCTCTTGCGCAAGGAGAACGAATTTCAATTGATCGATTCCCTGGTGAATCTCAGTAAATCTTTCCGAGAGACCTCGAATGAGGAGTGAGTTCCTTTTAGTGTTCATTTTTCCCGTTCTCGTTTTTTCACAAACCGGGGAAACCAAAAATTTGGAAGGTAGGGTTACCAGTAGGGATGGTGATGTCGCCGCCACGCACGTGTTGAACATCAGCACACAAAAGGCCAGTATCACGGATATAAATGGGTTTTTTAGCATCCCGGTGCGTGTGAACGATACCTTGGTTTTTTCGGCCGTCCAGTTCAAGAAAAAACAAATTGTAATCACACCCGCTATTTTTGGCAGTTCCACTATAGAAGTGCCCTTGAACGAGGCCTTGGAAGAATTGGACGAGGTGGTCGTTACCCCGTATAACCTATCCGGGGATATTTCCAAGGACCTGAAAATTTTGAATACGGAGCCCGTAGTAACTGCTTCCACCTTGGGCCTGCCAAATGCTTTTGTAAAAGTTCCTACCAAGGCGGAGCGGGAATTGTACGAGGCCACCTCGGGAAGCATAGGTATACCTTTGAACCCTATTTTGAATGGAATTTCCGGAAGGACCAAAATGCTTAAAAAACGTGTAGCGCGTGATAATCTGTACAGCCGTACCGGTCGGGTTCGGGAATTTTATGCGGATTCCCTCTACCAAACGGAACTGAAGATTCCCAAGGATCGAACGGATGACTTTTTTTATTTTTGTGAAGTGGATTCCGCTTTTCAAACCATAGTGGATAGCCATGACCTGATTCGGATTTGGGAATATCTTGAGCGAAGAAGTTTGGTCTACCGAAAGAACAATGATCTGGATTAGCGCCTTTTTGGCATGTCCTTTGCTCAAATGCAATAAAAATGTGAAACCCTCATCGAGGGATTTGTTATGGTAAGTCCAATACCACTACAGAAGGAAATGTTTAAGAATAAAGCTATTGACCTAATAAAAAAGCAAGAAAAGTGAAGAACCTTAAAGAAGGACTGTTTCTTTTTATCCTACCCTTACTGGCCTTTACGGCTGCCCATAAATTTTACATTAGCGTAACCAATGTGGGGTATTCCGAAAAGGACGATGCCCTTCAGGTCATTACCCGTGTTTTTTTGGACGATATGAACGCTGTTCTAAAGGAGCGTTATGGTATCGATACACAGTTGGGCACGGCAGCTGAATCCGAGATGGACCGGGAGTATTTGGAGAAGTACCTTCGCTCCAAATTCATTGTTGAAATTGACGGCAAAAAGGTGGAGTATACCTTTCTGGGCAAGAAATACGATACGGATATGGTCATCTGTTACATAGAGGTACCCAAAATAAACCTTCCCAAAGTCACCAGCATTGCCATCACCAATGAAGTCCTTACGGATTTGTTCGACGATCAACAGAACGTGGTCCATTTCAAGATCAACGGTCAAAAGAAGAGTTTCGTCCTCATAAAATCCGATACTAAAGGAATGTTAAATTTGTAACGTATGTTAAGAAATTCTTTAAAAAACTTTAATTTCCCGCGCATTAAAATGAACACTAAAATGAGACTATTCAAGTACACTTTTGCCTCGCTTTTGTTTTTGGTAGGCGCCGTTTCCTTCGCACAGGAAACCGAGAAACAGAAAAGGGAGCCAGGCCATTACAACCAGAGCAAGTTCAAGCAACTGTATGAGGAATTTGCAACCCCAAATAACTATCGTTCGGCTTCAGGTGCTCCGGGTCCAGATTACTATCAGCAACAGGCGGATTATGTAATGGACATTACCTTGGACGATAAAAACGCCAAAATCTATGGTGAAGAGACCATCACCTATACCAACAACTCCCCAGATGACCTTGAGTACCTTTGGTTACAATTGGATCAGAACGTGCGTGCCAAGGATTCCAAGGCACCTTTGCGAAACGGCGGGGGAGTTCCCTTGGCGGAACAGCCCAGCTCTTTCGCTTCCCAATATATGGGAGAACCCTTTGACGGTGGCTTCAATATCGATTATGTGAAGGACGCGTCGGGAAAGGCCTTGCCCTATACTATCAATTTTACCATGATGCGCGTGGATATTCCAACACCTTTAAAAAGTGGTGAGCAATATACCTTTTCCGTAAAATGGAACTACAACATTCCCGATCATACCGTAAACCGTGCGCGTTCCGGCTATGAATATTTTCCTAAGGATGGCAACCGCGCCTATGTCATAGCCCAGTTCTTCCCTAGAATGGCCGTATACAGTGATGTAGAGGGATGGCAGAACCATCAGTTCTGGGGTAGTGGTGAATTCGCCCTAACTTTCGGAAATTACGAGGTGGATATTACCGTGCCCGCGGACCATATTCTGGACGGTACAGGAGTACTTCAAAATCGCAAGGAGGTCTATACCAAGGAAATGATGCAGCGATACGAGAAGGCTACCAAATCCTATGATAAGCCCGTAATCATCGTAACCCAAGAAGAGATAGAGGCCGCTGAAAAGGGATTTTCAAATAAAACAAAGACTTGGAAATTAAAGGCCGAAAACGTTCGTGACTTTGCATTTGCCACCTCCCGAAAGTTCATTTTGGACATGCAGGCGGTAAAGATTGGAAATAGGGACGTGATGGCGGTATCCATGTACCCCAAGGAAGGGAACCCATTGTGGGAGGAATACTCCACCAAGGTAGTTGCCCATACCTTAAGGTCCTATTCCGCACATACCTTTGATTATCCATATCCCAAGGCCATATCCGTTCACGCAAAGAATCAGGGAATGGAATACCCCATGATTTGTTGGAACTATGGTAGGCCCAATGAGGACGGAACGTACTCGGATAGGGTAAAATACGGAATGATGAGCGTGATTATCCATGAGGTAGGTCATAATTTCTTCCCCATGATCGTTAATTCCGATGAACGCCAGTGGGGCTGGATGGACGAAGGTCTGGATACCTTTATGCAGTACATGGCGGAGCAGGAATTTGGGGAAGCCTACCCCGAAGCCATTGCCCCCAACGATAAATATCCATCCAGAAGGGGCGACCCTGCCAAGATAGTTCCCTATATGAGCGGGGACCAAAGTACCATTTCGCCTATCATGTCCAATCCGGAAAACGTCTACCAGTTGGGTCCAAATGCCTATGCCAAACCGGCGACGGCTTTGAATATTCTAAGGGAAACCGTGATGGGAAGGGAATTGTTCGACCATGCTTTCAAGACCTACGCCCAAAGATGGATGTTCAAGCACCCAACCCCAGAGGATTTCTTTAGGACCATGGAAGATGCCTCCGCCGTGGACTTGGATTACTTTTGGAGAGGTTGGTTCTATACCACTGATTATGTGGATATTGGAGTAAAAGGTATCAAGAAGTACTATGTGACGGACAAGCCCACCAAGAAAATGCAGGAATATATGGCGGCCCGTAACATGACCGAAGCCGATCTCCCACCCTTGGTATATCTGGCCGAAGAGGATAGCGAGGATTTTGACCCCAATCTGAAAGGAAAATCACCTTCAGAAAGTTCCCAGACCCTAAAGGAGTTTATGATGGACAATATGACCGCCGAAGAAAGGGCTGCCGTAAAGGAGCCAAAATATTTCTATGAGATCACGTATGATAAGCCGGGAGGAATCCCCATGCCGCTGATCGTAGAGTATACTTATGCAGACGGGACTACGAAAAATATTACCTATCCGGCGGAAATCTGGAGAAAGAACGATGACGAGGTGAGCATAGTTGTCTCTTCTTCCACCGAACTGACAGGTATCGTGGTAGACCCAAAAATGGAAACGGCGGATATCGATACCTCTAACAATTCCTGGCCGAAAAAAGAAGAACAAAACGACTTTGATCAGTTCAAGGAAAATATCAAGGGAAAATAATCCACTATAATTTTGAAAAAAAGCCCTGTTCTTTAACAGGGCTTTTTTATTGCGCATCCAAACTTGATTATATTTGTAGTATGATTTCAACGTATTTTTTATTCATTAGTGGTGCCGAAATATTCTTCATCCTATTTATTGTGGTGATGGTTTTTGGAGCCGATAAGATTCCGGGCATTGCCAAGGGATTGGGCAAGGGTATGCGACAGCTTAGGGACGCCACGGATGATATCAAAAGGGAGATCCAACGCAGTGCGGATAAACAAGGAATAGATACCAACGTCATTACGGATATCCAAAAGGATATTAACGATGTCAAAAAAAGTATCGACACTGGCATTACCAAGGACATTAAAAAGGAGTTTGGTGAGGTCGGTAAGAAAATAGGCGACGTTTCTGGAACCGTTAAAAGAAAGTAGCCGCGTCTATGTGGGACCAATTGCTGCAATGGGACCAAGAAATACTGATATTCCTCAATAATTTAGGGTCAACCTCCTTTGATGGTTTTTGGCGGATCATCACAAAATATCCAACCTGGATACCTCTTTTTATCCTTTTTCTTTTCCTGATTTTCAAGTCAAGACCTTGGAAGGAAGCCTTGGTGCTGTTATTGATGCTGGGAATTTTGGTCTTTTTTGTGGAGACCTGTACCAACCTTACCAAAGTAGTTGTGGAACGGCTACGCCCCAATAATGATGCATACTTAAAACCATGGATCCGGGTATTGGCAAATCCCTCGAGCTATAGCTTTTTTTCGGCCCATTCCGCCATATCCTTTTCCGTAACCACCTTTGTATATGCTATCCTTAGAGTACGTTTTAGGTGGAGTTACCTTTTTTATCTTTGGCCTATTTTATTCCTTTCCAGCCGTATCTACCTGGGCGTGCATTATCCATCGGATGTTCTTGCAGGGGCTTTCTTCGGAATACTATCGGCGTTACTTTTTCACAAATTGTACTTGCTGCTTATTTCACCCTACTTAGCGTTAGGCCGTCCCTGACGGGCAATAATACCGTATCCAATTTTGGGTGATTGCTCAGTTTTGCGTTGTAGTCCAATAGAACCTTGGTGGTCTTGTCCCATTTTTTAAGGGGTTCCACAACTTTGCCGGACCAAAGTACATTATCGGATAAAATGACACTGCCGGATCTTGTTTTGGGCAACACCACTTCCAAATAGTTGTCGTATTGTTTTTTCTCGGCATCAATGAATATCAGGTCGAAGGTAATGTCCAACTTGGGAATGATCTCCAAGGCATTGCCCATATGAGGGTAAATACGTTCTCCAAAACCGCTTTTATTGAAATAAGTGCGCTGCATTTCCTCAAGTTCAGGATTAATGTCTATGGTATGTAACTCGCCGTTCTCCCGCAGACCTTCGGCCAGACATAGGGCGGAATATCCTGTATAGGTGCCTATTTCTAGAATATATTTGGGATTAATAATTTTGGAAAGCACGCTTAGCACCCTTCCCTGAAAGCGGCCCGTCAACATTCTGGGTTGTATGACCTTGAGGTGGGTCTCACGGGTCAGTTCTTGTAGGATTTCGGGTTCTTCCTGGGAGTGTTCGGTCAAGTAATCTTCCAGGACCTGCGATAAAAAATGCATGGTTTTCTTTTTACAAAAATAGCCTTTTAAGCATTATTTTTAAACCTTGTAAATCGGTAACATGGATAACGGAATTGAAATTCGCGAAGCGGTAATTGAGGATCTGCCCATACTTTTGAAATTCGAACAGGAAATCATTTTGGCGGAACGTCCCATGGATCCAACCATACGAAAGGGCAAGGTCAATTATTACGATCTTGCAGAACTGATAACTTCCGATAATGCCCAAGTGCTTGTCGCCTGTTTCGGATTACAAGTAGTTGCCAGTGGATATGCCCTTATCAAAGAGGCCCGACATTATTTGGACCATACGCATTATGGTTATTTGGGTTTTATGTACACGCTTCCCGAATTTAGGGGCAAAGGTATCAACGGAAAAATCATCGAGGGACTTAAAAGCTGGGTATTGTCCAAGGGCCTTACCGAAATTAGGTTAACCGTCTACGACGATAACGAACCGGCCTTGTCGGCCTATGAAAAAGTGGGTTTCAAAAGACACATCATAGAAATGCGATTTGTTACGGAGGCCAAAACCTGAAATCGGACCTAAACCATAGTTTTTCTTTGTTCGTATATCCCTATTTTTACTCGATAATCGAGATCAATTACTAAGGTGCTTGCGTTGAAACCTAAAAATGTTGTTTCTCTTAATGAAGTGGTTTAATGCCTTGTGGGCTTGCCCCGAGGTAGTTCATCGGATAAAATTGAAGTATGGAATTTCAAAATACCTTGGGGTTTGCCCAGGAATTGGATAAAAAGGATGTGTTGGCGAAGTACCGTAAGGAGTTCGTTTACCCAAAAGTAAATGGGGAAGAGGTTATTTATTTTACCGGCAATTCACTTGGGCTTCAGCCTAAACGGGCAAAAGCTTTTGTGGACGAAATAATGACGGATTGGGCCGAGTTGGGAGTGGAGGGCCATTTTTATGCCGATAAACCTTGGTGGGACTATCACGAACGTTTGATTCCGCCGTTGGCAAAAGTTGTAGGCGCCAAGCCCGAAGAGATCACGGTTATGAACACCTTGAGCGTAAACCTACACTTTCTCATGGTATCGTTCTACACCCCAACAAAAAACCGATTTAAAATACTCTGTGAGGAAAAGGCTTTCCCCAGCGACCAATACATGCTTCAAAGTCAGGTGCGTTTTCACGGTTTTGATACCGAGGATGCCATTGTTGAGGTAAAAAAACGGGATGGTGAGCATTTTTGGCGGACCGAGGATATTCTGGCCAAGATTGAAGAAATAGGGGACGAGCTGGCCTTGGTGCTCATTGGAGGGGTGAACTATTACAACGGGCAGGTGATGGATATGGAATCTATTACCAAGGCAGGAAGAAGAGTAGGTGCCAATGTTGGCTGGGATTTGGCGCATGCCGTTGGAAATGTGGCGCTTAAATTACATGATTGGAATACCGATTTTGCCGCGTGGTGCAGTTATAAGTATATGAACAGCGGTCCGGGAAATGCATCGGGCGTATTTGTACATGAACGTCATTTGGACAAAAAGGATATCCCCAGGTTCGAGGGCTGGTGGGGAACCAAAAAAGAAGAACGCTTCTTAATGAAGCCCCACTTTGAACCTATGCCCAATGCGGATGCATGGCAAGTGAGCAATCCTCCCGTACTGTCCATGGCACCCTACTTGGCCTCATTGGAACTTTTTGAGGAGGTAGGAATGCCCGCCCTCATTGAAAAACAGAAAACCCTTACAGGTTATTTGGAATTCGTGTTGAAGGAAATCGATGCCGAAGTAGACAGTAGTTTTGAAATCATCACCCCAAAGGATAGGGGCTGTCAACTTTCCGTTTTCTTGCACGGCCAAGGAAGGGCCTTGTTTGATTATCTGATGCAAAATGGTGTAATCGTGGATTGGCGTGAGCCCAATGTAATTCGTTTGGCACCGGCACCATTTTATTGTTCGTATGAGGATATGTACCGATTTGGACAGATACTTAAGGAGGGTATATTAAAAAACACTCGATAAGTTAGATGAAATCGCTCGGATTGATTTTTTCCAATGCCCGATATTTTGGACCCTCATGGGTTTTTGCAAGTATCAACATCCTTTTTGGGACATGGGCCATTTATATTCCAACCGTAAAGGAAAATCTTGGGATTGACAAGTCCCAGTTGGGAATCGCCATTTTTTGCCTGTCCTTAGGCGTATTTATCGTATTTCCTTTTGCTTCCTCCATTATTAATCGGATTGGGGTAGGGAAGGCCACTTGGTATGGGGTGCTGATCAGTTGTTGCACGGCCATCCTTCCGATTCTGAGCCCAAGTTATTACACGTTGATGGGCAGTCTATTCTTGTTTGGGGCTTCCAACGGGTTTACGGATATTTCCATGAATACCTTAGTGACCGAACTGGAGAAAAAAGATAACGCCAAATTCATGTCGGCCTCCCACGGTTTTTTTAGTCTGGGCGGCGTCTTGGCCGGATTGGGCAGCTTTTTGATAGGTCCCTTGGACAATCCTGTATTGCATATGGGAATGGCCATTGCGTTAGTTTTCATCGTTAATTTCACATTCTACAAAAACTTCGTCAACGAGGTTGCGGCGACTATTGAAAAGGAGACATTTAGCCTGAAACTTTTTAAACCGTTGCTTTTGTTAGGGCTTATTTCCTTTATTGCCATGGGAAGCGAGGGTGCCATTGTGGATTGGAGCGGGCTCTACCTAAAGGAAGTCAGTTTGGCTCCCGAGGCCTTGTGGGGTGCCGGATTTTTAGGTTTTCAGGTGACGATGACCTTAGGTCGGTTTTTGGGTGACGGGATCAGCGCGAGTATCGGTTCCGTAAAAATGGTGGCCTTGGGTACGTTGTTAAGTATTATCGGTTATGTACTGGTACTGACAACATCCACCTATTTGGCCATCGTAGGATTTGCTATTTGTGGGCTGGGCTTTTCCGCAATGGTTCCGGAGCTCTTTCGAATCGGTGGAAACGTCAAAGGTGTGGATTCCTCCAAGGGAGTTTCGTTTATCGCCGGGGCCGGCTATTCCGGGTTTCTATGTGCGCCCCCTATTTTGGGTTTTCTTGCGGACAATTATTCCCTCAAAACAAGTTTTATCGTGTTGTTGGGCGTGGCTATGTTTATATTGGGTGCGACGGCAATCCTTAGAAAGAGGCGGGGGTAGGGGAAAATTTGGTTGGTCCTATAGCCTTAGTTCATGTTGCCTTTCGTCTTTAGCCCCGAAGTTCCCTTTCCAATAGTTTGTATAAACTCCTTGATTTCCTCCGTTACCGGAAGCCAGGACTGTTCTTGCCAATAGGCTTCATTATACGGATGTTTTAACATAAAAATGTCCTTATGCTCGTTGACATTGCTTTTCACCTTTTCATTGCCAAAACTATCCGGGGTGTATAAGGTAATTTCTATTTCGTAAACATCCGGTGCGGGATGTTTTTCCGTTTTCACTTCTAAGGAGAAGGTTCGTTTTGCCCTGTGCAGATAATAAAGCCCTTTTTCCACATCTTCCTTAAAATACATGGAGGAACTTCCTTTAAGGAAATGGGAATATTTGTCCAACGACGGTTTAGTATTACTTATGGCTTTTTGGTTATTAACCTCAAAGGATAAAATGGCATTGTCCTTTCCGTTTATAATATAGTGGCCTTTGGTAATTATTCTATCTTCGGAAGGAAGCGAATTAAATTCTACCCGTATCTCCTCACTATTCTCATAGGGCTTTTCAATTACGTCGAATTCCGGACCCATGGCGTTCAGCCGCATGAATTCTCCGAAAATGTTGTACAGCGAGGGAAGCTCAAAGTATACGCCGTAAACGTCCCTAATGATTCCCAATTGCCGCATTTCCGCCAGTTCTACTTGGTAATCCTTTTTTTCCATTTCCAGACCATTGCCGTAAATGGAGGTTTTACGCAGTAGCGTACCTGTCATATCCTGTAGCCGAACCAAAGTGTCGTTTTTACGGAGCAAGGCCCGGATGAAAAACGTTTCCGTATGTGGTGTCAATAAATAATTGGAATTGATGGAATCCTTGATCTTCTGAAGAATAGTCTTGGCATTGGTCACCACCACTTCGTCCAAGGCCACTACCTTCTTTTCTAGGTAAATAGTATCCTTAAGGGCCTTTAATGAAAGCGCTTTTTTTTCGTATCCGTTTCTAAAGAATAGGACCGTATCCAGTGAAGTTTTCAATAGGAACCTGCCATCCGTATTGCTAATGGTGCTATGCTTCCTGTTAAATACATGCACGAATTCCAAGGGAACTTTTTCATCGGCATCCATTATGATACCACCAAATTCCGTTTGGCCCAACACAAGTCCCCCATATAAACAAAAAGTTAACCGTAGGTACCTTCGCATGTTCCCCATAATTCATTGGAAATTGTGCTTACTCCACTTCAATACCCGTGAAGTACAACTGGAAATTGCCTTCCCCCATTTTGTGCATGGTGGCGATGTTGAGTCCATCAATATTTTTGTAGTCCTCCCAACTGGTTATCATATTGGGTTCCTCTTGGTTACCTCTTCTAAAGACCCATTCCTTGATGATATAATCGTCCCCAAAATAAAAGTCATAGGCATCCCCGGGGGTGTAGCCACCTTCGTTTCCGTACACAATGGTCAATTTTTGCATGATATCCTTGCTCATGGGCGCCTGTACAGAGTCGGTATGTGTGTATTGAAAACTATTCCGGTCCCAGACCAATTGGTAAGGGGCAAGCATCCAATATTTGTCGTTGATGAAACCGGCATCGGTTTTGGCAATTACGCTGTCCATTTTCGTACGGTTGTAACGAAGCGTATCCTCATGGGTCATAAAAACGACATCGTTGGTTTTTGGATGCCATTGCCACGTGCGTTCAAAATGGGACGAATCCCTATCCACATTGAACGTGAATTTGATGCGCTCTATATTTTTCCAATTTTCGTAGCCATTGACATCGGCTATTTTCTCCAATACTGTACTTTCTTTATCAATGGTTTCTTTCTGCTTTTTCTCGTCGTTTTTGCAACTTCCAAATAAAACCAAAAAGAGCACCGGCACAAATAAGTATTTTTTCATGGTGGGTATCATTTAGGTTACAAGGTACTAATAACAGTAACTTTAACCTATTTTTGTATTGCATAATAATTTTCTGAAGGTGACCTTCTTACGCAAACTGTGTCTAATCATTGTGGGCAATCAATTCAATAAGGAATTGGGTGCCAATGATCCATACAAGGACATCACCGATGAAGATCTGGTGAAGGAAATAGTGGCGAAGAAGGATTCCATGATGTTCGGGGTCCTTTATGATCGTTATGCCAAAATGGTGTTCAATAAGTGTTATGGATTTGCAAAATCACAAAAGGAGGCAGAAGACCTAACACAGGACGTATTTTTGATGGTATTCGTAAAGTTGGCCTCCTTCAAGGGGAACTCAAAATTTTCAACCTGGCTGTATTCTTTCACGTACAATTTTTGCGTTAATTATGTGAACAGGGATAAGGGAAGGAAAATAAGCGATCGCTCCAATGATATTGGTGATGAGGAATATAGATTGTCCCAAGAAGTAACGGACGAGCATTTATTGGAGTTGCAGGTGGAGAAATTGAAAAAGGCATTGGAAATGATACCCGGTGAGGACAAGACCATCCTGATGCTTAAATATCAGGACGGTGTTTCCATCAAAGAATTGGAATCCACCCTGGAACTGGGTACGAGTGCCGTAAAAATGAGATTAAAGAGAGCCAAGGCCAAAGTAATAGAAGCATATAATGCATTGCCCTAATGTTTGAACAGGATCAAAATCCGTTTAAGAGAATGCAGGGAGACCTTAAGGATGTCCCTCCAGAGCTACGTCAAAAAGTCATGAACGATGTGGCCATGGCCAAACTTATCATGGAAATGGCCACTCTGTTCACATCCAACTATGGCAGTCTTATAGAAAGCTTATTAAAAACCAAGAAAACTAAATAACTGAACTATGAAAACACTTACTGAACTCAAAGATACTTTGTCGGACAGTTTTGGTAGTTTACTGGAGTCCGCCGCTGAAATGATACCGCAAATCGTAGTGGGAATTATAGGCTTGATCGTCGCTTGGTTGATTATAAAAATCATTCTTTTCATCCTGAAACGGGTTCTTAAAGCGGCCAAGATAGATGTGCTATCCCAGCGCGTCGCCGATGCCAAATTATTTGGGGACAGACAACTTAAAATAGATTTGCTCAAGGTAACCCTGTCCGCCACCAAGATCCTTCTCATTTTAATGTTTACGGTGGTACTTGCCCAAATGTTGAAATTGAATGCCATTTCCGATGCCATTTATTCGTTATTAGGCTATTTGCCAACATTTATCAGTGCCCTGTTGATCCTTATAGGAGGGCTTTATTTGGCCACGGTCGTTAAACAAGCCACGCTAAAGCTATTCGATTCTATGGGCGTGGGCGGATCTAAAATGGTGAGTGGCACCCTTTTTTATTTGATCGTATTTTTCGTTTCTATTACGGCTTTGAATCAAGCGGGCGTTGAAACCCAAATCATTACGAGTAATTTCACTTTGGTACTCGGTGCCTTTTTGTTGGCCTTCGCCTTGGCTTTGGGTCTTGGCGCCAGGGAAGTAGTGGGCGATCTTTTACGGACCTTTTACTCAAGAAAAATCTATGAGGTGGGTGATCAAGTGAAAATTGGGAAGATTGAGGGCAAGGTGGAGGCTATCGATAATATCTCCATGATCGTAAAGACCAAATCCGGTAAATTGGTAGTGCCCATCAAGAAAATTGTGGACAGTACCGTTGAGGTGAGCGACTGAATTTTTGCAGGAATCAAAATAAGAAGGAATCATAATTTATTCCTTAATTTTGGGTTTGATTAAAAAACATACATATGAGTTCTAAAAAGGGAAAAATACAGGAAACTATCGACGAAAAAATGTTGGCCGAAAGAAAGGTCTTTCTTTGGGGACAGGTAGATGACGATTCCGCCAAACATGTTATCGATAGGTTACTGTATTTGGATATGCAAAACCATAAGGAAATACAATTGTACATCAATAGCCCTGGCGGTTATGTAACTTCTGGTTTTGCCATGTACGATACCATAAAATCTTTAAAAAGTCCGGTTTCCACCATATGTACCGGTTTGGCGGCCTCCATGGGCTCTATTTTGTTATCCGTTGGAAAAAAGGGAAGACGATTCATACAGCCCCATGCACAGGTTATGATCCATCAGCCCAGTGGTGGTGCTAGGGGACAGGCTTCCAATATAGAAATCCAAGCCCGGGAAATTATCAAGACCAAGGAATTGAGCGCAAAAATTTTGGCCGATAACTGTGGCCAGTCTTATGAAAGGGTATTGAGGGACTTTGATAGGGATTACTGGATGAACGCCGAAGAGTCCATTGAATATGGTATTGTGGACGGGATTCTGGAATAACATTATGTTATCTTTGCAAAAAGTCCTTATAGATTCCTATCGGGACTTTTTAGTTATCACATATTGTCAAGGTTGAAATTTAAGTGGGCTTAAAAGTATCTGGGTGATTTAATACCCCCCACTTTACGTTTAAACATTTCATAGATTAAAATAATCTCATGGGTTCCTCCAGTATAAGGTTTAACCCTTGAAGTAGGTAAATCGTAGGCATATCCCAATCTAAAATCTCGCGTTACCTGATAATCGACCATCCCACCAAAATTTGAGGCATCGTTGAAGCGATAGGATGCTCCTAACCAGAGTTTTTCATTGAACAAAAAGTTAGCCGTTAAATCATAGGTCGCCGGGGCTCCATTTGTAATTTTAGCTATAACCGTCGGTTTAAACTTCAAGTTATAGGACAAATCCATCACTACCCCTCCAATTGCATAATAACTATTTCTTTCCAAAGCTTTAAACTCTCCCTGATTTAAATCCGTATTTGCAATTCTAGGTGAGGAGACACCTATATACCATAAATTTGAACCCATGAATATACCTGCGCCAAAATTGGGTTTCCAACTATTAAAATTGGCATTGAAAAAAGGATCATTACTGTCAGGATTCTCCAAGTTGTAATTTGTAAACCCCGCTTTAAGTCCAAAGGACATTTTAACTTCTTGGGTCAAGGGCACCGTATATGAAAAATCTCCATATATGTAATTGGTACTTTCAAAACCCAATCTATCATTTATGTAGGACAGACCTAGGCCAATACGTTCGTTTCTTAACGGGCTATGGATGGAAAAAGTGTTTGTTCTCGGGTTTCCTTCTAGGCCTGCCCATTGGTTTCTATGTAGCAACGTTATGTTCAAAGTTTCCCTGCTTCCGGCATACGCTGGATTTACGGAAATGGTGTTGTACATATATTGTGTAAATTGTGGTAGCTGTTGGGCACTAACGTAAGTGGCACACATCGTCATAGCCAATACAAGAATTCTCTTGTAAACGTTCATAGATCGGGGGGTTAAAACGTTATCTAATAAGTAGGTCATTTACGTTTGGCAAATTTAAATCAGTAGCTTGCGGATATTTGTATAATACCGTTTAACTACTTTGATTATTCGTTTGTTGGCAATGGGTTTGATGAAAATATAGGTGCAAGCAATTAGTGTATCACGAAATGTTTATTCCGAACCTAAATAGATGTAACCATTGATCTGTTGAATCTGCTCTCCATTGACATTGATGATATAAAAATAGGTTCCGGTAGGTAAATATCCAGAGTTGCCTAGGGAATTATCGGGTGAGGTTCCACCCCAATCGTTCTGATAGTTTTTTGCTTCGAACACTTTGTTTCCCCATCTATTAAAAATCATCACGTCGAAAGTATTATCACAAAATTCGGTTCCTTTAATTTCGAAGAAATCATTGAAACCATCGGCGTTGGCCGTTACTGCCTTTGAGACCGTAAAATTATCTACGGAGCAAGGCACACATTTATTGTTCACAGCAATAGTAAAATCCACAAAGTAGTTGCACTCCCCAGATGTAGAGCTATACTCTACGACATATGTTTGTGTTTGATGCTGCATAGGGTCAAAAATACTTCCAGTCATCTGTGTTCCTTGTGTTATCGCTTTAAATGTCCCATCAGTTTCAAAACCTGATGGTAAATAATTTACTAGGTCTATTGCTTCATCCTCAATACAAAGTTCAATTGTCACTTCTTGAAGTTGAGGTTGCATTACGAATATAAACTGCTCAAAAAGTGCGGTGTTTCCACATGAATCTATTACATTCCAAGAGCGTACAATCATATAATCTTCCGAATCGTTAGCATTTTCTCGCTGCTCATTAAAATCAACGGAATAATTACCGCAACCTCCAGTAAAAGTTAGATTAGGTACTTCAGGTATTTCATCTCCACAAAGTATGGTGACTTGTTCCTCATAGGGACTTGCCATAATTGGTCCGTTAGGTATTACTGTTATCGTTTGGGTGTGGGTTTCCGTGTTCCCTGCACAATCACTGGCTATCCACATTCTTGTAATTTCATATCCTATAGCGCAATTACCATCATTTGATATGGTTTCGGTATAGTTTACCATGATATCACTTTCACAGGAATCTATAGCGGTTAGGGTCTCTGCAAATGGAATCTTATCACAGGTTACCGTTTCATTTTGAGGTAATGGTTCAACAAAAGTAGGAGCGGTTGTATCTACTATCGTAATCACCTGTTCATGGTTTATGATATTACCAACACAATCTGTAATGGTCCAATTTCTTGTAATTACATATTCCGTAGGACAATTGTCATTGTTGCCATTTATACTCTCGGTAAGAACAGTGTCTATGGGACAAGTGCCTGAGGATGGATTATAATCAGCAGCGGGAGTAGGGTTACAGGCTTCAACGGTAACATTTGAAGGGAGTTCTATAACCGTCAGTGTTACAGTGGCAGTATCTCTGGTTCCGTTGCCATCAATAATCGTATATGTAAAATCGTCTGAACCTATAAAATCGGTATTAGGAGTATACACGAAATAGTCGTCCGCTTTATCCAAAGGGGTGCCATTATTGCCTATTGCCAAAATTCCGTTACTTGGGGAACTGGTAATCTCTAAAGCAAGGTTTGCATTAGGTCCGTCCACTCCAAAAGTATCATTGTCCAAAATGGTTAATGCTATATCAGCCGTGTTCTGAACTATTAAAAAATGGTCATCTTGGGCATTGGGTTTGTTATCTTCCCTAACCTTAATAATTACTGTCGACGTTTCACAAACGTGCTCGTTGGGGTATGGAAGACAAACTTGAACCTCAAATTGATCCATTCCTTTGAAGTCATTATTTGGAGTGTACATAAATGTGCCGTCGGTTTCAACAGTAACGCTACCATATAAAGGTTGCATGTCGTTAAGCAAAGAATATGTAGAGAAATCCGGAAGGTTGTCATTGGTGGCGACATTGGCATTTAAACTTTCCTTGAAGTTTGTTTCAAAATAATCATCAACCGCATAGGTTTGCATCAAAAAGAACTTGCCATCTCCATTATCTGTAGTAGCTGCCAAATATTTTATTGAAGTTATAATGGAACCAACTGGAGCTAAGTCAGATAACTTAAAAAGGGCAATACCTATAATTTGACCATTATCGTTATTTCTTCCACTGGACCAATAATCGGAATTGGGTAACGGAGGTGATTGGGGTTTTATACCTGTTAAATTACCTTGACTTCTTACAAAGGTTGCACCTAGTAAAACTTCAGTAGAACTATTGGCAGGTATACCATATATTTCGAGATATTGACAATTGTTGCCACCACGTTCTGTTACTGCCAAGACACCATCTGGATTGGATGGAATACCAGGGTTGTATGATATAGTCTGTATTTGGGTATCCACGGATGCTGTGGCACCATAATTTTCACAAAAATTGACTCCATTGCTATTCGATTCAAAATAATGATTAAGGTTTAGGGATTGATAGGCATTTATGGCTTCTAAATCCCAATTATAATCATTACTACTGCCCATAAGCATGGCACCGTTTGACCAAATATGATTTTCTGAATGTCCACCTGGACCCACCCGGGTCATTTCGTAACTGGAAGGAACCACAAAAGTGTTATAGTTTTCACCATTAATATCAATCGACTCCAGAGTCGCCTGGTCCCAAATGTTTGTTTGGGTGTCTTGCCAATTAAAATTTACACCAGATGAAATACCTTGCCCATAGATTTTTGCAACTCCGATTGTAAAAAGAATAGTAACAAAAAGGCCTATTAAATTTAAAGATGGTAGTTTGGGTAAAAAATAGTTTGTTTGGGGGTAGTTTACATTCATGAATAGCTAGTAGGTAATGGAAACCGCTTTGAATTTTTTGGTTAAAGGTTTCCAAGTTTTTTTAATTGGTTTTAATATGTAAGAATTGGGTCAAATTCTATTTCAAAAATATTTATATATTCATTGAGTTTTTTAAGAATATAGTTTAAGGAGGTCAATTATTCGATGGAAGGATAGAACGTCGATTAAAAGATTTTAATCAAAGACGAATGGCGTAAAGAGGAATAGGTCATTTATCGATAAACTACCTATTTTATTGGATTTTCACCAACAATATGAGCAATAGATTGCTGTAAACATCCACGGTTGAATTCGTCCTTTACATAGAAAAAGGTCCTTCACAATAGTATTGTGAAGGACCTTTTTGGATATATATAGACGCTCAAGCGGGATAGTCCCTTAATATATGATTAAAGATACTTCATTGGATGTTTTTCCACCTTTAATTATTTGTTAAAACGTATCTGGATTTTTAATGATTTCGGCTGATTTTTCTCTGATGTATTCCATTTCCGAGGCACTTTTCTTTTCAAGCAGACTGAGCATCATGGTCATGCGTTGATTGTCCTTGAAATGTTCCTTTTTTGCATCCAAAAAATTCCAGTAGAGGAAATTGAAGGGACAGGCATTGTCCCCTTGTTTTTGGGTATGTTTGTAGTGGCAGGAACCGCAATAATCGCTCATTTTGTTGATATAATTGGAACTGCTCACGTAGGGTTTGGTGGCCACGATTCCCCCATCGGCAAATTGGCTCATGCCCCTGGTATTGGTGATTTCTACCCATTCAATGGCATCAATGTAAACACCAAGGTACCATTGGTCCACTTCATCCGGATGTAGTTGTGCCAACAGGGCAAAATTTCCAATGACCATCAACCGTTGAATATGGTGTGCATAGGCATCAGTAAGGCTTTGCCCAATGGCATGTTTCAAGCAGTTCATTTTGGTGTTGCCCGTCCAGAAAAACTCGGGTAGGGGGTTCTGATTTTCGAGTTTGTTCAGTTTGGCATAGTCCGGCATTTCCTTCCAATAAATGCCTCGCATATATTCACGCCATCCCACTATTTGCCGTACAAAGCCTTCAACCTGTGAAATATCGATATTTTCTTTGTTTTCATGATACTGTTCCAATACTTTGTCAATGACTTCCTTCGGACTTATAATTTTGGCGTTCATGGCGAAGGACAGTCGGGAATGGAAAAGGTATTTCTCTTCTGTATGCATGGCGTCTTGATAATCGCCAAAGTGAACCAACAGTTCCTTGCAAAAATAGTTCAGGACCGAAAGGCAATCCGCCCTACTTACGGGCCAATTGAACTTTTCCGGATCAATTTCCCCAAAGGTTTTTACACCGGCTTGCTCTATTTCCTTCAGTAAATCGGTAACGTCCTTTCTAAATCCGCGTTCGTGGGGAATTTCCGGTGTTCCCTTCCACTTTTTTCTGTTGCTCTGGTCGTAGTTCCATTTTCCGCCATCAGGTTGGCCATTTTCCACCATGATGCCATGCTTTTTGCGCATCATCCGGTAAAAGGATTCCATCAACAATTGCTTTTTCCCCGAAAAGAAATCTTTCAGTTCGTACCGACTCGTGTAGAAATGCTCCGTATCCACGGCATGGGTGTCGATTTTCAGGGATTTCGCAATTCGTTTTAACTGTACGTCCAAGCGGTATTCGTCCGGCAATTGGTATTCAAATCGTTCCGCACTTGTCGCATCGCAATACGCTTTTATAATCTTAGCCAGGTCCTGTGGATTGTTTGGGTCACCAATTTTAAGATAAATGAATCTGTGTCCCTTTTCGCTGAGTTCTTCCTTAAAGGTTCGCATGGCCAGGAAGAAGGCAACTACCTTTTGGATATGATGCTTCACATAGTCCGTCTCCTGCCGCATTTCTGCTATGAGATAAGTAACATTGTCATCTACCGAATCAAACCAATGGTGTTTTTGGTTGAGCTGATCGCCCAATATCAATCGCAACGTAGCTCCCTCCGACCTCTCCGAAGGAGAAGTGTTGTCCTTAGTCATCTTTTATTATTAATTTACTGAATGTCAATGTTTTATTATGCTTTTTTCCCTTTCTTTGGCGAATTTTACAATCCGTAGTTACGGATTTTCAAAGAGCGAAAACAATGTCTTATAGGTTATTGGTCAAACAAACTCCCTTGTAACCAATGTTTTTGAAATTTTCCATTGGGGTCATAGCGCTCTGCCTGTAATTTGGTGTTGAATTTTCGGTCCCTTGGGTCGTTGCCAACACCACTGTTATACATCCAGTTGCCCCAATTGCTGTGCACGTCATAATCGATGAGCATACTCTCAAAATAAGCGGCTCCAAAGCGCCAATCCTGCTCCAGTTCCTTGGCCCAATAACTGGCGACATTCTGTCTGCCCCTATTGCTCATCCATCCTGTTTTTTCCAGTTCCCTCATATTGGCATTGACAAAGGCATCGGGTGTATTTCCCTCTATCCATTGGTCCAGTTTTGACTGGTCCAGTTGCCAGTCGTACTGCTTGTCCAAAATTCCTTCAAGCCGAAAGATTTTGGGGCCATGTTTTAGAGATACATATTTGAAAAAATCCCGCCATATCAGCTCAAAAACCAACCAATAGGTATCCTGGTTTTTTTTGACCTCTTTCTCAAACTTCTTTACTTGCCAGTAAATCGAACGGGCAGAAATACTGCCATTTGCCAACCATGCAGAAAGTTTGGAGCTATAGTCCGTGCCCACCAAGCCGTTCCTGGTTTTTTTGTAATAGGCCAATTTTTTGGTTTCCCAGAAATAATGGGCAATGCGTCGTAAGGCCTGCGTTTCACCTCCCTGGAAAGGAAAAGCGGACCTATTGTCCGGTGTCGGTTCCGATAGTCCCAGATCTGTCAACGAAGGTAACTTCGTATGGTTTTCTACATTGTTTGATTCAGGAAAAACCCTTTCAAAGGTAACCTCAGGACGAACCTTACAGTATTTTTCGCACTTTTTCCTGAATTCGGTAAAAACCTTGGGAATGTCCTCAAACTTCGTGTATGGAATATCCTCCATATGAAAAAGAAACTGGTCGTAGGTTTCCTCAAACTGTACGGCTTCACCCACCTCCCTTTTTACCGAATCCGATATAAAAACCTCGTCGCGCGTCCACTCTTTCTGGAGATATATTTTATGGATCTGATGTTCTTTTGCCAGTTTTGGGATGTGTTGCGATGAATTCCCCACATAGACGAACAACGGGATATTGAATTTTTTGAGATTTTCCCGTAATTCCCGCACGGATTCTATTAGAAATTTGGCGCGAAACCGTTCCGTTTTTTTAAAACCGAAATCCCCTTTTTCAAAATAAAGGGTATCAAAGCAATAAACGCCCATTACCTTTTCGCCCTGACTTGCTTTTAGAAGTGAGGTGTTGTCCTGTACCCGTAAATCGTTCCTGAACCAGACTAAATTAGTCATGTAAATTGTTTTTTGTTTTTTCTACATTTTTCACTGCAATATCGTACCTCGTCCCAATGTCTTTCCCATTTTTTTCGCCAACTAAATGGAAGTCCGCAAATCGGACAGGTTTTTGAAGGTAAATGTTGTTTTTTATGGGCCATCTATTTTTCTTTTATTGCCTCATTTGGCCGCGCATAAGCGAATCTTTTCAGGAGTTTTGGAAGGGCATAGCCATCCAGACCAATATTGGCGATACTTTCCGCAAATTCTAGATTGATGCTGCCATCCTCGAACAGGGCTTCATCCGGAAGGTATATATGTTCTATGGCCCCAATAATCAGGACGCAGCCGTTTTCAGCGATTGTGTATTCATTTACGTAGGAACAGCCCAGTTTAATATGGCTTTCCTTTACATACGGTGCCTGAAATCCGTCGAGGTATTCCTCAGTCAAGCCAGTTTTTTCGAATTCCGACTCGTTATCCCCATATTTCGCCGAGGTTTGATGGCTTTGCTCCAATATGGACCCGTTTACATGGTTCACTGTAAAAACGCCCGTCGCCTTCATGTTACTATAGGTATCCCTCCGTACCGTAAACGGTCTTAGGATAAAACCAAGCAGGGCAGGGTCGCTCCCAATGTGCGAAATGGAATTGAATATGGCCAGATTTGTAACGCCCTCTGGCGATTTTGTGCCTAAAAGGTTGCTAGGTCTGTACCCTGTGGAACTATTGATTAAATTTGCCCTAAATCTATTGGGGAGGTTTTTTAAATCCGAAAGATTAAAATGCATTCCTTCTTTATTTATGTTTAATAAAATTAAATATTGGCTAAACAAAAACAGTTAATATTAAACTAAAACCTAAATTAATTTCTATTTTACCTTCCCGAATACCGTTAAAATAGACCAAGCATACCATTTATGACCCAGACTAAAAAGAATATTGCCATCATAGGATCAGGGCTAGTAGGCTCTTTATTAGCTATTTATCTTAAAAAGTATGGGCATACGATTACCGTTTTTGACCGAAGACCCGATATTCGTGAGGTGGAATTCTCCGGTAGGTCCATTAATCTTGCCATGAGCAATAGGGGTTGGAAGGCCCTAAGGGAAGTGGGGATAGAAGATGAAATACGTAAAATAGGGATACCCTTGGATAAAAGGGCCATGCATGTTATAGGTAAACCTGAATACTTCCAAAAGTATGGGAAGGAAGGGGAAGCGATTTGGTCCATTTCCAGAGGCGTGCTCAACAAAAAAATGATCGACTTGGCAGAGCAGGCCGGCGTGGAGTTCAGGTTTGAGGAAAAGGTCTGGGACGTGGATTTGCCCAATGCCCAAGTGTTTACCGGAGAAACGGAAAAAGGCGCATGGAAGGCCTATGATTTTGATTTGGTATTTGGCTGTGATGGGGCCTTCTCACGCGTGCGCCACAAAATGCAGAGACGGAGTCGGTTTGATTATTCCCAGGATTTTATCGATGTTGGCTATAAGGAGTTAACGATACCGCCCAATGAGGATGGTTCGCATAAACTGGACAAGAACTCCTTCCATATTTGGCCCAGGGGTCAGTTTATGTTCATTGCCATGCCCAATTTGGACGGTAGTTTTACCTGTACCTTGTTCATGCCATTTGAGGGGGAAGTTTCCTTTGAAAGCATAAAAACGAAGGAAGATGCCATTCAATTTTTCAGCACCTATTTTCCCAATGTACGTAAGGATATTGAAAATTTGACCCATGATTTTTTCAAGAACCCTACCAGTGCCATGGTAACCATGAAGTGCTTTCCATGGACCTATTGGGACAAGGTGGCGCTTGTAGGCGATTCTGCCCATGCCATTGTGCCTTTTTATGGACAGGGCATGAACGCCGGGTTTGAGGATATTTACGTGTTAAACGAACTCATACGTACACACGGGGACGATTGGGAGACCATTTTCAGGAACTATCAGGAAATGCGAAAGCCCAACGCCGATGCCATTGCAGAATTGAGTTACCGAAATTTTATGGAAATGAGCAGTAGGACGGCTGATCCTCTATTTTTACTGCAGAAGAAAATCGAAAAGCGTTTCGCTGAAAAGCATCCAGAGAAATGGATACCGGCATACAGCAGGGTTACTTTTTCAGACCGACCTTACGCCGAGGCCTTGGCCGAAGGTGATTTTCAGGAAAAAATCATGAAAGATATCATGGCAATGTCCAATATTGAGACGATTTGGGATAGCCAGGAAGTCGAGGACAAAATATTGGAAGCCCTAAAGGATTCTTCTCAATAGTCCTTATTACGAATTTCTGCCCTTCGCATAGGCATACCATCGATACGGTCAAAGACCTTTTCCAAATCAAGGGGATAATCTTCTTTCATTTTGATGCCTCCATCCTTGCCGATCAGCAGGTAGCCATTGAATTCAGTAGGAAGGCTGATTTTGTAGCTCATTTTTTGGCCATCTGGAGTTGTCAATTCATTGTTTCTAAGAAAGAGGACGATCACATCCCTTTCATCGCAAGCTTCCATTTGGTGAGTCACTTTTTTAAATGCGATGTTGGATAGGGTTTCCTCCTCAGTGGCATCGGAAAGGATTAACACCCTATTATTCCATTGATAATCGGAAAGGTTTTGGGTGTATACCGTGTTTATGGACATAAGTAGTGTAATTATGGCTGCTAAAATTTTCATCTACAGGAAGATACAAAAAAACCGTCCTTTTTGGGACGGCTTTCAAAACTTTTGTGACTATAACGCTGTTATAATTTAGCGAAGAGTTTTTGCATCTTTTCCTGTTCCTCGTCTGCCAAGGCAGGGTCTACCAAAATCCGACCACTGTGCTCATCTGTTATAATCTTTTTTCTGGAAGCGATTTCCACTTGAACCTGTGGAGGAATGGTGAAGAAAGAACCACCGGAAGCGCCCCTTTCAATAGGTACCACGGCCAATCCGTTCTTAACATTGCCCCTTATACGGGCGTAGGCTTTTACCAAACGTTCCTCAATCAAATCCTGATATTTCAAGGATTCTTCCAAAAGCGCTTTCTCCTCTTTTTCGGTCTCTGCCAAAATAGCGTCCAATTCGCCTTTTTTATGCTTTAAGTGCGCTTCACGCTCTGCCAACTTCTCTTTGGTATCGGCGATCACTTCTTTCTTCTGCTCAATCTGTGCCTTGAATTCCTTGATGTTTTTCTCAGCAAGCTGGATTTCCAACTCCTGAAATTCCAATTCCTTGCTTATGGAGTTGAATTCGCGGCTGTTCCTTACATTCTTTTGCTGCTCATTGTATTTTTTTATTAAGGCTTTTGCCTCCTCAATAATGTTTTTCTTGGCGCCAATTTCATAATTGATGGTTTCCAAATCGGTCTTAAGCTTATCCAACCTTGTTTTTAGGCCAAGCACATCATCCTCCAAATCTTCTACTTCCAAGGGTAGTTCTCCACGTACGTTCCTTATTTCATCTACTCTGGAATCAATCAATTGAAGGTCATACAACGCCCTTAACTTTGCTTCTACAGACGATTCTTCTTTTTTTGCCATATTTAAAAATACTTGATAGGATTTGTTATACTTTCCGATAAACGGATTGCAAAATTAGGAATTTTTTTCGTAAGATAATCAACTAAAAGGTTTTTTGTAAACTGCTCAGTTTCAAAGTGTCCAATGTCCGCAATGACCATTTTATTTTCTGCTTCGTAAAACTGATGGTATTTAACGTCGGCCGTAACGAAAACGTCGGCTCCCGCGGCTTTTGCGGCTCCTATGGCAAACGCCCCGCTTCCACCTAAAACCGCCACTTTTTTTACGGGTGAATCCCTCAAATTGGAATGTCTTACCACTTGGGCCTTCATCGTCTTCTTAAGGTGTTCCAAAAAGGATGTTTCCGACATGCCTTCCTCAAGTTCACCGATCATTCCCATGCCTATCTGTTGATTTCTGTTCTCCAAGGAATATACTTCATAGGCCACTTCCTCGTACGGGTGGTTTGTCATCAAAGCATCCAAAACATTTAGTTCAGAGGACCTTAGGTAGGTCACATGGACCATTGTTTCCCTTTCAGAATGCGTCTTTCCAATTTCTCCTATCGTTGGATTACTGTTTTCGCCCGCTTTATAACTTCCTGTTCCTTTAAGCGTAAAACTACAATGGCTGTAATTGCCGATATTTCCGGCACCCGCTTCAAAAAGTTTTTTCTTGAGCTTCTCTGCTTGGGCCGATGGAACATAGGTCGTGAGTTTACGGATCGTATCCTTTTTGGGTATCAGTATCTCATTATTGATAAGGCCCAAGACCTCACAGATTTTGGCATTCACACCGTTTATGGAATTATCAAGGGCCGTGTGGATGGCATAAATGGCGATGTTGTTCTGAATCGCCTTTAAAACGGTGCGCTCCACATAGTTTTTACCGGTTATCTTTTTTAATCCCCCAAAAATAATGGGATGAAAACTAACGATGAGGTTACAGTCCTTGGCAATTGCCTCGTCCACTACACACTCCAAGGTATCCAAGGTCACCAAAATTCCGTTTACCTCCATGGAACTGTCGCCTACCAAAAGACCGACATTATCAAAATCCTCCGCGTGATCCAAAGGAGCAAGTTCTTCCAGAATTTGGGCAACCGATCTAACCGTCATTTTCAATGAATTATAAGGTTTCCAAAGATAAAATATTATAATTTCGTTCTAATGCAACTCTTGAGAAAACTTCTGTTCCCATTTTCGTTCATTTATGCCCTCGTGGTCCATTTGCGGAACTTCCTGTACGATAAAGGTGTTTTCTCATCCCAAAAATTTGATGTCGCCATTGTTTGCATAGGGAATTTAAGTGTTGGCGGAACTGGAAAGACCCCAATGACGGAATTCCTTATCGTACTATTGAAACCTCATTATAAATTGGCCGTGCTGAGTAGGGGTTACAAGCGCAAATCGGATGGATTTTTATTGGCCGATGAACAAACCACCGTGGAGGCACTTGGCGATGAACCTTTTCAGATACATCAAAAATTCCCCGAGGTAGCCCTTGCCGTTGATGCCAATAGGAGGGAGGGAATCCGGTTATTGTCCGATGCCGTAAAACCTCAAATGATTATCCTTGACGACGCGTTTCAACATAGGAAGGTCAAGCCCCATTTTTCCTTTCTACTGACGCCGTATGGAGATTTGTATACGGATGATTGGTATCTGCCAACGGGTAATTTGAGGGATAGCAAAAAAGCGGCCCAACGTGCGGATATTATTGTTGTTACTAAGTGTCCTTCGAAAATAACAAAGACCGAGCAAGGTACAATTTTGGAGAAGCTAAAACCACATAAACATCAGGTCGTTCTTTTTAGTTTTTTGGATTATGACGATGCCTTTCACGGACTATCGGAAAAGATGAAAGTTGAGGCCCTGCACGGAAAGGAAATTACCTTGGTGACAGGGATTGCCAATCCTGCACCCTTGGTAGGTTATTTAAAATCAAAGGGTCTCACCTTTGAGCATTTGGAGTTCAAGGACCATCATTTTTTCACCCAAAAGGAAATCGATTTGCTGAACCGGAAACGGTTGATCATTACTACGGAAAAGGATTTTGTTCGGTTGCGAAATCACGTATCGAACCTGTATTATCTGCCTGTAATGCATCGGTTTATGGGCGACGGTCAGCATATTATCTATGATGCCCTTACCAAACTTATGAAAGGGAGGTCCTAACCTTTTTATCAAAGATGTTTTCCCCTATTTTCTGATAGAATATTTCTGGCTTAAAGGGCTTTGTTACCACATCGTTACACCCAGCGGCGTAAAAGCTCTCCACGCTATCGTCCAGAGAGATGGCCGTAAGTGCAATGATGGGGGTGGTTTGGTTGAATTTTCGAATTTGAATGGTCGCCTCTTCCCCACTAATGCCCGGCATGTGAATATCCATTAATATGGCATCATACTCATTTTCCTTGGCGAGTGCAACAGCCTCTTCTCCGCTTCCAGCAATATCGCAGCTGATTTCCTTTTTGTTGAGCATTTTCTTGGTAATCACCTGATTGATCTTGTTATCCTCCACCACCAAGATGTGTAGTCCCTTGAAATCATATTCGCCTTTGGTAATTTCAAAAGCAATTTCATCCTCCAGCTCTTCCTTACTTTTCATATCGATTTCAAAACTGAAGGAACTTCCTTCGCCCAAATTGCTCCGCAGCTCAATCTTACTCTCAAAAAGACCCAAAAGACTTTTTACAATGGTAAGTCCCAATCCGGTACCACCGTATTCCCTATTTATCTGAATGGATCCTTGCTCAAAGCCATCAAAAATACTTTGCTGTTTTTCTTTGGAAATACCAATTCCGTTGTCCTTTACTTCAAAATAAAGGGTGACATCCTCCCCATTTTTCTCCTTGAGTTTACAGATGACCTCCACAATACCCCCACGGGTAAATTTTATGGCATTGCCAATAAGGTTCATAAACACCTGGGAAAGCTTCAGCGGGTCGCTCATCAAATGATTTGGAATCTCACTATCATAATCCAAAATCAATTTTGTCTTGTTTTCCTTTGCACTCTGTTGCAGGGAATCCATCACTTCATTGATGACCTTTTTCAGATTGAACTCCATGTGTAAGGGCTCCAGTTTATTGGCATCGATTTTATTGATGTGAAGAATGTCATTGATAAAGTTCAAGAGATAATCCCCGGAAAACTTCAAGGCCTTTAAGTGCTCTTTTTGATGTTCGGCGGGGTTCTCTTCCAATAATAGATGGGTAAGCCCAGTTACAGCGTACAATGGTGTGCGCAATTCATGGCTAACCGTTGATAGAAAGTTGGTTTTGGCCTCCATGGCCTGTACGGCCCCATCCCTGGCTACTTGTAGTTCCCTATTTTTTGTCTGCAAAAGGTCGTTCGTCTTTAATTTGATCTGATTGTTTCTATAGAGGGAAACCGCCAATAAAGAGATTATAATAAGAAATGCAGAGGTTAAAATAGCCGTTAGCTCAGAACGGTTTTGGGATTCCTTCAATTCCTGTATGGTATTTTGTTGTCGCGCTATTTCTTCGGTTTTGTAATCGTCCCTAATTTTATCCGCTGTTTTTGCCTCGACACGAACTTTTTCTATTGTGAACAACGAATCTTGAATGTCCAGTAAGTTTGTGCTATTCGATAACGCCTTTTCATAAGCACCCAACTTTCCATAGACTTTTGCCAGCAGGGAATTAGACTGTCTAATTTCGGAAAAGAAACCATTGGTATTGGCAAGGGCCAGGGCCTCTTCACCATTTTTGGCACTCTCCTCAAAATTTTCGGTTTTATAATGTAACTCTGCCAGTCCTAAATAACCACGTGTAGACAGGTAGTCCTTTTCATAAATATCAGAGTTTACCACCAATGAATTCAGGTTTTTTGCGGCACTCTCATATTTTTCCAGCCTCAAGTAGACCAATGCTTCCGTCAGTAAAATATTGTTGAAGAAATTTCTGTCGTTATTGAGTTGTTTTGCCTCGTTCAACATAAACAATGCCTGATAGCTTTGATCCGCTCTAAAAAGTAAAATCGCTTCAATATATTTATGTATTGCATCACCATAGGGGTAAGCAATATCGGCTAATAAGACACTGGTTCTGTCCCAATAGAATTGGGTGTCCTTTTCTCTATCCAACTTTAAATAGAGAATTGCAAGCTCGTGGTAGCAATCGATCAACCCTTTTATATCTTCGTCCTTTTCGGCTTCTTCCGCTGCCTTGTCAAGCGTTTCAAGGGCCTGATCAATCTTGTTCTGATTCCGGAGTCTGCGCGCTTGGTCAAAATAAGGATCCATATCCCTAACTGGAACCGTATCTTGGGAACGAAGGGATAACCCCACTATTAACAAAGCAAAAAGTGGTAGTAGCTTTAAAAGTTTTTTATGAAAGTATGTCTTTCTCAAATGTACTTTTTCGTTACCATTAACCGTATGAGATCGATAATTCTACTACTGTACCCCGTTTCATTATCATACCAACCAATAATCTTGACCATTCTTCCAATTACGGAGGTCATTAGTGAATCAAACGTACAAGAATGAGAACTATTGTTTATATCAATGGAGACTATGGGGTCTTCCGTATAAAAAAGTATGTTCCTTAGTTCATTTTTCGACGCTTTTTCAAAAGTATCATTAATTTCCTTTATTGTGGTATTTCTTTTAACATTGAAGGTAATATCTGTCAATGAACCGTTTGGCACAGGAACTCGTATTCCACAGCCGCCAATTACATCTTCCAAATCTGGAAAGATGCTAGTCAAGGCTTTTGCCGCTCCCGTGGTCGTAGGAACGATGGATTGACCCGCCGCCCGTGCCCTTCTTAAATCCTTGTGGGGCTGGTCGTGCAAACTTTGGTCCGATGTGTAGGAGTGGATAGTAGTGATATATGCCTGCTCTATGCCACAAAGGTCATTGATGACTTTTATCATTGGGGCCGCATTGTTCGTAGTACAGGATGCGTTGGATATAATCTGGTCTTCCTTGGTTAATATCGATTCGTTTATACCATAGACCACCATCTTTATATCCTGATCTTCGGGTGGTACTGAAAGAATAACCTTTTTTGCGCCGTTTTTAATGTGATTATCTAAAGACTCCTTAGTCTTGAATTTCCCAGTACTTTCAACCACCAAATCTACTTGGAGCAAACCCCAGTCAATATCCTTTGGGTGTGATTTGTTCGTTAAGGCTATTTTGGTACCATTGACAATCAAGGTATTTTCTTCAAAAGCGACTTTGCCTTTAAATACACCGTGAATACTGTCGTATTTGAGTAAATGGGCGAGCGTTTCCGCGTTCGCAAGGTCGTTTATAGCAACGACCTGTAGGTCTGGATAGTTTTGAACGAGTCTGAGAAATGTTCGGCCAATTCTCCCGAAACCATTGATTCCTATTCTGATTTTTTTCATTGTTACCGCAATTAAACAGAAATCTTTACAGGTCTCAACGTCTCCAAGAATGTGCTATTAATGAATATGTTTATGCGCCTTGTACGAAGAACGAACCAAAGCCCCACTCTCTATATGTCTAAAACCCATTTCCAGTCCAATTTCCTCGTATTTTTTGAATTGGTCTGGGGTAATGAATTCTTTTACCGGAAGGTGTTTTTTGGAAGGCTGTAAATACTGTCCAATAGTTACCACATCTACATTCGCCTCCCTCAAATCCCGCATGGTTTGGATAACTTCTTCTTCCATTTCACCAAGACCCAACATAATGCCGGACTTTGTCCTGTTCACACCATTGGCACGCAAATATCTTAAGACTTCCAAACTACGTTCGTATTTAGCCTGTATCCGTACCTCGCGTGTCAACCGTTTTACCGTTTCCATATTATGCGAAACCACTTCGGGGGAAACCGCTATGATTCGGTCCAAGTGTTTTTCAATTCCCTGAAAATCGGGAATCAACGTTTCTAAGGTTGTTTGGGGATTCATTCGTCGAATTGCCTTAACGGTCTCCGCCCAAATGATGGAACCCATATCCTTGAGGTCGTCCCTGTCCACGGATGTGATAACGGCATGTTTTATGCCCATAATTTTAATGGAACGCGCTACTTTTTCGGGCTCTGCCCAGTCAACATTTTCCGGACGTCCCGTTTTAACCCCACAGAAGCCGCAGGACCTTGTACAAATATTGCCAAGAATCATAAAGGTCGCTGTACCCTCGCCCCAGCATTCGCCCATATTTGGGCAACTACCGGATGTGCAAATGGTGTGTAGATCATACTTGTCCACCAAACCTCTTAGCTGGGTATATTTCTTACCTGTGGGAAGTTTTACTCTTAACCACTTTGGTTTTCCTTTGGGAGGAGCCACATTTTCTTTAACTGCTACGGACATGCCTAATTTTTTTACAAATATACGAAGTAAATAGTCTAAAGTTCAATCTTGAAAGGGGTGTACCAAATTCTTGCTGAATGGCCCATTTTCTAATAATCCCAGATTATGTACTAGAAAAGCTTTTGTAGCAAAAAATCCCGGCCTAATTGGGTGGCAGGCAGGCAGGCCTTCAAAATAAAAAGCTACGCCGTATTTTCAATTTCACCATAGTGGTGCTATGCCAAAATTTCCAAACCACTTTTATTGGCACCGCCAAAGGGTTTAATACCCCGGCTTGCCTCGAAATCAAAAGTTCGTTTACAAAGAATGCCCCTTGGGCTTGCCCCGAGGTGGTTTACTTTATTGCGCTTTTTACCTTCACGATCCGCTCCTAATACCATGTGCCGGGATAAAAGGAACTATCTTCTGTTGCGTATGATTTCGGCTAGAAGCTTTTTGGCTCGAAGAATTTTCACCTTGATATTGTTGATGGGTTCGTTCAGCTTCTCTGCGATATCGGCATAACTAAGTTCATTGAAATAGCGAAGGTTGATAACCTCCTGATAATGGGGTTTCAAGCTTTTGATATCCCGAAGCAAATCGGCCAAATTCTGTTCTTGGATGAGTTGGTCCTCCATGGAAAGCGCATCGTCATGTACTCCTTTTATGGCATCATCGTTTCGTTGCGAATCCAGAAGACTTTTCTTCCGCTTCCTGACCAAATCAATATGAATGTTCTTTGATATAGTTATCAGCCAAGTTTTAAATGAGAATCGAGGGTCGTACGTATTAATTTTGTCAAAGGCCTTGGAAAATGTCTGTATGGTGATATCCTCGGCGTCATTTTCGTTTTCGGTGCGTTTTAGCTGAAAACCATAGACCTCATTCCAAAACCTATCCAGTAATCTACTGAATGCTATCTGATTACCTTCTTTGGCCTTGATGATAATGTCATGAACGTCCTCTGTCAATATGATGGTAAAAATTTAATGGGTACCTAGGAGGTCACGGCCTCCTTTTTGCAATCCTGTTCCTCTGGAAGTTTACCGCACATGCCACATGCTTGGCCATCCTTGTTTAAATAGGGACTTTGGCTAGCGCACGTTCCGGCGAACTTCCCGTCCTTCTTGGCCCATATTTTTATGGCTATGCCAGAGATAGCCAATGCTAAAAGTCCAACGGTAAGGAGTATAAGTTTCATGTATGTGCTTTTATTGTAGATTCTGATTTCTGACTGAAGAACCCTTGGATTCCAATAGTACAGGATCCTGATTTTTTAATCCGTTACAAAGGTAAAAAAATAAAGCCCCAATTTGGGGCTTTAAGACTACTTTATAATATGGGCACATCAGTATGCGATGTTCGCCACAATATTGTCCACCGTAGGGATTTCATTGCCACCCTTGGGCTCAATGGTGATGTAGCCCATCGCATTTTCAGCATATGGAAGTGCCAATAATTTCTGACTATCTCCTGCCTCTTCAATAATGCCCAGGTTCAACATTTCGCCATTCACCTCGGCCCACATTTGGAAACACTGGTTTTCCGGTAAATTAGGGAGGTTGCTTACATTGATATAGGACAATTTTTTAACAGGATTTATATATGCGACCGCCTTCAGTTCCTTCGCTTTTTTATTTCCGTTAACATTGAATTTTCTTGTACTTGGATTGTTTAGTACAATGAATTGGTTTCGAACATCTTCCAATTGTTGTTTCATATCCGCTTCCAACAATTTTATCTTGTTGCTTACCATGGAATTTTCTTCCTGTAAATTCTGGTTTTGGTCCCAGAAGAAAAAGGAAGATCCCGCGAAGATCATTGCCACGATACTGGCCGCGATCGCAAACCTGAAGAATTTTTTCCTTCCCACCCGTTCTGATTTTATGCGGGCGGTAATTTTTTCCTTCAACCCTTCAGGGGATTTGATGGCATGGAGCTTTGCAAAAATCTCCAAACTTTCCTGTAGTTCATTGTAAGCTTCCCTTACCTCAGGATACATGGCAATGTACTGCTCTACCTTTGAAGCCTCCAAATCTGTGGTAGTCCCAAGAAGATAGTTTTCCAGTAAATCCGTTTCCAAGAACTTTTTAATTTTATCCTTCATAACTATATCATATTAATGAGAAGCAAAAGCACTGCAGGGCCATAAACTTTCCTCAATTCGCGCAATCCGATTTTTAACCTGGATTTAATCGTTCCAAGGGGAATCCCCAATTCTTCACTGGCCTCTTGTTGGGTCATTCCCTGAAAAAACAAAGCGTCCAGGACGATTTGATACTTTTCCTCGATCTTGTCCAGATGTTCTTGAACATCCATGAATTCAGGTCTTGTACTTTCAATTCCTAAATTATATACGTCTGAAACGTCTATTTGGATTTCCTTATCGGTTTTTGTATTTAAACTTCTTAATTTATCAATGGCGGTATTTCTGGTTATCCTGAACAGCCAAGTAAAAAGTTTTGCTTTGGTGGGGTCGTAGGAATCGGCTTTTTTCCAAATTTTAACGAAGCTTTCCTGTAAGACATCCTGGGCCAACTCCTCGTTTCTAAGTACCTTATTGGCAACCCCCAAAAGTGTGTCCCCGTAATTGTCGTACAATAGGGAAATGGCCTTGTCATTCCGCTCCTGCAATAGCTCAACAATATGTTTTTCAAGTAGTATGCTCATAGCCTAGCGGGGATGCTTAATTTTTTTTTAGGTGCAAGATCCAAGGTAGGTTGTTCGTCCGTATATCCATAAACGCTAATTTATAAAATTGATTGCTAAAGCGGCGTTATCTAAAATATTATCTTATAAGTGAGCAGCTGGTAACTGCCACTTAGTTTTTGGTTAGTTTGGTTTGGTATAACCCCTGGGATTTTATTTCAGGGGTTATTTTATGAGATTGACTTCGGGCTCAATGGTAAAACCGAATTTAATTCGTACTTCCTCAATAATCATATGGGCCAAATTTAATATATCGTTTCCGGTCGCGCTTCCATAATTTACCAAAACCAAGGCCTGTTTCACGTGCACTCCCGCATCCCCAAAACGTTTCCCCTTGAAACCACTTTGTTCAATCAGCCATCCAGCCGGAATCTTATAGGCTTCTTCCGAAACTTTATAAAAGGGAGCCTCCGGGTATTTAGCGATGAACTCCTCAAACACTTCTTTGGATATTACGGGGTTCTTAAAAAAACTTCCGCTATTACCCAGTTCCTTGGGATTTGGTAATTTACTGTTTCTAATAGTTATAACGGCGTTGGAGATGTCCTTTATGGTAGGTGATTTACAATGGTTTCTTTCCAATTCCTCGTTTATGGCACCGTAACTGGTATTGATCGCATGGTTCTTTTTGGTAAGCCTTAGTATTATCGAAGTAATTACATATTTATCCTTGCCCTCATTTTTGAAAAATGAATCCCTATACCCAAACCGACAGTCTTCTTTTGAAAAATATACCAATTCTTGATCGGCCCTTCGTATGGCTTCGCACCCCACAAAAACATCCTTTAATTCAACCCCGTAGGCACCTATGTTCTGTACGGGCGCGGTTCCCGTATTTCCGGGGATCAACGACATATTTTCCAGCCCACCAAAATCCCGTTCCAAGGTCCATAAAACCATTTCATGCCAGTTTTCACCGGCCATCACTTTAAGTTCAACACGGGAATCATCTTCATTTTCGATAAAAATGCCCTTTATGTTGATATGGATGACCAAGGCATTGATATCCTGGGTTATCAACATATTGCTGCCTCCGCCCAAAATAAACTTGTTTGGATAGGAATTGTCGGCCAAAATCCGCTGAAGTTCCGCTACCGAATTTATTGCTACAAAGAACCTCGCCTTGGCATCGAGGCCAAAGGTATTGTAGTCCTTTAGGGAATAATTTTCGTGTATTTGCATGCTTTGTAATTTAGGTCAGCAATTGGCTTATTGAACACATCCTTATTACCAATGTGCGGATGGCAATAATGATTCTTCAAAGAAGGTTTCCCTAACCGATATAGGTTTTAAGGGCCTCGCCCAAGATATGAACCGCCCTTTTTAGGGAGGCCTGGTCCAGTACATAGGCTATCCTAATTTGGTTTCTGCCCAGTCCTTCCGTGGCATAAAAGCCTGCTGCCGGGGCAACCATGACGGTTTCGTTGTTTACCCTAAAGTCCTCCAATAACCATTGTGCGAAATCATCCGCGTCCTCAATGGGCAATTCCGCAATGCAATAGAAAGCGCCCTGTGGTTTGGCCACTTTTACTCCGTCCAATTTTTCAAGTTCGGAAATCAATAGATTTCTACGGGCAACATACTCGGTCTTAACTTCGTCAAAATAATTTTGAGGGGTTTCCAGGGCTGCCTCACTAGCTATTTGCGCATAGGTCGGCGGGGAAAGTCGCGCCTGCGCGAATTTTATGGCCGTTGAAATCACTTCCTTGTTCTTGGAAACCAAAAAACCTATTCTGGCCCCGCACATACTGTATCTCTTGGAAACGGAATCCACGATAATTCCGTGCTGCTCCAAAGAAGGTTCCTGCAAAATTGAATAATGGTCCTTGTCATCATATACAAATTCCCTGTACACCTCGTCGGCAATAAGGAATAAATCATGTTTGAGAACGATTTTGGCCAGTTTCCTAATTTCCTCCTCGCTGTAAAGATATCCCGTAGGATTCCCCGGATTACAGATGAGGATGGCCTTTGTTCTTGGGGTAATCAATTTCTCAAAATCCTCAATGGGAGGTAGCGCGAAATTGTTTTCCAATTTGGATACTACGGGAACGACCTTCACGCCACTTGCCGTGGCAAAACCGTTATAATTGGCGTAAAATGGTTCGGGGATTATGATTTCGTCATCGGCATCGGCAATGCTGCCCATGGCAAAGGCGAGCGCTTCGGAGCCCCCTGTGGTAACGATGATATCATCGGCAGTGACCGATATTTTATTTTTTTGGTAATAGGCCGCCACTTTTTCCCTGTAAGCTTCTGAGCCTTCGGTTCGGCTATATTCCAAAACATTCAGTTGGTTATTTTTTACGGCATCCAAGGCTATTTGTGGCGTTTTGATATCCGGTTGCCCTATGTTTAGGTGGATTACGTTGGCACCTTTTTTCTTGGCATTTTCCGCAAAGGGGACCAATTTTCTAATGGGGGATTGCGGCATCGCAAGCCCTTTTTGGGAAATTTTAGGCATGTCAAATACTTTTTGACAAAAGTGGCAAATGATTGGGGAATCTACAATATATGGGCTGTTTATTTATTGGTAATCATAATCGGTAAACAAATGCTAGGCTTCAATCACTATCCATTCATTATTGCCGATGGATTCTTCGTGGATTTGCCCCTGGGTAGATAACCCATTAAATCTTTCCTTTCCGAAGCTAGTAAGTTTTTGTGAAATGTTAAAATATACCGATGTGGTGAAAAATTCCGTATCTTACTATTGGTCAAACTATTGGAAACGAACATGTTAATAAGGCGCTTGAAATTTTTGTTGCTATTGATGGCACTGCCCATAATTGGTAGTGCACAAGGGTATTCGTTGCCCGAAGATCAAAAGTTCGAAAAAATTCGGTTCCAATTGATCAATAATTTGATCGTTGTCCCTATCGATGTCAATGGTACGGAATTATCGTTTGTACTAGATTCTGGGGTCAGTACACCTATTTTGTTCAATCTTTCCAATCAGGATTCCCTAGAGCTAAAGAATGTTTCCGAAATCACCATCAATGGGCTTGGCGAAGGGGAACCGATAAATGCCTTGAGTTCCCAAGGAAATTATTTTAAGTTGGGCAACGTCCGAAATTTTTCCCAAAAACTATATGTTGTGATGGACGCAGGTATCAATTTCTCCCCAAGCTTGGGCGTTCCCATTCATGGCATCATCGGTTACGATCTGTTCAGGGATTTTATTGTGGACATCAACTATTCTGCCAATACCATTAAATTTTATAACCCCGAAATTGATGCGCCAAAATTGGGAAATAGGTATGAGACCTTACAAGTTGAGGTTGTTAACAGAAAGGCCTATATGGATGCCACCGTTTCGCTGAAGGGTGTGAAAGCTATTCCTGTAAAAATGTTATTGGATACCGGTAGTAGTGACGCTATTTGGCTCTTTGAGGACGAACGTATCCAATTGCCCAAGGAATATTACGAGGATTATTTGGGAAAAGGTCTCGCCGGGGACATCTATGGAAAAAGAACCAAGGTGGAAGGAATCCAGATTGGGGGTTTCGAACTATACGATGCAAAGGCCGCATTCCCGGATATGCTGTCTTTTAGCACCATCAAGGACTTGGGCAATAGAAATGGTAGTTTGGGAGGGGAAATATTAAAGCGATTTAACATCGTATTCGATTATCCCAACGGAAAAATCAGTCTCAGGAAAAATTCGAATTTCAAAAAACCTTTTCATTATAACGTAAGCGGTATTGATTTGCAACATGTCGGAGTTCGTTATGTTTCAGAAAGGATTGCCGATGTTAACGGTATCGTTGTAAGTAGCGAAAGGACGTACGGAAACGTTCAGATTTTGTTGGAAGGCGCCACCCGATTGAGCCTTGTCCCAGAAATTGTGGTTTCCGGTATCAGGTCTGGAAGTCCGGCACATTCTGCTGGTTTACAGGAAGGGGATATTATTTTGGCCGTGAACGGCAAGCGAATCCATAGATATAAAATCCAGGAAATAATGGAGATGCTCAATGAAAAGGAAGGCAAGCGGGTGAAGGTGCTTGTGGAAAGGGCCAATAACAATTTGTTGTTCAGTTTTGTGCTCAAGGACCTTTTCAAGTAAACTACTTTAAGGAAAGTCTTTTAGGCTCTTGAAGTGAACGAAGGTTTCATTGCATATAATACCATTTCCAATTTAAAAATGAGCCAATTTACTTGTCCATTTTTCCTCTACCTTCATTGTGGAAATTGCGAAGAACTCAAGCTATTTGCAATCTCCACGGCTTCGGTACAGAAAAAAGCAACGGCGTAAATTTTGGCCCATTCTTAAACCAGAACTGGTATAAAGCTTTGGGGAATAAATCCTTAGGCAGTGCCAATAAAAAAGCCCTCCATTCGGGAGGGCCTTTAAAATCTTTTGGAAACGTATTACTTGGTTCCGCTAGGAGCTTTTACTTCTCCCTTAATTTTCAAAATCTTTGTTGGGGTCTCCGCATTTGACGTAACGGTTATCGCTTTTCTAATGGGGCCAACACGATTGGTGTCATATTTTACCTGGATTTCCCCAGTTTTTCCTGGCATGATGGGATCTTCCGGTTTTTTAGGGATGGTACATCCACAGCTTGAACGTACATCGCTAATGATCAAAGGCGAATTTCCTGTATTCGTGAATTCGAACACCCGGACACCGTCCGAACCCTTTTCGATTTCACCGTAATCCACGGTTTCCTCCTTAAACTCAATTTTTGCCGCGCTATCCTGGGCTTTTAGGCTCATTCCAAGCAATCCGACAAATAATACAAGTACAATTTTTTTCATCATTCTTAATTTAGGATGAATCTCAAAATTAATTCTTTTCAGAACAACTCCAAAATCCTTTTGTTATACTCTAACGTTACTTATTTTTGTTTCGTATTTTAATAGTGGAAAAACGGTACGGATCTTTGAAAATCCATTCCGTTTTATTTTTTCCACCCAATGTATTTCAAAAACTGTTCCAAAATGGAAATAGCCTCAAAGTATGAGCCGCATCAGGTTGAAAAGCGCTGGTATGACTATTGGATGAAACACAATTACTTTCATTCCACGCCAGATGACAGGGAACCCTATACCATCGTTATTCCGCCTCCAAACGTAACCGGGGTGCTGCATATGGGGCATATGCTCAATAATACCATACAAGACGTTTTGATACGACGTGCGCGTCTCAAAGGGCGCAATGCCTGTTGGGTACCGGGTACGGACCATGCATCCATAGCAACGGAAGCCAAGGTAGTGGCAAAACTTAAGGAACAGGGAATCCATAAGAACGAGATATCCAGGGAGGAATTCTTGGAACATGCCTGGGACTGGACCCATGAATACGGCGGGGTCATCCTGGAACAGTTAAAAAAACTGGGATGCTCCTGTGACTGGGACAGAACAGCCTTTACCATGGACAAGGAACGCCATGACAGTGTAATCAAGGTATTTATTGACCTTTTTAAAAAGGGACTCATCTATAGAGGTTACCGAATGGTCAATTGGGACCCGGAGGCCAAAACCACCCTCTCTGACGAGGAGGTAATCTATGAAGAAAAACAGGGGCTTTTGTACTATTTGGAGTACTCAATAGAAGACTCCGATGAAAAGGTGACCATTGCAACTACAAGACCTGAGACCATACTGGGCGATACCGCCGTTTGTATCAATCCCAATGATGAGCGTTATGCGCATTTAAGGGGCAAAAAGGCCATTGTACCGCTTTGCAATAGGGTAATTCCAATCATTGAGGATGAGTATGTTGACATAGAGTTTGGAACCGGATGTCTAAAAGTGACCCCGGCCCACGATATAAATGACAAAGCGCTGGGAGAAAAGCATCATTTGGAAACCGTTGATATTTTTAATGACGACGCAACGCTGAATTCCTATGGTCTGCATTATGAAGGCAAGGACAGATTTGTAGTACGGAAGGAAATCGCCAAGGAATTGGAAGAAAAGGGCTTTTTGGTCAAGACCGAACAGCATTTGAATAAAGTGGGAACTTCGGAGCGTACAAAGGCGGTCATAGAGCCCAGGCTGTCCGATCAGTGGTTCTTAAAAATGGAGGAATTGGTAAAACCTGCCATAAGGGCAGTTTTGGAGTCGGACGATATCAAGTTTTTCCCTAAAAGGTTTGACAATACCTATAGGCATTGGATGGAGAATATCCGTGATTGGAACATTTCCAGACAGCTTTGGTGGGGGCAACGCATTCCCGCCTACTATTTTGGGGATGGACAAGATGATTTTGTAGTGGCCTTTGATGCCGAAGTTGCATTGGATAGGGCCAGGGAAAAATCAGGGAATCCCAATTTGACCATGGCCGATTTAAAACAGGATGAAGACGTGCTGGATACTTGGTTTTCTTCCTGGTTATGGCCCATAAGCGTGTTTAATGGCATTCTTGACCCAGAGAATGAAGAGGTCAAATACTATTACCCCACCAATGATTTGGTTACGGGGCCGGACATTCTTTTCTTCTGGGTAGCCCGAATGATCATTGCAGGATATGAATACAGGGATACTAGGCCTTTTGAAAACGTCTATTTTACCGGCCTGGTCCGTGATAAGCAACGAAGAAAGATGTCCAAGTCCTTGGGCAACTCTCCCGATGCCCTAAAACTTATCGAGGAATATGGTGCAGATGGAGTGAGGGTCGGACTATTATTAAGCTCCGCCGCGGGCAACGATTTAATGTTCGATGAGGATCTATGCCAACAGGGAAAGAATTTTGCGAATAAAATCTGGAACGGATTCCGACTCCTAAAAGGTTGGGAAGTGGCCGATATTCCCCAGCCCGAAGCGTCCAAAATTGGCTTAGACTGGTACAGGGCGAGGTTCAACCAGACCTTGCGGGAAATTGAGGACCACTTTGGTAAATACAGAATCTCAGATGCTCTCATGGCCATTTACAAATTGGTTTGGGACGATTATAGTTCGTGGTTGCTCGAAATTATAAAGCCGGCCTACCAACAGCCGATCGATAAAAAAACCTTCGAGGCCGTTATCCAAATTTTTGAGCAAAACCTCAAATTATTGCACCCTTTCATGCCGTTTTTAACGGAGGAAGTCTGGCAGCATATTTCGGAGCGGGACCCTTCCCAAGCTTTGATCATCTCAAAATGGCCGGAAGCCTATACCGCTGATGAAGACCTTATTGGTCAATTTGATTTTGTTACGGAGGTAGTCGCCGGTATCCGAACCATACGCAAGGAGAAGAACATTCCCATGAAGGAAAGCTTGGAACTATCGGTTTTGAATGAAGAAAATTTGGTTCAGGATTGGGATTCCGTTATCGGGAAGTTGACAAATCTTTCTTCCATTTCCTATGTGGATAAAACGGTGGACGGAGCTTTGTCCTTCAGGGTGAAATCCAATGAATATTTTATTCCGATAAGCGGAGCCATTGATGTGGAGGCCGAAAAGGCCAAAATTGAGGACGAATTAAAGTATATAAAAGGATTTTTGACATCGGTACAGAAAAAACTTTCCAATGAGCGATTTGTAAACAACGCACCTGAGCAGGTGATCGAAATGGAACGTAAAAAACAAGCCGATGCCGAGGCCAAGATAGAAACCTTGGAAAAAAGCCTCGCCAGTTTGGGCTAAAAGTAGCTCGTTTGCCAACCAAATGGGTTAATAATCATAGTGTTAAAGGACGATAGTTGATTCATTATCAGCTAATTTCCATTCAAATCAAAAACACTAAAATTATGAAAAGTCTATTATGGTTAGTTGCAGTTATTTGTATTATCATTTGGTTGCTGGGTATGTTGGGCGTGGTACCTGGCTTGGCAACGGGTAGTTTACTTCATATATTGTTGGTTATTGCCGTGATTGTAGTACTGTACAATATTATTTCAGGTCGAAAACCTTTATAAGATTTCACTTAGAATTAAATTAAAACCAATCCTAGTTCTAGGATTGGTTTTTTGTTTTACACACTGGTGCTAGGCATAAACTTAAAATATATTATTTCGTATCTTGCTAGAAATAAACCCATTAAATATGAAGTACTCTTTATTTTTTCTTGTGCTTTTATCATTTACCTGTCTATACTCTCAGAGCGGAAAAAGAACTATTTTGTCTAAGGAAATTCAAATTAAGACGGCCATTTTACCTGTACCGGAAGGTAGCAGTACGGATACTATGGTCTATGGATACGATGCGAATGGGGATTTTGTAGTACTACGGGAGGGAACGAGTAATTTGGTTTGTTTGGCCGATGACCCCCATAAGGAAGGTATTAGTGTTTCCTGTTATTCCAAAAAACTCGAACCTTTTATGAAACGTGGACGAGAACTCAGGGCCGAAGGAAAGGAAATTATGGAAATCCGTGAAATTAGGGGCAAGGAGATTGCCAACGGTACATTGGATATGCCAAGGGAACCCAGTATGATGTATGTATATTATGGCACGGATGCCGATTATAATACCTCTACAGGGGAATTGGCGAACGGTCAATTTAGATATGTGATCTACATTCCCTATGCCACAACGGAATCCACGGGTCTGCCCGATAAACCCCATGCCAAAGGAATGCCCTGGTTGATGGACCCCGGTACCCACAGGGCCCACATCATGGTAGGACCCAATTAATTACCTGAATCTAAAAATACGTTTTAAGCTTACTTCTTCAGAACCTGTAAGTTCTTCCTTAATCTCTTTGGAAGCGGAAGCTTCCTGAGTCACTTCCATCCACAGGACACCCATGGCTCCTAGGATAATAAGGTTTTTAATGATATACTGACCTAACAAGGTGAGCGATAACAAGTTCTCATTGAAAATCAGTTCTGGGAAAAAAACCAGCGGTGTAAAGGTAAGTACCATATGTATAACGGCCACTTTTATGGTTGTCTTTTTTTGAAGGTTGAAAAGGAAAAATAGTCCCACGAGAACTTCCCAAAGGGCCAAGAGTAGTATTGAAATATTTGATGGTAACAATGAAAAGGTAAGCTCTCCAATGGTGTTTTTCGCAAGTTCCTCTGCCGGACTCAAATTGGGAAAGAACTTAAGGGTCCCAAACCATAGATATACCAGTCCAATGGATATTTGTAAATAGCGTCTTTTAATGTTTTGAAGATTCATTTGGTATGTATTTGAATTGGTTATTTGAAATTATTCTCAAGTTCCGGGGCAAGTCTTACCTTGTTATTGGCAAAGCGATAGGTAACGCCCAAGTTTATAACATAGTCGGAAAAGGCGGCATCCCCATTCCTTGGGGTACCTGTAAGCTGTTCGGTCTGCAAGTCAGTTATGCTTTGAGGCCGCTCCCTACGGACCGCGAAAGGTACGTTCAGGTTTATTACAAAATTACTCTTCATAAAACTTACTCCAGGGTCTATGGATAGTACATTTCCAGGTCGCCTGAACCCTTCATTTCCACCGATCAAATCCTTGACGGGCACGCAATCGAACCGGGCGCCAAGCGAAGATGATATTGTGGGCGAGATGTTATAACTAAGCCCTCCCCTGAGCGAATATTGGTCCGGTACCGCCATGATGGATTCATTTTGCAAAATTGGGCTCAAGGTCTCCCTAAAGGTCCTAACGCCATTCGTTTCCCTGGGGTTTATTAGATAAAATCCGCTGGCATAGCTAAAAACATCCGTGGTTATTTTTTGATAGAATTGAAAGTCGACCGTGACCCCAAATCCTCCGTCACCTGGTTGAATGGACTGGTCTACTGGTCTTGTCTGAGGCTCCCCGTTCGGTCCCACATTATAAAAAATATCCGATGCATTGTAGATACCCGTTGGCAGCTTTGCACCTAGTCCCAAGGCAAGGTTTCCGTTTGGGGATTTTTCCATATCGAACACCCAATAGCCAAACCCGAACCGTATATCGGCAAGTCCTCTTGAAAATGTTACATTTCTTTCATTGCGACCATGTTCATAGAGTGATGATCTTGTATTTATTACCGTTGGTATGGTGATGCTGGCATACAGTCTATCGTTTATTCCGTAAGTGGCAAAAAAATCCCACGCATGGGAATGATTGATTACCTCCGTATTGTTGGCGAGTCTATCCGGTTCTTCCTCCGTACCCCTAAAATGCCTAAAGGACTTAAAATACCGGTAATTGACTCCAATTTGAATATCTCCGGTGCTTAATAAATTGTTCTCTAAATTGCTGCCAACACAAGAAGAAAAATGCCGTATTGCTACACAACCTTGTGAATAAGTTGAGAATAATGGATAAAATAAACATAGAAGAATGATGAAGTACGGAATTCTTTGCATGATTGGGTTTGTATTTAGTTGGTCGTTGGGAATAGTAGCGGTATAAAAAGCCAACTCCACGCTACAAAGAGTTGGCTTATAAAACATTCTGTTATGAAACATGAACTTAACTCAAGATTAATTTATTAACATTGACAAACTTACTGTAATAAGGCATCCAGAAGCATTAAGGGTAGGGTAAAGAGGTTTAAGGAAAGTTTAATGCAATTAACGGAATATTAATTTTCATTAATAAACGCATTTATTTAAGTTATTTCGTAGGGATTTTGAAAAAGAGATATATCTACATAGGGGTGTTTTTGGTTTCAATTGTGGGGTTGGCAATTGTACAATACCAGTATTTACGTATAGGCCTAAGTTTGGCAAAAGTTCAGTTCGATTCTAAAATAGATAGAGTGGGTACTTTAGTGGCTAACAGTCTAAATGAAGAAAACAAACTCACGTATTTAATTGGTGAGGGCATTCGAAGGGATACCTCATTTTTTAAGGTCAGTGTTGATAGCCTGCAAAATGTGGGAAACATGTTTTTGGACGATTTTATTAGGGACCAACTTTTAAACCAAGGTATTGAATCTGATTTTACATATACCCTTTTTACCAAGGATAGTAGCTATGTACTGCATTCCACAAATACCTTTGAAGGGATGGACGATGTTGATTCTTATCCCATTGATTTGGAGGGTTATTTCCCCCAATTGTTGGGCAAACCGGTTGTGTTAGATCTTAAATTTGAAAATCTACACAATTATTTTTTAGCGAAACTAAACGGCCTTACATTTCCCAGCATATTGTTTTTGATAGGGATTTGTGCGACTATTTTTTGGGTATTGCGTACCTACTATTGGCAAAGTAATGTCATTACGACTACCAATGAATTTATCAACAATCTTACGCATGAGCTAAAGACCCCGGTATTTTCTATTGGATTGGCAACCAAAATCTTGGATGAATCCGCGAACGAAAAACAAAAACCGGTTTTGGGAATAATCAGACAACAGGTAGGACGTTTGTCCGGTCACATAGAAAAAGTCTTGGAGTTGGCCAGTCTGGAATCCGGTAAAAGCGTGATTACCTTGACCGAAGTAGATTTTAAACCATATTTGGAAAACCTGTGTGCCGAATTCAAGACACTGGTCGCCATAGAAAATGGTATTTTTAACTATGATTTGGCTGGGGAAAACTATATACTTAACGCGGAAGTCTTTCATTTGGAAAACGCCATCAATAATATTCTGGACAATGCAAAAAAATATTCCCCCGAGCCCGAAATCCATTTGAAGGCTTATAAAGATGGCCATAGGCTCATTGTGGAGGTGACCGATAATGGTATTGGGATTTCAAAGGAGGAGTCACAAAGGGTGTTCCGGAAATTTTACAGAGTTACAAATGGAGACCTTCATAGTGTGAAAGGGTATGGTTTGGGACTGAGTTACGTTAAAAAAGTAATCAAAAAGCATGGGGGCAAGGTTCAAATGAGCAGTGAGGAGAAAAAAGGCACAAAAGTTAGATTAACAATTCCTATAGTATCATGATGGAAGAAAAGAAAAGAATCCTTTTGGTAGAGGATGACGAGGCAGTTGGGTATTTATTATCAGAATACTTGAAAATGAAAAGCTTCGAGGTCATTTGGGCAAAAAACGGCAAGGAAGCTTTGGTGAAATTGGACCAAACTAAATTCGATTTGGCCGTATTGGACGTCATGATGCCGGAAATGGATGGGTTTACATTGGCAGAAAAAATAAATGAAAATTTTTCTGAACTCCCCTTTATTTTCCTAACCGCAAAGTCCTTGAAAGTAGACGTACTTAAAGGGTTTTATTTGGGTGCAGTGGATTACCTGAAAAAACCCATCGATGAGGAAGAGTTGGTCATTAGAATTGAGAACCTTCTTTCAAGACTGGAAAAACCCATCCCTAAAAAAGAGGAAGTCGAGTCATACATAATCGGTCTCTATCATTTTAACTCGCTTAACCAAGAATTGTTAGTTGGCGGACAAAAGATAAATCTAACGACGAAGGAGAGTGAGCTTTTAAAATATTTGGTCGAAAAAAAGAACCAATTGTGTCCCCACAAGGATATTCTCATCAAAATTTGGGGCAAAAATGATTATTTCAACAAGAAAAGTTTGAACGTATTCATTACCCGATTGCGAAAATTTTTGGAAAAGGATGCCTCTATTAAAATCGAAAATGTTCATGGCAAAGGCTATATCTTTCGATTTGAACCATAAGAATCAATATGCCTTTTGGGCATTCTTTAGGAGTTTGTATCTTTTAAGTGTTAAATAGAGAGTTTTGGAAACCTACGCAACCGCACTGTTATACGCCATACCTTTTTTTATTCTCTTATTAATCATGGAGATGGCCTATGGTCATTTTCTAAAGGACCAAAAATACACGGTGTTGGATACAGTTTCCAGCATAAGTTCCGGACTTACCAACATTATAAAAGACTCGCTAGGAATCGTCTTGGTACTGATATCCTACCCATTTTTGCTCGAACATTTGGCCATTACCAGTATTGAACCTACCTGGCTTACGTGGGTCATTGGTTTTATTGCCATAGATTTTGCGGGGTATTGGAACCACAGGTTAAGCCATAAGGTCAATTTTTTCTGGAACCAACATGTGATCCACCATAGTAGTGAGAAATTCAATTTGGCCTGTGCCTTACGACAATCGGTTTCCAACGTATTGGGTTATTTCCCGTTTTTGTTGCTACCTGCTGCCTTTTTGGGCGTTCCCAACGAGGTCATCGCTATTTTGGCTCCCATACAACTATTTGCCCAATTTTGGTATCACACACAACATATTGGAAAAATGGGATGGTTGGAATACATTATCGTAACGCCATCCCAGCATAGGGTACACCATGCCATTAATCCCGAGTACATTGATAAGAACTTGGGTCAGGTTTTCTGTATTTGGGATCGAATGTTCGGAACGTTTCAGGAAGAATTACCAGATGTTCCTCCACAATATGGAATTTTGAAACCTGCAAGAACCTGGAATCCTATAAGAATCAACTTTCAACATCTGTGGAGGTTGTCTTTAGATGCGTGGAGGACCAAAAATCTTTGGGATAAAATTAGGATTTGGTTTATGCCAACAGGTTGGCGGCCCAGTGATGTCAAGGACAAATATCCCACGGACGTTATAACCGATGTGTACAATTTTGAACGTTATGTCACACCAACGAGCAAGGCATTCAATGCATACTTGATTTTTCAATTGGTCATTTCACTACTATTATTGCTGTTCATGTTCGCAAATTTTGGAAACTTGGAGGTCAATCAGTTGTTGTGGTACGGAGGTTTGGTTTTTCTGGGAATTTATGGATACACTTCCTTAATGGATGGTGATACCTATGCCGTATGGATTGAAGTTTTCCGGGGGGTGCTGGGTTGTACGATTATTTTATCTACTGGGGATTGGTTCGGATTGAATTCCTATTTTACGGCAGGTAAAACGCTCATACTTCTTTACTTTTTGTCGACCATAATAGGAAGTATTTATTGGCACCGCCAAAGGGTTTAAACTCCAAGGCTTACCTCGAAAATAATAATTCGTTTTCGAAGTATGACTCGTAGGCTTGCCCAAAGATAGTTTACTTTATGAATCTGTTTAAAAAGAAAAGAATATTGGTATGATACGACCTTACATTTTGGCCGAAACTAATTGGAAACATCTAAAGGACGAACAATTTCAATTGGCCGTGTTACCTTGGGGCGCAACGGAGGCCCATAATTACCATCTTCCCTATGCGACGGACAACTTTCAAGCGGAAGCTATGGTCGCTGAGTCGGCAAGAATCGCATGGGAGCAAGGAAAAAAAGTGATTGTACTGCCCACCATTCCCTTTGGTGTCAATACGGGCCAGAAGGATATATACTTGGATATCAACCTAAATCCAAGCACCCAGTTTGCCATTTTAAAGGACATCATCACCGTGCTAAATAATCAAGGGCTTTATAAGTTGCTTATTTATAACGGACATGGAGGTAACGACTTTAAACCTATGATACGCGAGTTGGGACTACTCTTCCCTAAAATGTTCATCAGTTTTTGCTTCTTTCCACAGATGCTGGACAAGTACGAATATTTTGAAAAGGCAGGCGACCATGCCGATGAAATGGAAACGAGTCTCATGCTCTATTTAAGGGAAGATCTGGTACTTCCTAAGGAACATTGGGGTAGGGGACACCATAAAAAGTTCAAGATAAAGGCCTTTTCCCAAGGGGGTGTATGGGCAGAACGTGAATGGTCCAAAATAACGGAAGATACTGGAACCGGAAATCCGGAATTGGCCACCAATGAAAAGGGGGCACGGTTTTTTAGGGATGTTTGCCTGAAATTAAGTAACCTATTTGTGGACTTGTGTGATGCCGATTTGGAGGATCTTTACGAGTAGCCTACTTGTTGGATGAGTTTATTTACCGTCTGGTTTCAACTCTTTTTCTACCAAGTTTATATATTCTTTCATGGCATCTTCAATGCTGATATTTTGTGCCTGGATCAATGCGTTCGCCTTAAAGGCATTGATTAATGGAGTCTTACTTCCGGGATTGCTGAAATTTTTAGTGGCCACTTTATAATAGGCATAAAGTTTCAATAAAATATCCGCAGGAATGGGAAATTCATAATTGCTTACGAACGCTACCGCTTCTTGAAAATCAGTATGTAGATTCTTCTTGCTCATTTGGGTCAACATACGTTGCTATACACGTGACGGCTCCTTTTACCTTTTGTCCTAAGGAAACGTTTATTTGGCAATTTAGTGGAAGAAATACGTCAACCCTGGAGCCAAACTTGATAAATCCGGAATCTTCCCCTTGTTGCACGCTTTCACCCACTTCGGCGTAATTTACGATACGTCTTGCCATTGCCCCAGCTATCTGTCTGAAAAGGATATCCCCAAATTTTGGTGTTCCAATTACAACGGTCGTTCTTTCGTTCTCCTCACTGGATTTTGGATGCCAGGCCACAAGATATTTGCCGGGATGGTATTTTGAATATTTTACCTTTCCGCTCGCGGGATACCGTGTTACATGTACGTTGATTGGAGACATAAAAATGGAAACCTGTTTGCGCTTCTCCTTAAAATATTCGGTTTCCTCAACTTCTTCTATAACTACAACTTTACCATCGACGGGGGCCAAAATTTCATTGAAAGATTTGTTGGATCTTCTTTTTGGGTTCCTAAAAAATTGGAGTATTAGGATAAGAATGACCAAAGCGGTAATTTGGATTGCCAGTTTTATCCAAGGTATATTCACAAAGAAGTGGGCCAGCAAAACTGCCAGTGCCGTTATAAAAAAGGTAATTAAGATTATTTTTTGACCTTCTCTATGAAACATAGGTAAAAATATTTAACGTTAAATAAGCAAATGGTGCGGCAAAAACCAAACTGTCCAATCTGTCCAGCATGCCACCGTGACCCGGCAATATGGCCCCACTGTCTTTTACACCTGCGGACCTTTTTAGTTTTGATTCGATCAAGTCACCCAAACTTCCAGTTACAACGATAACACTGGCTAGGAGCATCCATTGTATGGGGCCTATAATTTGTTCTTGGGTACCCATGATATACGCCGCACCAAGGGCAAATATATAACCTCCAACCGTTCCCTCCACAGTTTTTTTTGGGGAAACTTCCGGGAATAACTTGGTCCTTCCCATGGTCTTGCCAACGATATATGCGAAAGAGTCGTTTACCCAAATCAATATAAATATGCCCATTATCAATAGCTTGGCAAACGCATCGTTCTTATAGGGAATCATCGTTAGAAAGATACATCCACCACCTATGTAGAACAAACCAACCAAAAATTTAAACAACGATGTAAAACTTGATTGTTTTTTTGAAAAAAGATAGAATAATAAATATATATCGATAAAAATCGTGATAAACATTAAAATGTTAATCAAAATTTGGTCATGTATCAGATAAATATAGGCCCACCATAAGGAGAGGTAGGCCAAAAAAATATAATATCCCTTAAGTTTTACGAGTCTTTTATATTCATAGAGACAGGCAAGCCCAAATATCATAAAAAGAAAATCAAATGCATCCGAGCTTAGAAAAACGGCCGATAAAAGTAGAATAATATACACGGCGCCCGTAAGCGATCTTCTTAGAACCTCTTTCATCTGAAATTATTTAATGTATTTAATAAGTCAGATGTAATGCGCCAATAAAAATGGACAGTGTGATTAAAATATTCTACTAATGGGAATTTCATACTATAAATCTTCCAGCAATAAAAGATAAAGATTTTTAGTACTACTGCCATAGGTAAGAAAATCATCTGAATTTTCCTCAGTGGCCTTAAAGTGTTTTAATGTGGTAATATTTGCCGGAATGGCGGGGCCATATTTCTTTTTTATGGCCTTAAGACCTTCCCCAATGGATTCCACCAATTGACTTGTGGTGGCATAAACGATTACGTTGCTTGGAAGTTCATTTATTTTTTTCTCCATCAGCTGGTTGGAGCATACCAAAATACTTCCGTTTTGGGCGATCAAGTGTTCGCAAGTCGTCAGGAACACCTCGCTTTCCGATATTTTTACGGTAAAGGAGATTTGCTCTTTGGAGAACTTTTTGACCAACTGGGGATTCATTGCAAAGAACGGATGGTCTTCCCAGCCATTTTCTTCGATAATGTTTTGAATGGCCTTCAGTACTTCTTGGTCAGATATGCAATAAATGAATTTGCCGCCGTTCTTTTTGAAGTGGATGGTAAATTTTTCATCTACCGGGAGGGTTAAATCTGGCATGTGCTCACCGCGCGTTTCCGCAGTTTCCTTGGAAATTTTCCTTTTCCCCCCACCAAATAAAATATCTAAAAGCCCCATGTAATTTTTTAATCTACCAAATAGTCCAAAAGTTCATTTGCGATACAAAATCGAATTACATAATTAACTATTTTCTGCTACTTTCTCGTCTTCTTCCGCATCTTTTTTGGACTCGGAGGTCTCCAACTTTTGACGTTCCTCTTCCTTTAGGTCTTTGTCAAATGTTCGTTTTCCAAATATTTTTTCCAAATCTTCTTTAAAGATAACCTCTTTTTCCAAAAGCCTTTGGGCCAAGGTTGTAAGTTTGTCCTTATTATCGGTAAGGACTTTAATGGCTCTTTGATATTGTTCCTCTATAATCTTTGAAATCTCCTCGTCTATTTTCCTTGCAGTTTCCTCGCTATACGGTTTGGAGAATCCGTAGGAATCCTGACCAGAGGAATCGTAATAGGTAAGATTACCGATCGTATCGTTCAATCCATAAATAGTAACCATGGCCTTGGCCTGTTTCGTGACTTTTTCCAAGTCGCTCAAGGCGCCTGTTGAAATTTTGTCGAAAATTACTTTCTCTGCCGCTCTACCGCCCATCGTGGCGCACATCTCGTCCAACATCTGGTCTGGCCTAACAATCAGTCTTTCTTCTGGCAGGTACCATGCGGCACCAAGGGATTGTCCTCTTGGAACTATGGTCACCTTTACCAAGGGGGCGGCATGTTCCAGCATCCAACTTACCGTAGCATGACCGGCCTCATGATAGGCGATTGTCTCCTTCTCTCCCGGAGTTATGATTTTATTTTTCTTTTCAAGACCTCCAACGATCCTATCCACGGCATCCAAGAAATCTTGTCTGCTAACGGCCTTTTGTTCCTTTCTGGCAGCTATTAATGCTGCTTCGTTACAAACATTGGCAATATCCGCACCCGAAAAACCTGGAGTTTGTCTGGCAAGGAAATCCAAATCTAAGGTTTCGGCCGTTTTAATCGGTCTTAAGTGAACCTCAAATATTTCCTTTCGTTCCCTAATATCCGGAAGGTCCACATAAATCTGCCTATCGAACCTACCGGCACGCATCAAGGCTTTGTCCAATACATCGGCTCGGTTGGTAGCTGCCAAGACGATGACATTGGTGTTGGTGCCAAAACCGTCCATCTCCGTTAACAACTGGTTCAACGTATTTTCCCTTTCGTCGTTGGAACCCGTAAAGTTGTTCTTACCCCGTGCCCTACCAATGGCATCGATTTCATCGATGAATATAATTGCGGGGGATTTGTCCTTTGCCTGTTTGAATAGATTTCTTACCCTGGATGCACCAACACCTACAAACATTTCCACAAAATCCGAACCGGATAGTGAAAAGAAAGGTACTTTGGCTTCCCCGGCTACGGCCTTTGCCAAGAGGGTCTTACCGGTACCTGGAGGTCCAACCAACAAGGCTCCCTTTGGGATTTTACCACCAAGTGACGTATACTTATCCGGATTTCTCAGGAACTCCACAATTTCCTCAACTTCCTCCTTGGCCCCTTCCAATCCGGCTACATCCTTAAAAGAAGTTCGAGTATCCGTTTTCTCATCGAACAATTTGGCCTTGGATTTTCCAATGTTGAAAATTTGTCCTCCGGCACCACCGCCTCCACCACCGGACATTCTTCTCATTAGGTATATCCAAATACCAATAATCAGCACAAATGGCAACAGGGATAGCAAAAAGTCCAAAATTGCCGTGGATTCCTTTCCAAATTCAATGATCGTATCCAGGTTGTTGTCCTTCTTTATTTCGGTAATCTCGTTCTGGAAAATCTGTAAATCCCCATAATCCAACGTGTATTGCGGTACACTTCCCGATGTTGGCAAAAAGGATTTTTCGGAAACGTCTTTATGGACTTCCTTGGTCATTGCTTCGTCCGTCAGAAATACCTTTGCCTGATTGGTATTGGTAATTATCAATATTTTCTGAACATCCCCATTTCTTAGATATTCCTGTAATTCTGAAGTGGTGGTTTTTTTGGTACTTGCCAAATCATCACTACTGAACAATTGAAACCCTATAAGCAATACCGCTACCAATCCATATATCCACCAAGAGCTGAATTTTGGTTTTTTGGGACTCGTATTATTCTCTTTTGCCATTCTATTTTATTAATTATTAACGCTACTTTCTATGGTAGTGAATTTTGCATCACCCCATAGCCCTTCTATATCGTAAAATTCCCTGATGTGCTTTTGGAAGACATGGACCACAATATTTACATAGTCCATTAAAACCCATTCGGCATTTTCCGTACCTTCTACATGCCAAGGTTTGTCCTTACTTGCCTTACTGACCGTTTTTTGGATAGAACCTACGATTGCGTTTACATGCGTGTTGGAGGTACCATTACAAATAATAAAGTAGTCACAAACGGTATTTTCGATTTCCCTTAGGTCGAGTAAATTTATATTTTGTCCTTTTACTTCTTCTATTCCCTGTAAAATCAATGTAATTAGCTCATCTGCACTAGTTTTCCTTTTCTGCATTCAAAAGTTTTAGTTTTTACAAAGTTATTGTTTTTTTGCTCTTTTAGGCTTAGTTTTTAACAATAGATTAAAGATAGGCCCTTAGCAAATATATATGCGATTAATCAAACTTGATGCCACGGCATCTACCAATACCTTTTTAAAGGAATTGGCCAAAAGCGGCTACCTAGATGATTTTACGGTCGTTTGGGCCAAAAACCAGACAAGGGGTAGGGGGCAAATGGATGGAAATTGGTGTACCGAACCTGGTAAAAACCTAACATTCAGTGTCTTGAAGAAAATGGAGGGATTCCAACTTAATAAACATTTTGAGCTCAACATGGCCGTTTCCTTGGCCGTATTTAGGACTTTGGACTTATTGAAAATCCCTAGGATTGCCGTAAAATGGCCGAACGACATTATGTCAGGTTCCCACAAAATTTGCGGGATTTTAATAGAGAACAGTATTGTGGGTATCTCGTTAAAATCGGTAATTATTGGAATTGGGTTGAATGTGAACCAGTCCCATTTTCCTGGGAACCCCAAAGCATCCTCCTTATACAACAAAACGGGTATCGTCTATGATTTGGAGGAATTATTGCAAAGTTTGATTAAAAATTTAAAGCTAGCCTTGTCAATTCTCCAAATGGGTGAAGGGGAAACCATTCTTCACGAATATCATTCAAATCTTTTCAGAAAAGGCGTTGCGAGCACCTTTAAATCTGGAGATGGACCAATCTTCAACGGCATTATATTAGGAGTTGGGAACGAGGGAAAGTTAAGGGTACGGTTGGAGGACGATAGCCTTGAGGAATATGATATAAAGGAAATTACCCTGCTTTACTAAATTTTCTCCAAATTGGTCGCCAAGGTGTTCATGAAGTTGGTAATTGGCGATTTTATCATCATGGCCATCATGGCATTAAATTCTCCGGAGAAGCTTAGCGTTACTTCACTTTTGGACGCTTCCAGCTCTTGGATATCCGCAGTCAAGGTGAAAGGCAATTTATCGCTGGCCGCGCCCAAAACAAGTTTGGAATAGGGTTCTTGATTCTTTTTTTCAAGAACGATTTCCGGCATTCCCTTTAGGGAGAATAGAAATCTGTTTTCGTTCAGTACCTCGAACTTGTCGATATTGTCGGGCATCAATTTTTCAAAATTGGCCAGGTCGTTCAAAAATTTGAAAGTTTCTTCCTTACTCTTGGATACTCTTGATTTGGGTGATTCTATAAACATACTTCTATTGTAACCATTTGGAGGGATTTTTCCTCCATTCCATTAATGTGTTCAGTTGTTCTTCCTTTATATAGTTGGTTTCAGATGCCTGCTCGATCAAATACTCATAATTGCTCAAAGTGTAGAGTTCCACTTTTCGTTCCGCAAAATTTAAGGTGGCAGTTTCAAAACCATAGGTAAATATGGCCAACATTCCTTTTACATTTGCACCGTAGGATTCCAAGGCCTCTACGGCATTTAAGCTACTTTTTCCGGTGCTTATCAAATCCTCGATTACCACAACAGTTTGGTGTGGTTCCAAGTACCCTTCAATTTGGTTTTGCCTACCGTGAGATTTGGGTTCCGGTCGAACATAAATAAAAGGAAGGCCAAGGGCATCCGCTACCAATGCACCCATTCCTATGGCCCCTGTTGCAACACCAGCAATAACATCCGGTTTCCCATAAAGGGATTCGACTTGTTTTGCCATTTCGTCCTTGATAAAGTTCCTTATACTGGGGTACGAAAGTAAAATTCTATTGTCGCAATAAATAGGGGATTTCCATCCTGAGGCCCATGTAAAAGGATTTTCGGGTTTCAATTTTATTGCATTAATTTGCAGCAGAAGCTCAGCTGTTTTTTTAGCCGTGTTTTTGTTTAAAACCATGTCGCAAATGTATAAAGTTTTTGTTAATGAACTGCCTCTGATTTTAACAAATAAACTCTCCGAAACAGCTGGTGGCGAGTATTTTCTTCTGAATCAAGAATCTATCAACAGTGCCATAAAGGCATTAAAAAAGAAAAAGCTTACTGAGGCCTACATCTATCATCCCAATTCGGAAGAAATCCTAAAAAAATTTACACAGGAAATCCCATTGGTCGTTGCTGCCGGGGGTGTGGTCACGAATCCATTGGGAAAGGTCTTGTTTATTTATAGGAACGATAAATGGGATTTGCCCAAAGGTAAGCTGGACAAGGGAGAATCCATTGAGGACTGTGCAGTAAGGGAAGTTATGGAAGAAACCGGTGTAAAGGGTTTACGTGTAGAGAATTTTCTTAGGACGACTTACCACATTTTCAAAAATAATGGCGTCATAACACTTAAGCAGGTGCATTGGTATGCTATGAAGACCGATTATTCAGGAAAACTGAAACCCGAAAAAAAGGAGGGAATCGTTAAGGTGAAATGGAAAGGACCCAAAAAGATTCAAAAGGCCTTACAGAACTCCTATGTGAACATTAAAATTTTGTTCGAAGGAGATTAGGCCAATGCTGTTCGAACTAATGGTGAACTACATCACTTTTTCAAGACCCTGTATACTGGATATCGATTATGGGCTTTTTCATAGAGCTCGGATTTCTTGAACAACCAGTCAAGTTGGGTGTACCAATTTTCTGAAAATGTCGTATCATTCTGTTTTTTAAACTCAAATTCTTGTCTTAAAACCGAATCGTTTTGTAGCATTAAGAGGGCGGTATCTTCAAAAACATACGGTGAAAACCCTTCTTTTTGCTGTAATATGGTGTCAAAGAAGTTCCAGTTGAAAAAGGAATCCACTGCTTCTGGTTCCAGGGTTTCCAATAGATATCTGATGCCCTCCTGCTGTGTAGGTATCAATACATCCCCGGCTTCAAATGAAATATTTTCAACTGTGGCCAATACTTTAGTGTTGTAGTGTAGATAATGCCCTTCATAAGGTCGGTTCCGAGTCTCAAAGCTATCAATGGTATAGGATTCCACATTTTTGACCGTATCCTTTTCGACAACACTAAACTTAATTGCGTTCGTGCTCAATAGGTCAATAACCTCTTTCCATTGTTTTTTAATTATATATGCTTCGGGGATTTCTATGGAGTCCGCTGCTTTGTAATAATCGTAATAGGTAACCTCCTTTGTTATGGGTTTTTCCCTATCGAACTTCAATCGCTTAAATCCGGTTACCCCACTAATGACCGTATCCGCTTGAAAGCCCTTAAAATCAATTTTAGAGATTTTTGTACTATCAATAACCCATTGAATTGGATAATGGTCTTTCTCTAAAAAAGCCGCGTTGGATTTGCTCTTTAATTCCTTGATCTTGGCGCCTTCAATTTCGCTTAGGGCAAGCATTTTGGTCATTAGCTCATAAGTGCCTTCTACCCTTGTTTTGTATGGTTTTAACATGTGCGTTTCTACCATCATGCCCAAAGTGTTCCATAGGGTCGTATAGCCTGTGGAGTATCTGGGATGGTCCATAAATTGGGCAAAACCAACCTCTGGCGGCTTGTTGAAAACGTTCACGTAAGGTGTAATATCCCAATTATCGCTGGCCAAAGAGTCCACTAGGGCCGGCATGAACCGCTCATGGAGATAGGGACCCAATTCGCCCCCAAGTTTGTTATGTTGTGTAAACAGATGGGTCAGGGTGTATTGGTAATCTGCCCCATTGCTAACATGGTTGTCAATAAAAACATCGGGCTTTACCAAATGGAAAATATGGGCAAAAGTTCTTGCATTTTTTGTATCGGACTTAATAAAATCCCTATTTAGGTCATAATTGAGAGCATTTCCCCTAAAGCCATAGGATTTAGGTCCGTTCTGATTAGCCCTGGAGGTGGAATTTCTGTTTAACGCGCCGCCAACATTGTATATGGGTATTGTTACCAATACGGTATTTTTGGGTGGCGATAGTTTCCCGCTCGCCAAATCCCGATACAACAGCATCGTGGCATCAATGCCATCACTTTCTCCTGGATGGATTCCGTTATTGATGAATAAAACTGTTTTTTCCTTGTTTATTTTACTGAAATTGAAATCTCTATCGTTATTGTAGGTAACCAAGTGCAGCGGCCGATCACTATCCGTTTTACCAATAGTCTGGATATTTATTTCAGGAAATTCCTTCGCCAACTTCAAGTAAAAATCAATTATTTCTTCATAAGTAGGCGTTTCTGTGCCATTGGATGTTTCAAATGTAGTAGGGAGGTCTAGGGCAACATTTGTTGTCTTGGTTTCACAGGCAAGAAATATAAGGGATAAGATAGGTAGTATAAAACGCTTCTTCATAGCAAAAAACTACATCACTAATTACTATAATTCAATGGATTTCTTGCAAAAATAGCCAAAAACATCCAACTTCAGAATTAAGCTTCTTTGGTCATTTCTGCTATTTCCTCCCGGTTTATCGGTTTGTTATTATAAGTTATAACGTGGTGTGTGCTATCCTTGAAGTAACTCCATTTTTCTTTGTCAAATGGATCAATTGAAGATGTTACGATATTAATCCTTATCCTTTTTTTAATCGGTAACTTAATAAATTCTTCTAAGAATTGCCATCCATCCATAATGGGCATATTAATATCCAAAAAAATTACCTCTGGAATATCCTCATCATGCTCGAACTTTTTTCTAAATGTATCAAAGGCTATTTTACCATCCTTATACGCTTCAATACTATCACAATCCACAACACAGCTTAGCAATTTTTTAATACCGAATATAGTTATTGGATCGTCATCTATTATGCTTATAAATTTAAATTTCCTCATTAAAAAAAATCTTAAATGTGGTTCCAACTCCGACGTTACTTTCAACTTCTATTTTACCACCCATAGCCTCAACTTGATTTTTTGTAATATAAAGTCCCATACCCCTAGCGTTTTCATGAGCATGGAAGGTTTTGTACATTCCAAAAAGCTTATTTCCATATTTCATTAGATCTATTCCCAGTCCATTATCTTTGATTGTTAATATGGAAACCAGTTTGCCTTTTTCCAAACTCAGTGAAATAACGGGTTTTCTTTCTGGGTGTTTATATTTTATCCCATTGGTAATAAAGTTCATTAAAATACTTTCCAAATATGCAGGTACTGTCTTTATGGTTTGATCTAAATGAAAATCCGATTCAATTTGCGCCTGGTTTTCGAAAATAACATTGGCCAAATTTTTCTCAACTGATTTTAATTTTTCAAATAGGTTGATTACCTTTTTTTCAACATTAATGTTGGTGTTTATCGCCAATACCTCATTAAGATTTTCAATAGTTTCTAAGAGATTACCTGATGCATTGTTGAGCATTCCCAGAATTTTTTGTTTTTCATCTTCATCGTTTTCATGTCGTAAAAAGTCAAGGAGCATCGAAAAATTAGCACTATGGGACCTAAGGTTATGAGAGACAATATGGGCAAAATTTATAATTTTTTTATTTTGCAAGGAAGTTACGTCTATGAGATTTCTTAATTCTTTTTCCTTTTGTTTTATGGATGTTATATCAACACTGATACCTATAAGTCCATTTGCCCGTCCCCTTTCATCTAGCAAGGGAATTTTAGATGTCAAAAAGGTCGTTTCGACCCCATTCTTGTCAATACTTACCACTTCTTCTCCTAGGATAGGCACTAAATCAGACATTACTTTCATATCCTGCTCCGTAAATTTCTTTGCCGTCTCAATATCATAAATGTCGAAATTATCTTTCCCAATAAGTTCTGATTCATTTTTGGCCCCTAAATAGATGCACTCCGCTTTATTGACCAATATCTTTTTGGAGTTAATATCCTTTACATAGACATTCAATGGAAGGTTATCTATTAATGTTCTTAATAGTTTTTCACTTTTCTTGATCTCATTGTTGGCTAATACCTGTTCGTCTATATCTTGGAAGGTTCCGGTGAAACCTATAAGTTTTCCTTTTTCATAGTATGGTTTTCCGGTAGCCAACACCCATTTTTCTTTTCCTGTTGCTGTAATGATCTGTAATTTTAGGCTCCATGCCCTTCCTTTTTCCTGACCTTCAAAAACGGCCATGGAAATAGCATTTCTACTATAACCCTCTTTGTAGAATTGAATACTAGTATCCAATCTGGGGACAAAACTTGAGGGTACTTCATGGATTGCCTTTGTAGTATCGCACCAAGTTATTTCGTCCTTTTGAATATCGTACTCCCATCTACCGGTTTTAGAAATTTCGGAATGTTGCTTTAACTGTACTTTTGTTTTTCTTAATTCTCGTTCATTTTCTACGGCATCAGTTACATCGTTCATCTGAATGATAGCGCCAATAATATTCTCATTCTCATCATACCAGCAAGTGTTGGACCACTTGTACCACTTAACTTGATTGGATATATCTGTATATTTTTGAATTCCAATGGGACTACATTTTCCTTCAAAGCACCCCATCAATACCTTCTTCCATTTAGAATTTAGTTCAGAAAAAACGCTAAAAAGACTATCACCTATGGTACTGGTGCTTTTCTCTCCAAAAGTAAAAAGCCATTTGTCCGAAGCATGGATGATATTAAAATCCGTATCAACAAATACTGTTAGTGTAGGTAGTTGCTTTATTAAATACGAAGTAGATTGAATCTTTAGGCCCTTCAACATATATGTAATTTCTTACAAAAATATCGGTTGATGTTAAATGTATTTTATAAATGTTGTGAACATATGAATTTTTGTGGTATTTTCTTACAATTGGAAAAAATTAAAGGGATTTGTGGCTTGATTCCAAAATTTTTTTAAAAGAGTAAGCATTGGACTAAGTGGCAAACTTTATTTTGAAACCTTGACAGAATCAGGGACTAGGCCGGTATAATCTCCCCCGTTCCTGATTACATCCCGCACGATGGACGAGCTGATATAGGATTTTCCGGAAGAGGTTAGCAGGAATACGGTCTCAATTTCGGAAAGTTTCCGATTGGTGTGCGCAATGGCTTTTTCGAACTCAAAATCCGCCGGATTTCTTAGACCTCTTAAAATAAAACCTGCATTTACTTTTTTACAAAAATCCACGGTTAGGCCTTCATAGGTCAAAACCTTTATTTTAGGTTCGTTCACGAAGGCCTTTTCAATGAAGGTAACCCGCTCTTCGAGGGTGAACATGTACTTTTTTTCGGCATTCTTTCCAATGGCTATAATAAGTTCATCAAACAACGTGATGCCACGCATGATGATGTCATGATGGCCTAGTGTAAGTGGGTCAAAAGATCCTGGAAAAATTGCGCGCCTCATAAAATGGAACTAAGATTGATTTTAAAAATACTCATTTTATTGCCTCCGCCAAAGGTTTCAAGACCCAGGAGTTTATCCTAAAACTTAAATAGTTTTCAGCCTAAGCCAACGGACTTGCCCTGAAACAGCTTATCCTAAAACCTCATTGATGGCATTTTCAAAAAGAGCTGAAAGGGATATTCCCGCTTTGACGGCCTGTTGTGGCAGAATACTCTCCGTGGTAAGACCGGGTGTGGTATTTACTTCCAAGAGATACGGTTCATCTCCGATAAAAATAAATTCGCTTCTTGAGAATCCTTTCATTTTCAAAACCTCATAGATTTTTTTTGCCAATTTTGATACATTCGCCTCCTGTGTTTCTGAAATTCTTGCGGGTGTTATTTCCTGCGATTTACCTTCATATTTTGCCTCGTAGTCAAAAAAATCGTTTTCTGAGATAATCTCGGTAACCGGAAGTACCTTAGTCTTTCCCTGATATTTGATAACCCCTACGGATACCTCAGTGCCGCTCAAAAAGCCTTCAATGATTATTTCATCGTCCTCCTCATAGGCCACTTCAATCGCTTTTTTCAATTCTTCCTTTTTGTAAACCTTTGAGATTCCATAGCTACTACCGGATTTATTTGCCTTTACAAAACAGGGAAGCTTTACTTTTTCAATGATCTCATACTCATTCACGGCGTCGCCTTTGTTCAAATAAAAGGATGGGGCGCATTTAATGCCATACGGCTTTAAAACACTCAATAAATCCCTCTTGTTAAAGGTAAGTGCCGATTGGTAAAAATCGCAGGAGGTCTGTGGTATATCCAACAATTCAAAATAGGCTTGCAAGAGTCCGTTTTCTCCTGGTGAACCATGGATGGCATTGAAAACACAATCAAAATTCACTTTATTACCGTTTATTTCGATGGAAAAATCGTGTCTGTTTACCGGGGTTTCTTCATTTTTTTCATCCACATACACCCATTTATCCTTGAATATATGAATGGAAAAACAGTTGAATTTTTCCTTGTCCAAATAATCGTAGACCACATTGCCGCTCTTCAAGGAAATCTTGTATTCACTTGAATACCCGCCCATAATAATCGCTATATTTTTCTTCATGGATGAAATGGAAGTTTAGGCTACAAAGATGGATTATTCCCGTAAAAGAAAAAAGACCTGTATGCCGGCGAGTGCCAATTATTTATCGAAAAAAGATGTGCCCTATTTGTAAAATGGCATTTACTATATTTGTACCAATTTAAAAATACATGAGAAATTTTTTAAGGTTTTTAAAGAGCAAAACTTTCCTGATACAAATAGGCCTTGCCATAGGTATCTTGTTGATACTGATCTTTTTGGTTTTAAGATGGCTTAACAGTACCACAAACCATGGGGAATTTGTAGAAGTACCGGATTTTTCAAAACTATCGGTAATGGAAATGCGCCAAAAAGTGGAAAGTGCCGGTTTGCGTTATGAAGTTGTGGACTCGGCCAATTATAATCCAGATTATCCAAGATTTTCGATTATTGAGCAAAATCCATCCGCTGGCACCAAGGTCAAAAGCAATAGAAAGATATACTTTACGGTAAATCCGTCCGGATATAAAAAGGTGACCGTGCCCAAAATTATCCAAGTAACCAAGCGAAACGCATCGTCCATGTTAAAAGCCGTTGGTCTGGATGTCCAACGTGTAACCTATATAGACCAATTGGGAAAGGATATGGTCTACTACATAAAATATAAGGGAAAGGATATCAAGCCAGGGGATAAGCTGCCCAAAACCTCTAAAATTGAGTTGATTTGCGGTAACGGCAACGTGCCAGGCAGTGTTGTCATTCAGGAAGATCCGGAATAATTATGACTTCAATAGTAAATTCGGAGCAAGAGGACAACGACGATCTTTTTGAGCATTACAAGTTTGTAGCCTCCAAGGGACAAGATCCATTGAGGGTGGATAAATTCTTGATGAACTTTGTTGAAAACGCCACTCGAAATAAGATACAGCAAGCCGCCAAGGACGGCCATGTTTGGGTAAACGATGCCATTGTAAAAAGTAACTATAAGGTAAAAGCAGGGGATGAGGTAAAGGTACTTTTTGAACATCCGCCCCATGAATTTTTATTGGTGCCGGAAAATATTCCCTTGGATATTGTCTATGAGGACGATATCCTTTTGGTGGTGAACAAGCCCGCGGGCATGGTGGTACATCCCGGGCACGGGAATTATTCCGGTACGCTCATAAATGCTCTGATCTATCATTTTGAAAATTTACCTACCAACAGCAGTGAACGACCGGGATTGGTTCATAGGATCGACAAGGACACTTCGGGGTTATTGGTAATCGCCAAGACCGAAACGGCAATGGCCCATTTGGCAAAACAGTTTTTTGACAAGACCTCTGAGCGGGAATACATCGCATTGGTATGGGGAAATGTGGAGGATGATGAAGGAACGATTCGTGGAAATATTGGCAGGAATCCCAAAAACCGACTCCAGATGCACGTTTTTCCTGATGGATCCGATGGTAAAGAGGCAATCACCCACTATAAGGTGTTGGAACGTCTTGGCTATGTAACCTTGGTATCCTGCAAATTGGAGACCGGTAGGACCCATCAAATAAGGGTCCATATGAAGTACATAGGCCATACCCTCTTTAACGACGAGCGCTACGGGGGCGACAAAATCATGAAAGGGACCACCTTTACCAAGTATAAACAGTTTGTAGAAAATGCCTTTAGGGTTTTACCCAGACAGGCACTACATGCCAAAACATTGGGATTTGTCCATCCGGTGACGGGCCAGCAAATGCGCTTTGATTCCGTTATTCCTGAGGATATGCAGACGTGCATAGAAAAGTGGCGAAATTACGCTAAATCCGGTTTATAGAATAAGTCGATAGGACTATCAAAACTCTTTTTTGATATCGGTTTTTGAACGGACAAAAATCACATATTTTTGAAGCTGAGAAATTGATGTTTGCCATCGGAAATAACAGAAACAAATGAAAATTGTAATATCTCCAGCAAAATCCTTGGATTTTGAAAGTACCTTGCCTACCGATAGATTTTCCCATCCCTATTTTTTGAAACAAGCCCAGCAGCTGAATAAAGTGCTGGCCAAGAAAAAACCCAAGGTACTTTCAGAATTGATGTCCATTTCCGATAATCTGGCCCAATTGAACTGGGAGCGCAACCAAAATTTTTCTATTCCCTTCACCAAAGAAAATGCTAGGCCGGCAATATATGCCTTCAATGGTGATGTATATCAAGGGCTGGATGCGTATACCATCCGGGAAGAAAAGCTTGATGACCTACAGAATACCCTACGCATATTATCCGGACTCTATGGTATTCTCAAACCCCTCGATTTAATTCAGCCGTACCGATTGGAAATGGGTACCTCCTTAAAAGTAGGTAGGAAAAAGAACCTCTATGATTTTTGGAAAATGGAGGTTACGGAACACTTAAACAATGAATTGGAAGATGGGGAGCTGTTCGTGAACCTGGCCAGCAACGAGTATTTTAGCGTCTTGGATACCAAGAAATTAAAAGCCCCCGTAATCAGTCCCGTATTTAAGGATTGGAAAAACGATAAATTAAAGGTGATAAGCTTCTTTGCCAAAAAAGCCCGTGGTTCCATGGTGCGTTATATTTTGGACTCCAAGGCATCGACTCTGGAAGATATCAAAGGATTCGATTTGGATGATTATCAATTCAGTCAGGAACATACAGTTAAGGAAAGCGAACCTGTCTTTATCCGCTAATAATATATTTTCCTTCTTTTCGTTCTGCTAGTATAGTTTATTCTTACTCTAAAAAAAATGAAAAGAATCCTACTGGTTTTCGCTCTATTTTCCGCAGTCCTTTTATCATGTACCGATCGCGACGATGATGTGAACAAGGTAAACATCCGTATAAAGAATGATACGGATTTCAATTTCAGCGAAGTCAGGGTGACCGAAAAGGATACGATTTACGAAAATGTACTGGCAGGTGAATTCTCAGAATATTATCCTTTTGATTCGGCTCCGGAAGAAATGGGCTTGACCATTGTGTCAGATTCAGCAACTTTCGAATATACCCCTAGGGTTCTCATTATAGATTCATTGCCAGTAGGCTTTTATACCTACGAATTGGGTCTTGATGATGAAAACCAAATTGATTTTAACTTTAGGATAGACTATTAAACCTATTTCTTCTTCCCGACTTTAATTTTCTCCTCAACGGAGGGTTTTCTCTTTATTTTTCTAGGTCTTCTTGCCCCGTATGAATTATTGGCAATTTTTCCGCGCTTTGTTTTTTTGTCCCCTTTTCCCATATCATTTTCGTTTTTATTGGCAAAGCCAATGGGTATTGTACCCTGATGTTTAACTCAAGATTAAAAGTACGTTTCCATCGAACGCCTTGCGGACGTGCTCCAAGGAACTTTACTTATTTATAAAATTTAAAACTCCTGTTGTGCTTCCACGCACATGGATGCCTAGCTCCAAATGTTTTTGGTCGCTTAAACCAGAAATGGTATTACTTCCTAAAGTTACAAAATTGGAGTTAAACGCCTATTTCAATAGATTTGGTTTCCTAATCTCAATATCCAATAGTTTGTTTCTGCATACACATCCCTATGAACCTTTTCTTTTTGAAGGCGTAAAAAAATTGATCGTTGGTACCCTACCGCCACCAAGATTCACTATAGGAGCCCTAAAGAAGGGCGATGTGAATTTCTGTTATGGAAGCAGAGATGGACAGTTATGGCCTATTTTGAACGAAATCTTTCAACTGGACCTACTTTTTGAAACCTCTGAAAGGGCTATTGTGCAACGAAAGGAATTTTTGATCAGGAACAGAACAGGGATTTGTGATATTGTTGCATCGGCGGAACGTGAAAAAGTGGATGCCTCTGATTTGGGAATGCAAAATATCAAACTTAGAAACCTTCTCTTTTATTTGGAAAAATACCCTACCGTGGAAACATTGCTATTCACGGGGGGCAATAGTAAGAACGGCCCGGAGTACTTTTTTAGAAAACACTTGAAGGAGCATGGATTACACTTGAAGGTGAAATCTAATGAAGTTCCAAGAATACATGAATTTGTACACCCTAAAACCAACAATACAATTAAAACGGTATCCTTGATCGCACCCTCCGGTGCTGCAAATCGCGCAGTGGGCAGTATTTCAGAATACAAAGCAATGAAAGAGGCCAACCCAAATTTTAATACGGTAGACTATAGGGTGCTCCAGTACGCCAAACATTTCTAAACCCTTAAAACTAAAAAGAGCCTTGCTTTTGAGGCAAGACTCTTTTACGAGAACACTATATGAAAATGAAAAAATTATTTACCTGATTACGATATAAAATTAAGTCGGTTTTTTGGCTTGGATTAATTATTGTTGTCAAAACTGTTGTTTTTGTGGTGAAGGAAATCTATTTTGTTATTTAAGCATTTTCGTGCTTTCAATTTCCATAGAATATCGATCTTTATGGATGTAGGAAGGAGGGAAGGCAGTCTTATTAATTGAAAAAATTATTTGAAATATGCAGCAGTCGGAAAGATTGGAAGAATTTAAAAAATCCGTTGAAAATAAGTTTAATGTTTATAATAGTCTATTTCTAAACTTGCCATACAGTAATATCGATAATGTGGGCATGTTGATTCCTTTACTGATGGACCAATCTGAAAAAGGTCTAAAACAGGGTCTCAATCCAAAGGAAATATTGGATATGTTTTTCGAAAAGTTTGGTAGTTTGGAAACGGAAAAGGAAAAAATCGATTTTATGTTCCGTGTAATCCAGTATGTGGAACGCCAAGTAGTACTGTACGACAGTGTGGAGGATGCCGCTTTTCCAAAATTGCACAAACATTCCAGTTCATTGTCATTAAAGGATTATTTTCAATTGGTGGAACGCAATGGGGCCTGGGACCAAATTGGTGAAAAACTGGATAATTTCAGTGCACGCATTGTATTGACGGCGCACCCTACCCAATTTTACACACCGGCCGTTCTTGATATCATTACAAACTTACGGACGCTGATTCTCGAAGATCGTATCGATGAAATCGATGTGGCCTTACAGCAATTGGGCCTTACCTCTTTGATAAATGCAAAAAAACCTACCCCGTTGGATGAGGCCAAGAACATTATTTACACCTTGAGACATGTGTATTATGATGCCATAGGTGACCTTTATTCCTATATAAAGGGAAGTACAGGTTCAAAGAAGTTCGAGAACCACAATATAGTAAAACTCGGGTTTTGGCCTGGGGGCGACAGGGACGGTAATCCCTTTGTAACCGCGGAAATTACCAAGGATGTCATGAACGAACTTCGTTTAAACTTAATGAAGTGCTACTATAATGACCTAAAGCGATTGCAGCATAAATTGACGTTTAAAGCCGTCCAAGACCCGTTGAACCAACTACGTTCCAATCTCTATACGGCCATGTTCGATAGTACCAAGGATGTTGGTTATGACGAAATTATAAATCCATTGATTCAAATACGCGAAGCCTTGATCGACAAATACAACAGTTTGTATTTAAAGGACTTGGATAAGTTTATCGATAAGGTAAAAATCTTTAAGACCCATTTTGCCACCATCGATATCCGTCAAGATCACAGCATGCACACCAAGGTGATGACAGAAGTGCTGAAACATAAAGAATTTATTAAGGAGAACTTGAACGAATTGTCCGAAGATGAACTGGTCAGGATTTTGCTTCATGAGGATTTTGAACTTTCGGCAAAGGATTTCTCCGAGGATATCGTAAAGGATACTATAGTCAATATTTCCCAATTGAAGACGATCCAGGAAAAAAATGGGGAGGAAGGATGCAACAGGTACATTATAAGCAACTCCGAGGATATTTTCAGTGTCCTGTTCGTTTACGGATTGTTCAGATGGTGTGGTTGGGCCGATAAAAAAATAACCTTTGATATCGTACCCTTATTTGAGACTATGGCAGGTATGGACAATTCCGAAACCACCATGCAGAAGTTGTTCGGTTTGAAGGAATATCGGGAACATGTTGCCAACAGGGGAGACAAGCAGACCATCATGCTCGGATTTTCAGATGGAACCAAGGACGGCGGGTACCTAAAGGCAAACTGGTCCATCTTAAAGACCAAAGAGTCTTTGTCTGGGGTTTGTGAAGAAAATGGTGTGGATGCCATTTTCTTTGATGGTAGGGGAGGTCCACCGGCTAGGGGCGGTGGTAAGACGCATCGTTTTTATGCCGCCCAGACCAGCAAAGTGGCCAATAATGAAATTCAATTGACCATCCAAGGGCAGACGATTACCAGTACCTATGGCACCAAGGAGCAGTTTATTTATAACAGCGAACAATTGTTGACAGCCGGACTTTCCAATTCCATTTTAGGTAAGGAGATTACGATTTCCGATGCATCCAGGGCCTTGATCGAGGAACTATCCGATTCAAGCTTTGAGAAGTACGACGCCTTAAAGCACCATGATAAATTCATGCCTTATCTGGAAAACATGAGTACCTTGAAATACTATACAAAGGCCAATATTGGGAGTAGGCCGGGCAAACGTGGGAACAAGGCAAAATTGGAACTATCAGATTTAAGGGCGATTTCCTTTGTGGGTTCTTGGAGCCAATTGAAACAAAATGTTCCCGGATATTTTGGAATAGGTACGGCCCTTAAAAAATTGGAGGATGAAGGCCGATTCGATGAGGCCAAAAAACTATATGACGAGGTCCCGTTTTTTCAGGCGTTGATGATGAACAGTATGATGAGCCTTTCCAAGTGTTATTTTGAACTTACCAGCTACATGAAGGAGGATAAGGAATATGGGGCTTTTTGGGAGATTTTATTGCATGAGTACGAGCTATCTAAAAAGATGTTGTTACAGCTTTCCGGTATGGAAGTCCTTATGGAGAAGGAGGCCATATCTAGGGAATCCATTAAAATAAGGGAAGATATCGTATTGCCATTATTGGTCATCCAGCAATATGCGCTTCAGAAAATAAGCCAAGGGGTGGAGCACAAGGAACTCTATGAGAAAATTGTAACCCGGTCACTATACGGGAATATCAATGCGAGTAGGAATTCTGCATAAAACTAGGTTTACATTCATGAAAAAATCCCGGCGTAACAGCCGGGATTTTTTAGTATGATTATTCAGACAATTATTTTTTGTTCTGCTGGTCTTTTATTGTCTTTTCATCGATATCGAATTTATTGGTGTCGATTCTTGTATTGCCAGTCGGATTTGTAGGATTTTCCTGTTCCTTTGTTCGTTTAAATTTTCTTTTATCCTTAATTATTCCCATATTTTTTTTTTCTTGATTCAACTATAAGATAATAAATATGGGTCGAGAACTCCGTTAATGCCCCATTAAACCTTTGTTATTGGATGTTAAAGTCTTGAGAAATAGGTTCTAATTCAATTGGATAATAATTATTATTTCTCCTAATATGGTACGAATTTGTATCTTATTCTTTAGAACGACCAAATAGCCATCATTGCTTTCCATTTTTTTTGAATCTAGTTGTTTTGGAATTACTTGAATTGTTTACTAGTCTTTGAACCATTATCTTATAAGTTTTTTATGAAATATCTATTTATCTTTTTCCTATTGATTTCAGGTTTCTTACAATCACAACGGCGCTCATCCGATAAAATAAATATAGAGGGTATTGTACTGGACGGATTTGGCTCTCCCATAAAAAAGGCCATTCTTTACAAGGATTCGGTTAAGACTTTTGTCCAAACTAATAAAAAGGGTAGTTTTAAAACAAAGGTTTCAAATCAGACCAAAACGCTTTCGATTTATTCAGCGAAGCATGGAATGGCTACCCTGTTTTATAATGGGGAAGAGCGTGTAGAATTTGTTTTTCCCAAGGAGCATATTGTCTTAACGGAGCGTCAATTGGAGGATTTAGGATTCAATACTACCGCTTATAGAAAGGGAACCATTGACCCTTCAAGATTTGAGGATAATGCAGACATCTACCAATTGATAAGGGAAATGTTCACGGGTATAGTGGTCAATGGATCGGATATTGTCGTTAGGGGTAAAGGTTCTTTTGGGGATACTACACCGTTGTTTTTGGTAGATGATAGTTTTGTGCAAAGCATATCCTTTATAAATCCAGCGGAAGTCAAATCCATACAATTATTGAAAGGTGAAGATGCAACGTTATATGGCTCAAGGGGAGCCAATGGTGTGTTTTTAATTTATTTAAAAAAATAGCCGTTAATCCATTGGCGTGCATAACAGGGTATAAAAGGCCTGAATTCCATAGGCAATTTGACCGATTTTTAGATTTTCGTTGGGACTGTGTTGGTTGTTATCCGGATTCACCAATGGCACCAAGAATGCGGGAATCTGAAGTTCGTTCACAAAAGGGGCAATGGGAACCGTTCCCCCCATGATTCTAATCTGCACTACATCCTGGTCAAAAGTGTCCTTTAAGGTGTTTACAATGTGGTTTCCATAATGATCGCTCAAATCTGTGCGAAAGGCATCGGTAACGGAACCTTCGGTGACCATGATTACTTTTTCATGCTTTAAACGTTCTTCCTTCGTTGGTACCGTGTCCGTTATGTAAAAACCTTGGTCCCTGATAAAATCCTTCACCAATTTTTTGAGTCGGTTTCCATCCGATTCCGGTACCAACCTCAAATCCAATTCCGCCGTGGCCGTTGCTGGTACTATGGTCCGTGCTTCGGCACCTACCCAACCAGAGCCTAGTCCTCGGATGTTCAAACTTGGATATTGTAAGGATTCTTGGTAGAATGCCCCTACTTTATCGGCAGAATTAAATTGAAGTCTTTCCCTAATTTCGGTATCATTATCGGGAACACTTTTTAAAATAGTCTGGGTGTCGTCGTCCAAAACTATTCCATCATAATATCCCGGGATGATGACCCTACCTGCGTCGTCCTTAAAGGAAGCCAATAATTTGGAGAGTATAAAACCCGGGTTTGGGGCATAATTCCCATAATGCCCGCTATGCTGCGGATGAATTGGGCCAAATGCTGTAAGTGACAAGGTGGTGATACCTCGGCATCCATAAACCACCGTAGGTCTGCCCGATGCGTGTACCGGCCCATCATTTATTACCAGAAAATCGGCCTCCAAAAGTTCGCGATAGGTTTTCACCGCTTTTGGTAAAGGGGCACTACTTTTTTCCTCCTCACTATCCAAGATCACCTTTACGTTAAAAGGAAGGGTAACACCATTTTCCTTTAACAGGTCTATCGTATTCAAAAACATTACAATTGGCCCTTTGTCATCTGAAGTGGAACGGCCAAAAAGGCGCCAGTCGTAATTGATATCGGTATCCAAGGCATCAAAGGATTCTTTCTGCCATTGCCCTTCCTTATTGGACATTAATTCCAGAACGTAGGGGTTTTTCTGATTCCATTTGGACGCATCAACGGATTGGCCGTCAAAATGCATGTAAAAAAGTATGGTGGGTTTGACATCGTCCATGGGTAGCGCTGCGAAGAATAGGGGCAGTCCTTCCGTTTCTAGAATACTCGTATTAAAACCACGGGCATTGAATTTATTCCGAAGCCAAATAATGTTATTATCTATATCTTCCGGATTTAGGGCATCATTGGGTAGGGCCACAAAATCCTTTAGTTCATCGATGGTTTTACGCACCTGGGATTTTAATTTGATGGAATCCTGCCCCAGAATATTGGTTATGGTGGCAATGAAAAATACGAGGGTTATAACGCTTCTTATCATATAGTAGTAGCTGACTAATTGAAAAAGTGAAGCCTAAAGATAGGGCTACCAATTGAAATGAAACTACTTTTTTAGTAGGGAAAGTACAATTTTCCGAAGCAACAATACATAAGGAAAACCATGTAAAAGTACATCGAACCAATCCATAATTGCCATTCCTTTGGCCCCTCCCAGTATCCACCGTATTTTGCCCCAAAGATGTGGTTCAGGAAAAAAGGGGGCCAGGCCAAGGGTCAAACATAAGAGTATAATGACCCGCCAATCGTTTATGAAGCTCATCGTATTTTATGTATAAAACTATGGATATTTCCTGTGCCATTTTCCGTTAGGAATTTAATAAAGGCCGACCCAATAATCGCTCCCTTGGCCTTGCGAGTGGCCTTTTCAAATGTTTCGGCATCCTTGATGCCAAAGCCTACAATTTGTGGATTAGCGAGTTTAAGCGCAGCTATCCGCTCAAAATAAGCTTCTTGTTCTTTACCAAATCCGGATTTTGAACCCGTAACACTTGCGGAACTTACCATATAGATAAACCCTTTGGAGGCTTTGTCAATTTGGCGGATTCTATCGTCGCTCGTTTGCGGGGTAATGAGAAACGTATTCAACAATCCATATTTTTCAAAAATCGCTTTGTAATCGGAATCATAGACATCCAAAGGTAAATCGGGCAAAATGAGTCCGTCGATACCAATTTCCTGGCATTTCTTGCAAAATTTCTCAACGCCATATTGAAGTACCGGGTTAAAATAGCCCATGATGATAAGGGGTATGGACACAGTTTTTCTGATATCCTTTAATTGATCGAACAGAACATCCGTTGTCATTCCGTTGTTTAAAGCTGCGGTGGAGCTCTCCTGGATAGTGGGTCCGTCCGCCAATGGATCGCTGAACGGTAGACCAATTTCTATCATGTCCACGCCGTTCTTTTCCAAATCCTCAATGATTTGTACGGTACTTTTCAGGGAAGGATATCCAGCGGTAAAATAGATGGACAAAAGTTTCTTGTCTTCCCTTAATTTTTGTTGTATTCTGTTCATGAATAAGAGATATGAGATGCTAGAAATGATATGTTAGCTTTGTGGATATTGTTTGACCGGCATTATGGGTCTTACTTCTAATATCTTATGTCTAACATCTATATTTTAAAATAATCTATATACGTCTGTAAATCCTTATCGCCCCTTCCGGATAAACTCATGACTACCACATCGTCCGGCTTGAATTTTTTGTGCTGAAAAATGGCAAATGCATGCCCAGATTCGATGGCAGGAATGATTCCTTCCAATTGCGAGAGTTCCAGACCTGCCGTCATTGCCTCATCATCGGTGGCGGAATAAAATTCCGCCCTCCCCGATGTATACAAATGCGAATGCATGGGGCCAACCCCGGGATAGTCCAGACCTGCCGATATGGAATAGGGCTCCGTAATCTGACCATCCGCGGTCTGCATGAGCATGGTCTTACAACCATGTATAATCCCGATTTTCCCCAAGGCCGATGTAGCGGCACTTTCCCCGGAATCGATACCCTTTCCGGCCGCCTCTACGGCAATAATGCCTACTTCAGGTTCATCCAAAAAGTGGTAATAGGTCCCGGCGGCATTACTGCCACCACCTATACAAGCTACCACAAAATCCGGGTTTTCCCGGCCTTCCTTTTCCTTTAACTGCCATTTTATTTCTTCGGAAATGACCGATTGGAAACGGGTTACCATGTCTGGGTAGGGGTGTGGCCCAATGGCAGACCCAATAATGTAATGGGTATCCACGGGGTTGTTGATCCAGTCGCGAATGGCCTCGTTCGTGGCATCCTTCAAGGTCTTGCTCCCGGAAGTAGCCGGTCTAACTTCGGCGCCGAGCATTTTCATCCGGGCCACGTTGGGTGCCTGCCTGGCAATGTCGATTTCGCCCATATATACCACACAGTGTATACCCATTAGGGCACAAACGGTTGCCGTGGCCACACCGTGTTGACCGGCTCCGGTCTCTGCAATGATCCGGGTTTTGCCCAGTCTTTTGGCCATCAAGATCTGGCCAACGGTATTGTTCACTTTATGGGCCCCGGTATGGTTAAGGTCCTCTCGTTTTAGGTAGATTTTTGCACCATGCTTCTTCGAAAGTCTTTTGGCAAAGTATAATGGTGAGGGCCGCCCCACATAATCCTTTAAGAGCTGATGGAATTCTTTTTGAAAGGATTCCTCGTTCATGATTTCCAAATATTTTTGGCGTAGTTCTTCTACGTTGGGGTACAACATTTCGGGGATGAACGCGCCTCCAAATTCTCCGTAATAGCCTTTTTCGTTTACGTGAAACTTCCCTCCGCTCCCAAATAGGGAATCATGTCCAGATTTTTTCATGAGCTAATTTTTATTTCTTTTTTGCCTAATGCCTAATGCCTAATGCCTAATGCCTAATGCCTAATGCCTAACGCCTTTATAAATTCCTCTAATTTCTCAATATTTTTCAACCCTGGCCTGTCCTCGAATTTGCTGTTTACGTCAAGGACATGACAATATTTTGACTCGGGTGTTTGCAAAAACTTTTTAATTTCTTCCACATTTTCCGGCCCAATCCCTCCACTTAAAAAATAGGGTTTTTGGGATGGATAGTTTTTCAATAAATACCAGTCAAAAGTATACCCGTTTCCGCCCGGAAGTTTTCCTTTGGTGTCAAATAAAAAATAATCGCAAACCTCTTCATATTCTTTTAGAACTGAAAAGTCAAACTTCTCTTTTACCGAAAAAACCTTGATACACCTGACAGGTTTTAAAAACCTGTCAGGTCTTCCGGTGTATCCTACAAGCTCCTTACAATATTCCGGGGTCTCATTTCCATGCAATTGCACCCCTTGAAGGTCATACTTTTCAATTTGGTCCAAAACATAGGATATATCCGCATCTACAAACACCCCAATTTTTTCTATGTCCGGTGGTATAGCTTTGATTTCCCCATCAAAATATCTCGCCGATGGTTCCCAGAATATGAATCCCAGATAATCGGGTCGTAAGGTGGCAACCTCCATAGGATTGTATTTCATACCGCAAATTTTAAGCCCCACCCCGGCCCTCCCCAAAGGGGAGGAAGTTTTGCGTGTGTTGTATTTGCTGGTATCCATATTTTTGTGATTCTCTTTCATTGAAGGATTTAGAGGAGGCTTTTTATAAACATTTCGGCACTCTTTCCTGGATTATCGGTCTTCATAAAATTTTCACCGATTAAAAAACCTTGGTATCCAAACTCCTTTAACGTTTTTATTGCTTCGATGGAGCTAATGCCACTTTCCGAAACCTTTACAAAGTCATCAGGTATCAGCACCGATAGTGCCTTGCTTGTTTCCAAACTAACTTCAAATGTTTTTAGATTTCTGTTGTTGACCCCTAACATGTCCAAACTGGGCATGACCGATTTCTCCAATTCCTCCTGGTCATGCACTTCCAAAAGGACCTCGAGCCCTAGGGACTTGGCAAATTCTGATAGGTTCTTGATTTCTTCTCTTGAGAGAACGGCGGCAATCAATAGAATAACATCGGCACCATAGGCCTTTGCTTCCAAGAGCTGATATTCATCGATAATAAATTCCTTCCGTAAAAGTGGAATATCCACAGACGCCCTGGCCAACAAAAGGTCCTCAATAGAACCTCCAAAATATTTTATATCCGTTAGTACGCTCATTCCGCACACACCGGCCCTTTCATAGCCTTGGGCTACTTGTCCCACATTGGTATTCTGGTTGATTGTGGATTTTGAAGGAGAACGTCTTTTGTGTTCCGCTATAATACAGGTTTCACTGTTACGTAAAGCTTCGGCCAAAGAATTGCAGTTTCTATCAAAAAAAACCGATTTTTCAAACTGTGCTTTAGGTAGTACCGATTTTTTCAAAGCGACTTCCTTGCGTTTATCCGCCACTATTTTATCCAGAATATTCATTAATACATTTTTGATACATGGTTTAAAAATCGATTAGAATAGTATATATTCTAACATCTAACATCTAACATCTAACATCTAACATCTAACATCTAACATCTAACATCGGCTTATTTCCTGTAATTTCTTTAATGCCGATAGTCCTTTGCCACTTTTTAGGGATTCCATGGCCAATTCAAATCCCTGTTTTGGGGATACCCCATTGACCGTACTTATAGCTATCCCCGCATTGGCACAGACCACATTGTTTTGTGCTTCCGTTCCCTTACCGTTTAGAACGTTCAAAAATATTTGTGCCGATTCAGGTATGTCCTCGCCTCCTTCAATTTCCGTAGCTTTCACTTCAGATACACCAAAGTCCGAAGGCTTTAGAATATTCTCGGAACCATTTGATATGGTCTTTGTTTCGCCGGTCAGGCTTATTTCATCATACCCGTCCAAGGCATGTAAAACCGTAAAGTTCTTGTCAGTATTCTGATATAGATAGCCGTACATTCTAGCCAATTCCAAATTGAATACCCCCACCATTTGGTTCTTTGGAAAGGCCGGATTTACCATGGGTCCCAACATGTTGAAAAAGGTCTTTACGGCCAATTCCCTTCGAATTGGGGCCACATTTTTCATTGCCGGATGAAAGAGTGGTGCATGAAGCACACAGATTCCGGCCTCATCGATGGATTTTCGAAGGAAGTCGGGCTCGTTACTGAATTTGATGCCCAAGAATTCCATGACATTGCTGCTGCCACATTTAGAAGATACCCCATAATTTCCGTGTTTGGTCACTTTTACACCGGCCCCTGCGGTAACAAAGGAGGCCAGAGTGGAAATATTGAAGGTGTCCTTGCCATCTCCTCCGGTTCCACAAAGATCGATCGGGTTGTATTCTGATAGATCGACGGCCAAACAAAGGTCCAGCAGCGCATCACGGAATCCCTCCAACTCTTCAATAGTGACGCTTCGCATCATGTACACTGTCAGAAAGGCCGCGATCTGACTGGTGTTGTAATCGCCCTTGGCGATGTTGACCAATATTTGCTTGGCATCCTCTTTTTCAAGGATTTCGTGATTGATTAGTCTATTTAGTGTTTCTTTCATAAGCCCCTCCCAACCCTCCCCAAGGGGGAGGGCTTTTTTTATTGTTTTATGTTGGTTAGACCTGTCAGGTTTTTAAAATCTGACAGGTCTAAAAATCTTATTTCTTTTTCTGGCCGTTTAACCAGTTTTCTAATATCTTCTTTCCGTTTGGTGTTAAAACCGACTCTGGGTGAAACTGTACGGCCCTTATGTCGTAATCTTTATGCCGTAGGGACATAATTTGTCCATTTTTATCAATGGAGGTTACTTCCAAACATTCGGGTAATTTAGGGTTCACCACCCAAGAATGATACCTTCCTATTTCTATTTCCGTTTCAAGTCCATCGAAAATATAGTCATCAACTATAATATTTATTTTAGTAGCCACTCCATGGTAAACCTGGTCCAAATTTATAAGGGATCCCCCATAAACCTCCCCTATAGCCTGTTGACCTAGGCATACCCCAAAAATCCGTTTGGAGGGGCCATATTTTTCAATAATGGGTTTTAATAGCCCTGCTTCATCCGGGATACCCGGACCGGGTGAAAGTACTATTTCCTGATAGTTATCCACTTCCTCCAAGCTAAGTTGGTCATTTCTTTTTACGATTACATCGCGGCCCAAATCCTCAAGATAGTGTACAAGGTTGAAGGTAAAACTATCGTAATTGTCTATCATTAAAATCTTCCGTGCCATTTAGATAGTTTCAGCAATTTCTAGGGCCTTATTTAATGCGCCCAATTTGTTATAGGTTTCTTGAAGTTCATCATTCGCATCGGATGCGGCTACGAGCCCTGCACCGGCTTGGAAATGAAGTTCATGGTTTTTACTGAGGAAGGTTCTGATCATAATGGCGTGGTTAAAGTTTCCGTTAAAATCCATAAAACCAATGGCTCCGCCGTAATAACTTCGACTGGTTTTTTCATACTTTTCTATCAGTTGCATGGCCATATGTTTTGGCGCACCGCTCAAGGTGCCGGCCGGAAAGGTATCGGCAACTATTTTCAACGTAGAAATATCCGGTTTTTTCATCCCTGTTACCTTTGAAACCAAATGGATTACATGAGAAAAATATTGTACTTCCCTGTAAGTGTCTACTTGGACCAAGTTTCCATTTCTGCTCAAGTCGTTTCGGGCCAAATCAACTAACATGACATGTTCACTGTTCTCCTTATCATCCTGGGCCAGTTTTTTAGCGAGTTCCGCATCCTTTTCGTCGTTTCCGGTTCGTTTGTAGGTACCGGCAATGGGATGTATCTCGGCCTTTCCCTCCTTAACAATAAGTTGGGCTTCAGGGGAGCTTCCAAAAATCTTGAAATCGCCATAATCAAAAAAGAACAGATAGGGTGAAGGGTTTATAGAGCGTAAAGCCCTGTAAACGTTAAACTCGTCCCCTTTGAATTTTTGGGAGAACCTTCTGGAAAGTACCAACTGAAAAACATCGCCCCGTTTACAATGCTTTTTGGCCAGTTCCACATGTTCCTTGTACTCTTCATCCTTCAGGTTGGTTTTGGCATCGCCTTCCTTGGAAAAATTATAGGATGCAAATGTGCGAACGTTCAATAGTCTCTCAATCTCGGCAATGTTGTTTTCGGATTCAAAACAGTGGGCAAAGATGTAGGCCTCGTTCTTAAAATGGTTGATGGCGATGACATTCTTGTAAACGGCGTAAAAAATATCCGGAATCTCAACGGAATTTGGTTTTTTGGAAATGTCCACATCCTCAAAATAGCGGACGGCGTCGTACGCCATAAAACCAAAAAGACCGTTTGTAATGAACTTAAAATCCTGTTTTGTGGTGTTGAAACTTTTTGCGAATGTGTCCATTTCATGGATTACATCCACATGGGCATCGATTTCAACCTTTTCCTTTGAACCATCTGGAAACTCTTTTGAAATACATTCATTTTGAACCTTGATGGAAGCAATGGGATTACAGCAGATATAGGAAAAACTGTTATCGTTGGCATGATAGTCGCTACTTTCCAGCAAGATGCTGTTGGGAAACTTATCCCTTATTTTTAAGTAGACGCTTACGGGGGTTATGGTATCCGCAAGAATTTTTTTTGAGTATGTCTTAATTTTAAATGACATGATACGATTGAAAATTAAAAAAGGCCTGTCGTGATGACAAGCCTCTATATTATTTACATGGAGAACCAGCTCACGAATACCGTCGCAAGTTGTTCCACCACCAGATATTTTTTACTACTAACATGGGTGTAAATATAGAAAGGAAAATGAAAGTCTCAAATTTTCTTTCAAAAAAAATCCCTCTAGAAAAACTTTCCAAGGGACTTTAATTTAAAATGGGTGTATTACCTTTTATAAGGCTAAATCAACGACCAAGTCAAACTCATCGTAAATCGCTTTGTCCCCAAGATTGTCAAAAAAGCTTCCAGAACCATAGCGAACATCGTAATTTGCCCTGTCTACCTTAAGGGTAGCGGTGGCCTTATTTTCGTAAATGGAAACCACAAAGGTTACTGGATTTGTCTTTCCTTTGATGGTCAAGTCTCCCTTTACGGAATAGGAGTTCTTGTTCATGGATTCTGCGGAAGTGATTACCAATTTTGCGGTCGGGTGGTTTTCAACACCAAAGAAATCATCAGATTTTAAGTGTCCTTCCAATTTTTCCTTTCCTTCACCTGCGGCCATGTCCAAGTTGGTAATGGAAGTCATATCCACCACAAACTCACCACCCGTAAGTTTGTTCCCGTCCATTTCCAAATGGCCGGATTTAAGGTTGATCGTTCCTTCGTGGGAACCGGTCACTTTATACCCTTTCCAAGTAATCTTACTTTCGCTAACGTTCACTTCTTTCTTCTCTCCGTCGATTGGGGAGTTGGCCGTTGCGGAAAATCCGAATACTAGAGCCAATGCAATGCTTAAAACTGATTTTTTCATGTTTCTAATTTAAATGTTTGAATACTAATTTTTGTTTATAAATGGGTGAATAATCTTTCTTTTGGGTAACGAACTTTTGGTAGGTGCTGGGTTTCATCGGATGACGCCCTGTAGCCAATGGCCAATACGACCGAAGCATTTAGGTTGGCTTCCTTCAGCCCCAATATTTCATTGTACTTTTCATTCTCAAAACCTTCAATGGGGCAAGTATCAATTTTCATGGAGGCGGCCACGGTCATTAAATTACCAAGGGCCAAATATACCTGCCTGGCCGTCCAGCTATTTTTGTGTTCATTGGGGAGTCCCATTAGTTTCGACTTCATAAAATCCGAATACCCTTTAACGGCTTCATGGGTAATGCCCCGGGTCTGAACCACATTGTCCAAATAATCGTCTACCAAATCCTCACCAAAAGAATTTTTGTTGGCAAACACGATGACATGGGAGGCATCCGTTATTTGTGATTGGTTCCATGTGACAGGTTTTAATTTTTCCCTGAGTTCTTTATTTTCGATTACGAAAATATGGTAAGGTTGGAGGCCATAGGATGATGCGCTCAGTCTAGTTGCTTCCATAAGTGTTTCCAAATCCTCCGAATTAACCTTCTTGGTCGTATCGAATTTTTTGGTAGCGTAGCGCCAATTCAAATCATGTATAATGTCCTTCATTTCCTTAAAATTTATCCAATAGACTATTTAACTCTTTTAACTCGGTCGTAGAAAAGTTCTTAAGAATGTCCTTTTCCATTTCAAATTTTATGCCATCGATTTCATTTAAAACATCCAAACCTTTTGTAGTGATTTTAATTTCTACTTTCCTTCTGTTCTGCGGACATATTTTTCTAATGACATAATCTTTGGCCAACAATTTGTCAACCAACCTTGTAGTATTGCTCATTTTCGTGACCATCCTTTCATTTATGGTGGATAGGTTGGCAGGCTTATTTTCCTGGCCCCTTAAAATGCGCAACACATTGAACTGTTGAATGGAAATTCCAAAGGGTTTTAACGAGGCCGACATCATTTCATTAATCTTGTTGGTAACCAATGTCAGATGAATGATGGTCCTCGCTTCCAAGGGAATTTCTTTTTTTGTTTTTATGATTTTCTCAACGTTCATGTACAAACAATATTTGTATATACAAATGTATGTCGGTTCACAGGAATTATCCTAATGCAACCGATTTAATTTTTTGTTAAAATTATTTTTGACCGATTTCAAATAGATCCGTTATTTTTGAAAAAAACTATTATGGCAGACTTATCGCAAGAGGAATGGGCCTCTAGGCTAGCGCAGGACGACAATGCAATCATTTTGGATGTGCGTACCGATACCGAAGTCGAGGAAGGGTTTATACCCAATTCGGTCAATATCGATATTTATAAAGGTCAAGGATTTATAGATGAACTTGAAAAGATGGACAAATCAAAGAACTATTACGTTTATTGTAGGTCCGGCAATAGATCTGGTCAGGCATGTGCCATCATGAACAGTCTTGGTTTTGAAAACGCCTTTAATCTGGAAGGAGGATTTATGAACTGGGAAGGCGAAGTGGCCGAGTAAAATGGATTTAAATTCTTAATTTGGAGACCCGCATCTAGCGGGTCTTTTTAATTCTACCATGCGCGAAGACCTGTTGCACTACATCTGGAATTTTAAAAAATATCCCCAACAGGGATTAAGGACCACGAATGGGGATAATCTCTCCATAATCAATACCGGTTCCCACAATCATTTGCATGGTCCCGATTTTTTCAATGCCCAGGTACGGATAGGAGATCAGCTTTGGGCGGGGAACGTTGAAATCCACGTAAATGCATCGGACTGGTACGCGCACCATCATGAGAAGGATTCGAATTATGACAATGTTATACTTCACGTAGTCTGGAACGATGATGTATCGGTATACCGAAAGGATGGTACGGAAATACCCACCTTGGAACTAAAAAATCGGATAGATTCCCATTTGTTGGAAACATATCGGGAACTGATGAAGGCCAATTCAGGGAAATTTATCAATTGCGAAAAGAACATTGCAGAAATCCCGGAATTCGATTTCAATAATTGGCTGGAGCGTATGTTTCTGGAGCGCTTGGAGGAAAAATCCAAGGTAATTGAGAAACTTCTTCAAACCTTTAAAAATGACTGGGAAAAAGTGTTGTTTACCTTATTGTTGAAAAACTTCGGCTCAAAAATAAATGGCGACGCCTTTTTCCAGTTGGGCAAGAATTTGAATTTTTCCAAGGTTAGGCACTTACTGGGTAAACCCTTGGAATTGGAAAGCTTGTTATTTGGGATGGCAGGGCTATTGGAATCTGAAGAAGGGCTAGACTACTATTATAAGGAGCTGCAGGGTTCCTACAGGTTTTTAAGTGCCAAATATGAATTGGGGAATATTCCAATTTCAAACGTTTCCTTCTTTAAATTAAGACCACCAAATTTTCCAACCATACGCTTGTCCCAATTTGCCATGTTGTATGCATCTTCCCATAATTTGTTCCGCGACCTAATACACGGTCCTGAAATGGAACTTTATGGCCTCTTCAAGGTAAAGGCCAGTTCCTATTGGGATACCCATTACAATTTTGGCAAGGAATCCCAAAAGTCGCCCAAAACGATTTCTAAAAGTTTTGTGGACCTGTTGATAATAAACACCATCATTCCCTTGCGGTTCTGTTATTTCAGACAAAAGGGCAACTACAATTCAGATTCCTTGCTTTCCATAATGCAAGATTTAGGCGAAGAAAAGAATAGTATCATTGAGAATTTCAAACTTTTGGGCGTTCGTGTGGGTACGGCTTTTAAGAGTCAGGCACTATTACAACTGTACACTAATTATTGTACCAAGAATAAATGTCTTGACTGTGCCGTTGGGAACAGATTATTGAATTTAAAATCCTAATTTTACTTTTATGGACATCTTATATAATTTGTTGCATTATCTTCAGAAAAGGGGTTTTGAGGTATGTAGAAGGATTGCGGACCGACTTGGAATTAGGGCAAGGGTGGTACGAACTTCCTTCATTTACCTAACCTTCGTAACCCTTGGATTTGGATTTGCATTGTACTTGTTTTTGGCATTTTGGTTAAAGATCAAGGATTTGATTTATACCAAAAGAACTTCCGTATTTGATTTATAATCATGATAAAGCTCTTTCGTTCCAAACTATATGTGGCCCTATTATTAATGGTAGTGGTCCTATTTTTTGGGGTTTTGGGATATCGGTATATAGCCGATTATTCATGGATAGATGCTCTTTACATGACCATAATTACAGTAACGACAGTAGGATTTTCCGAAGTACGCCCCATGGATATCGAAGGAAAGATTTTCACCGTCGTCCTGATAGTCACCAGTGTTTTTATCTTTGGTTTTGCCATTTCCGTTATAACGGAATATCTTTTGAGTAGAAACAGTCCGCAAAAATTAAAATTAAAAAAAGTGAAAAATACGATCGATAAATTATCAAATCACGTAGTAGTCTGTGGTTTTGGTCGAAATGGAATGCAGGCTGCAGAAAGGCTAAAAGCCTACAAAAAGCCGTTCGTAGTAATCGAACGGGACAAGGAGCTTTTGGAAAAATACGATGACGATATTCTTTTTATGGAGGGAGATGCCAACGAAGATGAGGTTTTGCTAGCGGCAGGAATTGATAGGGCAAAATACTTGATTGTCACATTGCCGGACGATGCGGCCAATCTGTTCGTGGTGCTTTCGGCACGGCAATTAAATACCAACCTTTTTATAATTAGCAGGGCTTCCCAGGTAACCTCTCAACGGAAACTACAGTTGGCAGGAGCCAATAAAGTGATAATGCCGGATAAAATAGGGGGGGACCATATGGCCTCATTGGTCGTTATGCCCGATCTTATAACGTTTATGGATAAACTCTCCGTGGAAGGGGAGCATACAACGAATCTGGAGGAAGTTGCCATCGAGGATTTTTCCGATCAGATGGATTGTAGCTCCTTAAGAGATTTGGATTTGCGCAGAAAAACCGGGTGTACCATCATTGGATACATCGCACCTGATGGCGAGTATATAATAAATCCGGAAGCAGACCTTCCGTTACAGCCAAAAAGTAAGGTGATTGTTTTGGGCCGGCCAGAGCAAATTCGAAAGTTGAATGAAATGTTCCATATTGAGTTGAGTTAATTCAACGTTATAATTTGATTGGGTTCATTTTTTTTGTGATATTGCCAAACTAACTAACTAAAAAATCCAAAAAAGAATATGAAGTATAGACTTCTGAGTTTTTGTACGTTCCTATTACCACTATTATCCATGGCCCAAGAGGCCGAAGAAATTGGAATAGATGAAAAAATTGATCAAGTTTTCGGAGATCTTACTGGTTGGTTCGTAAACTTTATTTTTTATCAAATACCTTTTTCTGAGAACATAAAAATTTATTGGGTATTGTTTCCACTTATTCTTGGTGCAGGTTTTTTTACATTTTACTTCAAATTTATCAATTTAACTGGTGTGTGGACTGCCATAAAGGTGGTAATGGGTAAGTATGAGGATATCGAAAAATACGGTGCCAAGGAATTATATGGGGAAGAGGGTATTGCCGCAGGTGTAGATATGAACAAAGTGGAAAGTTTGGACAAGCACTTGGCAGACAACAAGGATGAAATTGTGGTTGACGGAGATATTCTGGATACCATAAGGGATGAGAGTTCGAGTGGGGAAGTTTCCCATTTTCAAGCACTTACTGCGGCGCTATCTGCAACAGTAGGTTTGGGAAATATAGCTGGTGTTGCCGTGGCAGTTTCAATAGGCGGTGCAGGTGCGACTTTTTGGATGATTATAGCCGGACTTTTGGGTATGGCCTCCAAATTTGTGGAATGTACTTTGGGAGTTAAGTACAGGGACGTAGGTAAGGATGGAACCATATTTGGTGGTCCTATGTATTATTTAAATAAAGGTTTAAAAAACAAAACTTTAGGAAAAATATTGGCTGGTGCTTTCGCTATAATGTGCATTGGTGGTTCATTTGGTGGGGGAAATATGTTTCAAGTGAATCAAGCGGTACAGCTCTTTGAAAATATGACCGGAGGTACGGAATCTTTCTTATATGGCTACAGATGGGCCTTCGGTGTTGTTATGGCCATCTTGGTCGGTATTGTAATAATAGGAGGTATCAAATCCATTGCCAAGGTTACGGATAAAATCGTTCCGTTTATGGTCATTATTTATGTGGGTGCATCTATTTTCGTCCTTGTGGCCAAATTTGATATGATCGGTTGGGCCTTTAATGAAATTATCCAAGGGGCCTTTGCACCTGTAGGAATTGTTGGTGGGGCAGTGGGTGTTATGATCCAAGGATTTAGACGGGCCGCCTTTTCCAATGAGGCGGGTGTTGGGTCAGCTTCAATTGCCCACTCTGCAGTTAGGACAAAATACCCTGCCTCCGAAGGCCTTGTTGCTCTTTTGGAGCCTTTCATAGATACTGTGGTAGTTTGTACAATGACCGCTTTGGTACTTATCATTACTGGGAATGTAGATCCAGGTAATGCTGGGTTGAACGATGCAGATGCTATCTTATTGACTTCCGGTGCTTTTGGTTCCGTTATTAGTTGGTTCCCCTATGTATTAACGGTGGCCGTGGTCCTTTTTGCCTTTAGTACGCAAATTTCTTGGTCTTATTATGGTTATCAGGCGTGGGCATATCTTTTTGGGAGAACTAAGAAAACGGAGTACACTTATAAAATCATTTTTTGTTTATTCGTTATCGTGGGAGCATCCGCGAGTATGAGTTCCGTAATTGGGTTTTCAGATGCCATGATTTTTGGTATGATGGTGCCTAATATGATAGGGATAGTAATCTTGGCGCCAAAAGTAAAAGGAGAGTTAAAAAGATACATGGACGCAATAAGACTCAAAGTTAAAGCAGTTACGGAATAGTGATTAATTGAATAACATTGAGAAAATCCCACATAAAGTTTACAAAACAGGAACGAAGTGGGATTTTCTTTTTGTTGTTGATCATCATCCTTGTTCAAGGTGCCTTTTGGTTTTACAAGCGGTCTTCCAGTGTGGCTACCCATTCTTTACATCTGGATAAGGAAATCCAAGGTAAGATAGATGCGCTTAAAGAGGAAACCAAAAAGCGGGATAATTTGGTGATATTCCCCTTCAATCCAAATTTTATTTCGGACTATAAAGGCTACACCTTGGGGATGTCTGTAGAGGAGATAGATCGTCTTCACGAGTTCAGGGAGCAAAATCGGTTTATAAACAACACGGAAGAATTTCAAGAGGTAACGGGGGTTTCGGATTCTCTTTTGAATAGGCTGTCACCATATTTCAAGTTTCCGGAGTGGGTCAAAAATAGTGGCATCACTGATAGGAATCCCAAGGTTGTCGAAAAAAGTAAGATCCCCCTTGATATTGCGCTGAAGGATTTAAACCAAGTTACCGTTCAAGAATTAATGGAGATACGCGGTGTAGGAAATATACTTTCTGAAAGAATCATAAAGTTCAGGGACAGATTGGGCGGGTTTTTGTTGGATGATCAATTGTACGATGTTTTTGGACTGGAACACGAGGTTGCCGCACGTGTCATTGAAAGATATAAGGTATTGAAAGCACCAGAAATTGAAAAGGTCAACATCAATACCGCCAGCGCACGGGAATTATCTAAAATAGGCTATATTTCTAGAAGCCTCGCTGAGGGAATTGTCAGGTTTCGGGAAGAGAACGGCGAAATAACTTCCTTCGATGAATTGCGACAAATCGAGAATTTTCCAACCAATCGGATAAATAGATTTCCTTTATATTTGTCGCTCAAAAAATAAAGCTATGGAGAATATGTACTTCACTGAAGAACATCTTTTATTTAGGCAAAGCCTAAAGGATTTTTTGCAGAAAGAAGTAGTACCGCATATTGAAAAATGGGAGCAGACCGGTACCATCGAAAGATTTATTTGGGAGAAGTTTGGCGAAATGGGATATTTTGGCCTCGCTACACCGGAAGAAGATGGCGGTTTAGGCCTGGATCTTTTTTATACGGTTATATTTTTAGAGGAACTGCAAAAGATAAATTCCGGTGGTTTCGCGGCCGCAATGTGGGCACACGCTTATCTGGCCATGACGTATTTGAACAAGAGGGCAAAAGGGGGTATCAGGAAAAAATATCTTGAGCCCAGCGCGGTTGGTAAATTGATCGGTTGTCTTGGTGTAACTGAACCCTATGGCGGAAGTGATGTCGCGGGTATGAGAACCACGGCGATAAAAAAGAGCAATACCTATGTAATAAACGGGTCAAAAACATTCATTACAAATGGTGTTTATGGAGACTATATTATCCTGGCAGCCAAAACGGACGCTTCGGCAGGGAATAAAGGGATTAGTATTTTTGTCGTTGATAGAAAAACGGAGGGCGTAACTGCAAATAAGCTTAACAAACTAGGATGGAGGGCTTCGGATACCGCCGAGCTAGCATTCGACAATGTTGAAATCCCTGAAGAAAATTTATTGGGCGAGGAAGGTATGGGATTCTCATATATTATGGAAGCCTTCGCACTCGAACGTCTTGTTATGGGAATCAACGCACATGCAAGGGCGGAATATGCCTTGGAATATGCCTTGCAATATATGTCCGAACGGGAGGCGTTTGGCAAGACCATCGATCAATTTCAGGCTTTGCGTCATAGGATAGTGGACCTTCATGCCGATATGGAAATTTGTAAACATTATAATTATTTTGTGGCAGGCCGATTGGACAAAGGGGAATACGTTGTAAAGGAGGCGACCATTTCCAAGCTTAAATCCACAAAAATGGCCGATGAGGTCGCTTATGAATGCCTGCAATTTCTGGGTGGTTATGGCTACATTGAGGATTACCCCATGGCCCGTTTGTTACGGGATAGTAGATTGGGCCCTATTGGTGGTGGAACCTCTGAGATATTGCGGGAAATTATTGCAAAGATCATCATAGATAAAAAAGAATATCGGCCTACAACGAATTAATGACAATTTCCTGTTCAAATTAGGCATTAATGTTGTCCATGTGAAATTAGTTATTATCTTTGCGGCCTTAATCACAAAAGAAAGGAGGTTGTAGCCCATGTTAATAATACCAGTTAAAGAAGGAGAAAACATAGATAGAGCTTTAAAACGTTTCAAAAGAAAGTTTGACAAGACAGGTACAATGAGGCAGTTGAGAAAACGTCAGCAGTTTACCAAGCCTTCCGTAGAGCGAAGAGCCCAAATACAGAAAGCACAGTATATTCAAAGTCTAAGGGACCAAGAGGAAATTTAGACTTTTATACATACAGCATTAAATCCCGCACTTGGCGGGATTTTTTGTTTTTGACGTTTTCTTCTCGGCAATTCCTAACTTTGGTATATGCACTTAAATCAATTCACGGACTATCTCGCCCTAGAAAAAAAGTATTCCGTTCATACGGTACAGGCCTACGGAACCGATCTTATTGAATTTCGGGATTTTTGTGAATCGGAATATTCCATTGGGGATATCGATTATGTCACCTATACCATAATAAGGAGTTGGATCGTGTCCATGTCCGATATCGGTATTTCAAACCGTACGATCAATCGAAAAGTTGCTTCTTTAAAAGCTTACTATAAATTTCTTCAAAAGATTGACATACTACAGGTGAGTCCTCTTTTGAAGCACAAGGCCTTGAAAACCCCTAAAAAATTGGAGACGCCTTTTTCTGAAAATGAGATGCAACAAGTTTTGAACGAAATTCCGTATTCCAAGGATTTTGACGGTTTGCGGGATCAGCTCATTATCCATATTTTATATACAACGGGTATCCGAAGGGCAGAATTGGTAAATATTAAAGTAAAGGAAATAGATCTTGCGGAGAAAACAGTAAAGGTTTTGGGAAAAAGAAACAAGGAACGGATCATTCCCCTATTGCCGGAGACGATACTTTTTATTGAGGATTATCTAGCTGAACGAAACACAATCGCCGAAGCTAAAAATACAGACTATTTATTCTTGACCAATAAGGGCAATAAAATATATGAAACCCTTGTTTATAGAATTATAAATAAGTATTTTAGAAAGGTTTCCGCTAAGGTTAAAAAAAGCCCTCATGTTCTGAGGCATACCTTTGCAACACATTTGTTGAACAAAGGAGCCGATTTAAATTCGGTGAAGGAATTACTGGGGCATGCAAGTTTGGCCTCAACGCAAGTTTACACGCATAACAGCATAGCAGAACTCAAAAGAATACATGCTTCTTCCCACCCTAGAGGGAAAAACAATTAATTGTTTAATCCGGTCCCTGGTCTAGATAAAGGGGCGTTAAAATTTTTTAGCTTATGAAAGTAAACGCACAATCAGTGAATTTTAATGCAGATATTAAACTGATAAATTTTCTGCAAAGCCGTTTGGATAAGTTGGAGACGTTTTATGATAAGGTCATCAGTTCCGATGTTTATTTAAAGGTGGAAAATACTAGTTCTAAAGAGAACAAGATTGTGGAAATTAAGTTAAATGTTCCAAAGAACCATTTCGTAGTAAAAAAGCAGTGCAAATCCTTTGAGGAAGCGGTAGATACGGCATGTAATTCCTTGGAGCGTAAATTGATCAAGAACAAGCAAAAATTAAGGGCACATGCTTGATTAAAATTTTTCGAAATTTATTTTGAAAAAACAAATAAATCTATACATTTGCAGTCCGTTAGAAATAGCGGACTTTTTTGTGCCGAAAAAAGCATTAAAAGTGCCGATGTAGCTCAGCTGGCTAGAGCAGCTGATTTGTAATCAGCAGGTCGTGGGTTCGAGTCCCTCCATCGGCTCTTGAAATAGTGAAAAAAGCATCAGGATGCAATTAAAAAGTGAATAAATACGCTTTTGTTTGTGGGGGCAAGAATTTTATCCTGGGCGAAGTCGATGGAAGTCCCTCCATCGTCTCCAAAGTTCTTAAAATACTGATAAGGCGGGGAGATACTCAAGCGGCCAACGAGGGCAGACTGTAAATCTGCTGACTATGTCTTCGCAGGTTCGAATCCTGCTCTCCCCACATAGCTTTATCATCGGTATTAAATTGAAATTTTGAAAATTAAACAAGCGGGAGTAGCTCAGTTGGTAGAGCGTCAGCCTTCCAAGCTGAATGTCGCCGGTTCGAACCCGGTCTCCCGCTCAAAATAAACCGGAAGTCTATTATTTAGGTTTTAGGTTTATGCAGGGTTATTTTGGGACGATTTTTTGTTCTGACCCTAATTTTTTGACTTTATAGTCATTCCTGCGAAGGCAGGAATTTACCATTTTGGTAGATTCGACACTTTACGCCGGTGTAGCTCAGGGGTAGAGCGTTTCCTTGGTAAGGAAGAGGTCACGAGTTCAAATCTCGTCATTGGCTCAATTAAGGTATAAATTTGTACACTAATATAAACTAAGATTAAAATTCAATAAACATGGCAAAGGAAACTTTCGATCGTTCCAAACCGCACTTAAATATTGGTACTATTGGACACGTGGATCACGGTAAAACTACATTGACTGCTGCTATCACAGAGGTTCTGTCTAACGCAGGTCTTTCTGAAAAGAGGAGTTTCGATTCTATCGACAACGCTCCAGAGGAAAAGGAAAGAGGTATCACAATCAATACATCGCACGTAGAGTATCAAACAGCTAACCGTCACTATGCGCACGTTGACTGTCCAGGTCACGCGGATTACGTGAAGAACATGGTTACTGGTGCCGCCCAGATGGATGGTGCTATTTTGGTGGTTGCCGCTACAGATGGTCCTATGCCACAAACTCGTGAGCACATTCTATTAGGTCGTCAGGTAGGTATTCCTAGAATCGTTGTTTTCTTGAACAAAGTTGACATGGTTGATGATGAGGAGTTGTTGGAGTTGGTTGAAATGGAGGTTAGGGAATTGCTTTCTTTCTACGAGTACGATGGTGACAATGGGCCTGTAATCTCAGGTTCTGCCCTAGGTGCGTTAAACGGTGAGCAAAAATGGGTTGATACCGTTATGCAATTAATGGAGGCTGTTGATAGCTGGATTGAATTGCCGGAAAGGGATGTCGATAAGCCTTTCTTGATGCCTGTTGAGGATGTATTTACAATTACTGGACGTGGTACCGTGGCAACAGGTAGAATTGAAACTGGAATCGCTAATACTGGTGATGCCGTAGATATCATTGGTATGGGTGCTGAAAAATTGTCTTCAACTATTACCGGTGTTGAAATGTTCCGTAAAATTCTGGACAGAGGTGAAGCTGGGGATAACGTTGGAATCTTGTTGAGAGGTATTGAGAAATCTCAAATTAGCCGTGGAATGGTTATCTGTAAGCCAGGTTCTGTTAAGCCACATGCTAAATTTGAAGCTGAGGTGTATATCTTGAAAAAAGAAGAAGGCGGTCGCCATACTCCTTTCCATAACAATTATCGTCCACAATTTTATGTAAGAACTACTGATGTTACCGGTAATATTTCCCTTCCTTCTGGTGTAGAGATGGTAATGCCAGGTGATAACCTTACAATTACTGTTGAATTAATTCAACCAATTGCACTTAGTGTAGGTCTTCGTTTTGCTATCCGTGAAGGTGGTAGAACCGTAGGTGCTGGCCAGGTAACTAAGATTTTGGATTAATCCAATCTTTTAATGTAATAGATATTTTAAGGGTGTCCGTCTTTTGACGGATACCTTTAAATGTAAATATAAAGGCGTGTCATCTAAAGATCTAGTGATAAGCAAATACGGGTGTAGCTCAGTTGGTAGAGCACTGGTCTCCAAAACCAGGTGTCGGGAGTTCGAGTCTCTCCTCCCGTGCTAAAATATTATAATAAAGTTGTGGGTCGAGATATATATCCCAAGCATAGTCTAAGGAGGTCTCTTTTCTCGCGCTTTGAACAGGTGGTCGCGTAATCGATACCTGAATTTTGAAACCTAATATAGTATAAATGCTTACATACATAAAAGAATCCGTTGAAGAATTGAGGAATAATGTTACCCTTCCTTCTAGGGCGGAAGCCTCTAACCTTATGGTAGTGGTCGCTGTTTTTTCCATATTGTTCGCTTTGGCAACGTGGGGTGTGGATACGGTCTTTAGTAAAGTCGTTCAGCTGTATTTTGATTATGTATTAAACTAATTAGAGCTCTATGTCAGAAGTATTGGAAAAGAAATGGTACGTAGTTAGGGCTGTAAGTGGTCAGGAAAACAAAATTAAGGGCTACATCGAGAGTGAGGTAGAGCGCCATGGTTTTTCGGATTATTTGGAGGAGGTTCTTGTTCCAACCGAAAAAGTGATTCAAATTAGAAATGGAAAGAAAATTAACAAGGAAAGGGTTTATTTTCCAGGTTATATAATGGTTAAGGCCAATTTGGGTGGTGAAATGGTCCATATAATACGTTCCATAACCAATGTAATTGGTTTTTTGGGTGAAACCAAAGGTGGTGACCCTGTTCCCCTAAGAAAGTCTGAAGTAAATAGGATGCTAGGTAAGGTTGATGAATTAACCGTGAATACGGACAGTGTTGCCATACCATTCGTCTTTGGTGAGACCGTAAAGGTTATAGATGGACCTTTCAATGGGTTTAACGGTACCGTAGAAAAAATTAATGAAGAAAAGCGTAAGCTTGAAGTTATGGTAAAGATTTTCGGAAGAAAGACACCATTGGAATTGAGCTATATGCAAGTAGAAAAGATTTAAGATAATTGTTACATATTTAAAAGTAGTGTTGCTTCCATTAACACACTTTCAATTTAATTTTAAACAATGGCAAAAGAAGTAGGTAAAGTAGTTAAACTACAAGTTAGGGGAGGTGCAGCGAATCCATCGCCACCGGTTGGACCCGCCTTAGGTGCTGCCGGTGTTAACATTATGGAGTTCTGTAAGCAGTTCAATGCAAGGACCCAGGACAAACAGGGCAAGGTATTACCTGTTGTTATCACCGTTTATAAGGACAAGTCTTTCGACTTCGTCGTTAAAACACCACCAGCGGCAGTCCAGCTATTGGAAGCTGCTAAGATTAAAAAAGGATCTGGCGAACCTAACAGAGTAAAATTGGGTAGTGTAACCTGGGATCAAATCAAGGCAATCGCCGAGGATAAGATGGCCGACCTTAACGCATTTACGATTGAATCAGCAATGAGTATGATTGCTGGTACTGCTCGTTCCATGGGTATGAAGGTTGCAGGTAAAAGACCTTTTTAAAATCTTTAAAAGCAATTAAATGGCAAAGTTGACAAAAAAGCAAAAGGAAGCACACTCTAAAATTGAAAAGGATAAACTATATTCTTTGGAAGAGGCTTCTGCTTTAGTAAAAGAAATAACAAGCACTAAGTTTGATGCATCTGTTGATATAGCTGTGCGTTTGGGAGTAGATCCGCGTAAGGCGAATCAAATGGTACGTGGCGTAGTAACACTTCCCCATGGTACCGGTAAGGATGTAAAAGTATTGGCTTTGGTTACTCCGGACAAGGAAGCCGAAGCTAAAGAAGCAGGTGCTGACTATGTTGGATTGGACGAATATTTGGATAAAATAAAGAATGGTTGGACAGATGTTGATGTTATCATCACTATGCCAAGCGTTATGGGAAAACTTGGACCTTTAGGACGTGTTCTTGGGCCAAGAGGACTAATGCCCAATCCAAAAACAGGAACAGTGACTATGGATATTGCCAAAGCGGTATCTGAGGTTAAAGCGGGTAAGATCGATTTCAAAGTTGACAAGACTGGTATCGTGCATGCTGCAATTGGGAAAGTTTCTTTCTCTCCTGATAAGATTGCAGGAAACGCCAAGGAGTTGTTGGAAACCTTGAACAAGATGAAACCAACAGCTGCAAAAGGTGTTTACATGAAAAGTATTTTCCTGTCCAGCACCATGAGCCCAAGTGTTCAATTAGACCCAAAGTCAGTTTAAGCACTGCTAGTTAAAAATATCAATTATGACAAGAGAAGAAAAAGCAACGGTTATACAGGATTTAACTACGCAGTTGGGTGAGAATTCCATTATTTATCTAGCGGATATTTCTGGAATGGATGCAGGAACGACCTCCGATTTGAGGAGAGCTTGTTTCAAGGCAAATATCAAACTTGCTGTAGTTAAGAATACATTGCTAGCAAAGGCAATGGAAGCTTCCGAAAAGGAATTTGGTGAACTTCCAGAAGTTTTGAAGGGAAATACCTCTTTAATGTTTTCTGAAGTAGGTAATGCTCCCGCAAAACTTATTAAGAATTTCAGGAAAAAATCCAATAAACCTTTATTGAAAGGTGCTTTTGTAGAGGAAGCAATATATGTAGGTGATGAAACTTTGGATGCTTTAGTAAACATTAAGTCGAAAGAAGAAATGATTGGCGAAATAATTGGATTGTTACAATCTCCAGCCAAAAATGTTATTTCTGGACTTAAATCTGGCGGTGGAAAACTGGCCGGTATCCTTAAGACATTATCAGAAAAATAAGTACGCACTAAAAACTAAGTATATTTTAAAATTTTATTAAACGATAGAAAATGGCAGATTTAAAAGATTTCGCAGAACAATTGGTTAACCTTACAGTTAAGGAAGTAAACGAACTAGCCAATATATTAAAAGAGGAATACGGTATCGAGCCTGCTGCTGCTGCAGTAGCTGTTGCCGCTGGTGGTGGTGCCGCTGAAGCTGGTGAAGCCGCAGAGGAAAAATCAGAATTCGATGTAATTTTGAAATCAGCAGGAGCTTCCAAACTAGCAGTAGTTAAATTGGTTAAGGAATTGACCGGACTTGGCTTAAAAGATGCTAAGGATATTGTTGATAGCGCACCAAAAGCTGTTAAGGAAGGTATCTCTAAAGACGAGGCAGAAGGTATCAAAAAATCATTGGAAGAAGCAGGAGCGGAAGTTGAGCTTAAATAATAGCTTTAACCATATTACTTTTGGTTTAGGTCTTTTCGCTTTTTGCGGTTAGACCTAAGCCTTTTTATAGAATTAGGTATATCAAGGGGTATACCACCCAAATAGTACTCACGATCAAAACACTGTCCGTAGATGTTCACAAATCAGACTGAAAGAATAAATTTTGCATCCGCTAAGAATACTCCGCAATATCCGGATTTCTTGGACATTCAGATTAAGTCCTTTCAAGATTTTTTTCAACTTGAAACCAAATCTGACCAGAGAGGTGATGAGGGATTGTACAATACCTTCATGGAAAACTTTCCTATCACTGATACCCGTAATCAGTTCGTACTGGAATTTTTAGATTATTTTATTGACCCACCAAGATATTCCATCCAAGAATGTATCGAGCGTGGACTAACTTATAGTGTTCCTTTAAAGGCGAGGCTTAAATTGTATTGTACCGATCCTGAACACGAAGATTTTGAAACTATAGTACAGGATGTTTATCTAGGGACCATTCCTTACATGACACCTAGTGGTACTTTTGTAATAAACGGGGCGGAAAGAGTTGTTGTATCACAGTTGCACCGTTCTCCTGGTGTATTCTTTGGGCAATCTTTTCACGCCAACGGAACAAAATTGTATTCTGCCAGGGTAATTCCTTTCAAAGGTTCTTGGATAGAATTCGCTACCGATATCAATGGTGTTATGTACGCCTATATCGATAGAAAGAAAAAATTACCGGTTACCACCTTATTCAGGGCCATTGGTTTTGAAAGGGATAAGGATATTTTGGAAATTTTTGACCTTTCTGAAGAGGTAAAGGTTTCCAATGCCGGACTTAAAAAAGTATTGGGCCGTAAACTTGCAGCAAGGGTTTTGAACACTTGGCACGAGGATTTTGTGGATGAGGATACGGGTGAAGTAGTTTCCATTGAAAGGAACGAAATTATTTTGGACCGTGATACTGTTTTGGAAAAGGAGCATATTGCCGAAATTTTGGAGGCTGATGTGAAGACCATTCTTTTGCACAAAGAAAACAATGCACAGTCGGATTATGCTATTATCCACAATACCTTACAAAAGGACCCAACAAACTCTGAAAAGGAGGCTGTTGAGCATATTTACAGACAATTACGTAACGCCGAGCCGCCCGATGAGGAAACGGCAAGGGGTATTATTGACAAATTGTTCTTCTCTGATCAGCGTTACAACCTAGGTGAGGTGGGTCGTTACAGAATGAACAAGAAGTTAGGTCTTGATATTGGAATGGACAAGCAGGTCTTGACCAAAGAGGATATCATTACCATCATAAAATATTTAATCGAGCTGATCAACTCCAAAGCGGAGATCGATGACATTGACCACCTTTCAAACCGTCGTGTACGTACCGTGGGTGAGCAATTGTCGCAACAATTTGGTGTAGGTCTTGCCCGTATGGCGAGGACCATCCGTGAGCGAATGAACGTAAGGGACAATGAGGTATTTACACCAATCGATTTGATCAATGCGAAGACCTTATCTTCCGTTATCAACTCCTTCTTTGGTACCAACCAGTTATCGCAGTTCATGGACCAGACGAATCCGTTAGCGGAGATTACGCATAAAAGAAGGTTATCGGCTCTTGGACCTGGAGGTCTTTCGAGGGAAAGGGCAGGCTTCGAGGTTCGTGACGTTCATTACACGCATTATGGACGTTTATGTCCAATTGAAACCCCGGAAGGTCCAAACATTGGTTTGATATCCTCCTTATCGGTATTCGCCAAGGTAAATCCTATGGGATTTTTGGAAACACCTTACAGAAAGGTAGAAGATTCCAAAGTCGATTTGGAAAATTACATTTATTTAAGTGCAGAGGAAGAGGAAGGAATGAAAATTGCCCAGGCAAACATTCCCTTGAAGGAAAATGGACAGATTGATACGGATAAGGTTATTGCAAGGGAGGAGGGTGACTTTCCTGTAGTAGATCCAGCAGAGATTCACTACACGGACGTTGCACCAAACCAAATCGCATCCATTTCCGCTTCCTTGATTCCGTTCTTGGAGCATGATGATGCGAACCGTGCCTTGATGGGCTCAAACATGATGCGTCAGGCTGTTCCACTTCTAAAGCCTCAATCACCCATTGTTGGTACCGGTCTGGAAAGACAGGTAGCATCGGATTCCAGGGTATTGATCAATGCCGAAGGCGATGGTACCATTGAATATGTGGATGCTGAAAAAATCACCATAAAGTACGATAGAACGGACGAAGAAAGATTGATTTCTTTTGACGAGGATGAAAAAACATACTACTTGGTGAAGTTCAGAAAAACGAACCAAGGTACTAGTATTAACCTGAAGCCCATCGTAAAGAAAGGGGATAGGGTCAAAAAAGGCCAAGTATTATGCGAAGGTTATGCCACCGAAAAAGGTGAATTGGCCTTGGGAAGAAACCTTACCGTTGCATTCATGCCTTGGAAGGGATATAACTTTGAGGATGCTATTGTGATTTCCGAAAAAGTGGTACGCGAGGATATTTTTACGTCCATCCACGTGGACGAGTATTCCTTGGAAGTTCGTGATACTAAATTAGGTGCAGAGGAACTTACCCATGATATTCCAAACGTCTCAGAAGAGGCCACAAAGGATTTGGATGAAAACGGTATGATCCGTATTGGAGCTGAAGTAAAGCCAGGCGATATTCTTATTGGTAAAATTACGCCAAAAGGAGAATCCGATCCTACACCAGAGGAGAAATTGCTACGTGCCATCTTTGGGGATAAGGCGGGTGATGTGAAAGATGCCTCTTTGAAGGCTTCACCATCTTTAAGCGGTGTAGTAATCGATAAAAAACTTTTCTCAAGATCTGTGAAGGATAAGAGAAAACGCTCAGAGGACAAGGAGGAACTTTCCAAATTGGAATTGGAATACGAAGTAAAATTCCAGGAATTAAAGGATATTCTGGTAGAGAAGTTGTTTACCCTGGTAAATGGAAAAACTTCCCAAGGTGTATTGAATGATTTGGGTGAGGAGGTATTGCCAAAAGGTAAGAAATATACCATGAAGATGTTGAACTCCGTGGACGATTTCGCACACTTGGTGAGCGGAAGCTGGACTACGGATACGGATACCAACAATTCTGTTGCCGATTTGCTTCACAACTATAAGATCAAGTTGAACGATCTTCAAGGAAACTTGAGAAGGGATAAGTTTACGATTTCCGTTGGGGATGAATTACCAGCGGGTATTATGAAATTGGCCAAAGTCTATATTGCCAAAAAACGTAAGCTTAAAGTAGGTGATAAAATGGCGGGCCGTCACGGTAACAAAGGTATCGTATCCAGAATCGTGCGTCAGGAGGATATGCCTTTCTTGGAGGACGGAACACCGGTTGATATTGTATTGAACCCGTTAGGTGTACCTTCCCGTATGAACATTGGTCAGATATATGAAACCGTGTTGGGTTGGGCCGGATTGAAACTGGGTAGAAAATTCGCTACCCCAATTTTCGATGGTGCATCCTTGGATGAAATCAATGCCTATACAGATGAGGCCGGTATCCCAAGATTTGGACATACACATCTTTATGATGGTGGTACAGGGCAGCGTTTTGACCAGCCGGCAACAGTTGGTGTTATCTACATGCTGAAATTAGGTCACATGGTAGATGATAAGATGCATGCACGTTCCATAGGACCTTACTCTTTGATTACGCAACAGCCATTGGGTGGTAAAGCACAATTTGGTGGTCAGCGTTTTGGGGAGATGGAAGTTTGGGCCTTGGAGGCATACGGTGCATCGGCAACCTTACGTGAAATATTGACCGTTAAATCGGATGATGTTATCGGAAGGGCCAAGACCTACGAATCAATCGTAAAAGGTGAGACGATGCCGGAACCTGGTTTGCCAGAATCTTTCAATGTATTGATGCACGAGCTTAAGGGATTAGGTTTGGATATCAGGTTGGAAGAATAACGATGGTCTTTAAGAGGCTGTTTTAAACACATTTAAAATCATTATCAGTACGCTATTATGGCTAGATTAAAAGATAATAACCAAGTAAAAAGGTTTGATAAAATTTCAATCGGATTGGCTTCGCCCGAAGCAATTTTGGCAGAGTCCAGAGGTGAGGTTTTAAAGCCTGAAACAATCAATTATAGAACCCACAAACCGGAACGTGACGGATTGTTCTGTGAGCGTATATTCGGACCTGTGAAGGACTACGAATGTGCGTGTGGAAAGTATAAAAGAATCCGTTACCGAGGTATTGTTTGTGACCGATGTGGTGTTGAAGTTACCGAGAAAAAGGTACGTAGGGATAGGGTAGGTCATATCAATTTAGTGGTTCCTGTCGCACATATTTGGTATTTCCGTTCCTTACCGAATAAAATCGGGTACTTGTTAGGTCTTCCTTCCAAGAAATTGGATATGATCATTTACTACGAAAGGTATGTAGTAATTCAGCCTGGTATCGCCAAAGGTCCTGAGGGAGAGGAAATCCAAAAAATGGATTTCTTGACTGAGGAGGAATATCTGAACATTTTGGAGTCAATTCCACAAGAGAATCAGTACTTGGAGGATACCGATCCAAACAAGTTCATCGCCAAGATGGGTGCGGAATGTTTGATAGATCTTTTGGGCAGAATCAATTTAAAGGAACTATCTTTTGAATTGAGGCACAAGGCAAATACGGAGACTTCCAAGCAAAGAAAAACCGAGGCTCTAAAGAGGCTTCAAGTTGTTGAGGCCTTAAGGGAGTCCCAGGACAATCGTGAGAATCTTCCAGAGTGGATGATCATGAAGGTCATTCCGGTAATTCCGCCAGAATTAAGACCGTTGGTTCCTTTGGATGGTGGTCGTTTCGCAACTTCCGATTTGAACGATTTGTACAGAAGGGTCATTATCAGAAACAATCGTTTAAAAAGGTTGGTTGAGATAAAGGCACCGGAAGTTATTCTTAGAAACGAGAAACGTATGCTTCAGGAAGCCGTGGATTCTCTTTTTGACAATACAAGAAAAGCATCAGCGGTTAAAACGGAATCAAATAGACCTTTAAAGTCCCTTTCGGATTCCTTGAAGGGTAAACAAGGTCGTTTCCGTCAAAACCTTCTTGGTAAGCGGGTGGATTACTCCGCACGTTCGGTTATCGTTGTAGGACCTGAAATGAAATTGTTTGAATGTGGTCTTCCAAAAGATATGGCTGCCGAGCTATACAAGCCTTTCGTAATTAGGAAATTAATTGAAAGGGGTATTGTAAAAACGGTGAAGTCCGCCAAGAAAATAATAGATAAAAAAGAGCCTGTTGTTTGGGATATTTTGGAAAATGTCCTGAAAGGACATCCGGTATTGCTGAACCGTGCCCCTACACTACACAGATTGGGTATTCAGGCATTTCAGCCCAAATTGATTGAAGGTAAGGCCATTCGTCTGCACCCATTGGTTTGTACCGCCTTTAACGCGGATTTTGATGGTGACCAGATGGCGGTTCACCTTCCGTTGGGTCCTGAGGCCATTTTGGAAGCACAATTGTTGATGTTGGCTTCCCATAATATTTTGAACCCCGCTAATGGTTCGCCAATAACGGTACCTTCCCAGGATATGGTCTTGGGTCTGTACTATATGACCAAAGAGCGTAAATCTACGCCGGAAGTTCCAGTAAAAGGTGAAGGTTTGACTTTCTATTCCGCAGAAGAAGTGGAAATTGCTTTCAACGAAGGAAAAGTTGCGTTGAACGCCGGTATTAAAGTTAGGGCGAAGGATTTTAATGAAGCTGGAGAATTGGTATACCAGATTATTCCAACTACCGTGGGAAGGGTATTGTTCAACATGGAAGTACCCGAAGCTGCTGGTTATATCAATAAGGTATTGAACAAGAAATCCCTAAGGGATATTATTGGTGACATACTATCCGTTACCGATGTGCCAACTACTGCTGATTTCTTGGACAAGATAAAGACTATGGGATACGAGTTCGCTTTTAAAGGTGGATTGTCCTTCAGCTTGGGGGACATCATTATCCCCGAAGAAAAGCACGATATGATCAATGATGCAAACGGTCAGGTTGATGGTATTATGGCCAACTATAACATGGGTCTTATAACCAATAACGAACGTTACAATCAGGTAATCGATGTGTGGACGTCCACGAACGCAATGTTGACCGAATTGGCCATGAAGCGTATCAGGGAAGATCAGCAAGGCTTTAACTCTGTGTACATGATGCTTGATTCGGGAGCTAGGGGTTCCAAGGAACAGATTCGTCAGTTGACAGGTATGCGAGGATTGATGGCGAAGCCGAAGAAATCGACTGCAGGTGGTGGAGAGATTATTGAAAACCCGATTCTTTCCAACTTTAAGGAAGGTCTTTCAATTCTTGAATACTTTATTTCTACGCACGGTGCACGTAAGGGACTTGCGGATACGGCTCTTAAAACAGCTGATGCCGGTTATCTAACACGTCGTTTGGTGGATGTTTCCCAAGATGTTATTATCAATATCGAGGATTGTGAAACCTTACGAGGCGTAGAGGTTCAGGCATTGAAGAAAAACGAGGAAATAGTGGAGTCCTTGGGAGAAAGAATACTTGGTCGTGTATCCTTGCACGATGTGTATGACCCAATTTCTGAGGAGATGTTATTGAAGGCCGGTCAGGAAATCATGGAGTCCGATGTCAAGAAAATTGAAGCTTCACCTATAGAAACGATTGAGGTTCGTTCTGCACTGACTTGTGAGGCGCAACAAGGTATATGTGCCAAATGTTATGGAAGAAACCTTTCTACGAATAAGATGGTTCAAAGAGGTGAGGCCGTTGGGGTTGTCGCTGCACAGTCCATTGGTGAACCAGGTACGCAGTTAACGCTTCGTACTTTCCACGTAGGTGGTATCGCCGGAAACATTTCTGAGGATAATAAGTTGGAAGCTAGATTCGCGGGTATCGCCGAGATTGAGGATTTGAGAACCGTAAAAGGTGAAAATTCAGAAGGTAAGCCGGTAGATATCGTAATTTCCAGAACGACTGAAATCAAGGTAGTAGATGCTAAAACGGGAATTACCTTGAGCACGAACAATATACCTTATGGTTCTCAACTCTTTGTTGAGGATGGCGGTAAAGTTCAAAAAGGCGATTTGATTTGTTCTTGGGATCCATACAACGGCGTTATCGTTTCTGAATTCCCTGGAAAAATTGCATACGAAAACATAGAGCAAGGTGTTACCTACCAAGTTGAGATTGACGAACAGACAGGATTCCAAGAAAAGGTAATTTCCGAATCCAGAAACAAAAAGTTGATTCCAACGCTTCTTATTCAGGATACTAAAGGAGAGACGCTACGTTCCTATAACTTACCTGTTGGTTCGCACATTATGGTAGACAATGGTGATACGATAAAAGAAGGTAAAATCTTGGTTAAGATTCCACGTAAATCTGCCAAGGCTGGGGATATTACCGGTGGTCTTCCAAGGGTAACCGAATTGTTCGAGGCACGTAATCCTTCTAATCCGGCTGTTGTTTCCGAGATTGATGGTGTTGTTTCTTTCGGTAAGATAAAAAGGGGTAACCGAGAAATCATTATCGAATCAAAATTGGGCGAGATAAAAAAATATCTTGTGAAACTTTCTAACCAGATTCTTGTTCAGGAAAATGACTACGTTAGAGCTGGTATGCCATTATCCGATGGATCTATTACACCAGAGGATATCTTGGCTATCAAAGGACCATCCGCAGTACAGCAATACCTGGTAAATGAGGTACAAGAGGTATATCGTTTGCAAGGTGTAAAAATCAACGATAAACACTTTGAGGTCGTCGTACGGCAGATGATGCGTAAGGTAAGAATCGAAGATCCGGGAGATACTATTTTCTTGGAAAACCAATTGATTCACAAAGATGATTTCATTATTGAGAACGATGAGATTTTTGGTAAGAAAGTGGTGATGGATGCCGGTGATTCAGAAAACCTTAAACCAGGTCAAATCGTTACGCTTCGCGAACTACGTGACGAGAATTCCATTTTAAAACGTGGCGACAAGGCATTGGTAGAGGCTAGGGATGCCATCGCGGCAACCGCAACGCCAATTTTGCAGGGTATTACCCGTGCTTCCCTACAAACTAAATCGTTTATATCCGCTGCTTCCTTCCAGGAAACGACCAAGGTACTGAACGAAGCTGCTGTGAGTGGTAAGGTGAACACCTTAGAAGGATTGAAGGAAAATGTAATTGTAGGACATAAAATACCAGCAGGTACAGGTATGAGGGACTATGAGAACATCATAGTTGGATCTAAGGAAGAATATGATGAGATAATGGCCAGAAAAGAGGCCTTGAGATTTTAAAGTTAAGAGCCCTCGTTAATGCGAGGGCTTTTTTAATTGTTATTTTTTTACTTACAAGTATGAGTGAAACTAAAAATCAAAAACAAAAGCAAATCAATATAGAGCTGGATGAAAAGACCGCCGAAGGGACATATTCCAATTTGGCCATTATAAATCATTCTGTTTCTGAATTTGTTGTAGATTTCATAAGTATGATGCCGGGTGCCCCAAAGGCCAAGGTCAAAAGTAGAATTATTTTGACGCCACAACATGCCAAAAAGTTCTTAAAGGCGCTCAATGAAAATGTACAGCGCTTTGAGAAGGCCCACGGAACCATTAGGGATTACGAACAGCCAGCAATACCAATGAATTTTGGGCCCACGGGAGAAGCATAAAAAAATCCACCTTTTGGTGGATTTTTTTATTCGAACTCGGAAGTAAAATACAGTTTTACGGAGGGATATTTTTGCTGTGCCATCTGAAGCGAGAATTGTGAATCTGCCAAGAAAACCAATTGCCCTCGCTTGTCCTTAGCCAAAAACTTTTGTTTTACTCGGATAAACTCCTTGAACTCTTCACTTTTCCTATTCTCCGTGCCTATCCAACAAGCCTTGTAGACCGGAAAATTTTCGTAGCTACACTTGGCACCATATTCATGCTCCAGTCGATATTGAATGACCTCAAACTGTAGGGCACCTACGGTCCCAATAACTTTACGGCCGTTCATCTCCAAAGTGAAAAGCTGTGCGACGCCTTCATCCATCAACTGGTCTATACCTTTATTTAGTTGTTTGGATTTCATTGGGTCCGCATTATTTATATATCTAAAATGTTCCGGTGAAAAGCTTGGGATGCCTTTATAATGGAGAACTTCACCTTCGGTCAAGGTATCCCCAATTTTAAAATTTCCTGTGTCGTGGAGCCCTACGATATCCCCTGGATAAGAAATATCCACAATTTCCTTTTTTTCGGCAAAGAAGGCATTCGGACTAGAAAACTTCAGATTTTTATCCAGTCTAACGTGTAAGTAAGGTTTGTTTCTTTCAAAAGTTCCGGATACCACCTTCACAAAAGCCAATCGGTCCCGGTGTTTGGGATCCATGTTCGCATGAATCTTGAATACAAATCCTGTCAAGGATTTTTCATCGGCATTCACTAGACGTTCCTCCGCCATTTTTGATTTTGGCGAGGGTGCGATTTCTATAAAACAATCCAACAATTCACGCACCCCAAAGTTATTCAGGGCTGAACCGAAAAACACCGGTTGCTGTTCTCCTTTTAGGTAAAGATCTTTGTCAAAATCCGGATATACGCCCCATACCAATTCTAAGTTGCTCCTAAGGTTCTCAGCTGCTTTGGTTCCAATGATTTTTTCCAGTTCAGGACTTTCAATATCATCAAAGGCAATTGTCTCTTCTATATTTTTCTTACTATCACCGCTAAAGAGATTGATGTTCTTTTCGTAGATATTGTAAATGCCCTTAAAGTCATATCCCATGCCAATGGGAAAACTAAGAGGGGTAACGGAAAGCCCTAGTTTTTGCTCAAGTTCATCCAAAAGGTCAAAGGCATCTTGTCCCTCCCTATCGAGCTTATTTATGAATACCAACATTGGAATTTTCCGCATTTGGCAAACCTCAACCAACTTAACTGTTTGCTCCTCAACACCTTTGGCAACATCGATTACTACGATTACACTGTCTACTGCGGTTAGGGTCCTAAAAGTATCCTCTGCAAAGTCCTTATGACCGGGGGTATCCAGGATATTGATTTTTTTATCCTTGTATATGAATGCCAAGACAGAAGTTGCCACGGAAATACCCCGCTGTCGTTCAATTTCCATGAAATCACTGGTGGCAGTTTTTTTTATTTTATTGTTCTTTACGGCACCGGCTTCTTGAATAGCCCCTCCAAAAAGGAGCAACTTTTCAGTAAGGGTAGTTTTTCCCGCATCCGGATGCGAAATAATGCCAAATGTCCTCCTTCTTTCTATCTCTTTCTTAAAGCTCATGCATTAAAATTTGGCGCAAAAATAAGCTAATTTATACATCTAGGTGACAATAGTATTTGTAGTAAAAAATAATGCGAATTTTTGTGACCTTAAAAAGGTTAAAGGTGTCTTAATCAATACTATAAATATTAGGAAAATAAACTTTTTCACAGTTTATGGAGAATTATTAACAACTTGACCGAATTACCCAACAACTGAATATTTATAAAGTATCTTGCGCATAATTTTCACCAAGGAAATCCCAAATCCTACTACACTTTTCAGAGATGCTATGACTTTTGTTTAACAATAACTGTCCCAGCATGGAAAGAACATTACTTTCTAAAACATATTCAAAAAGTCTTTTCGTAGTTTATATTTTGGTTTGTCTAGTTTGGAATAAGGAACTATTTGCCCAATATACCTTCCAAAATTCTAATTCAATGATTTTAAACTTCAATGACGATTTAGATTTGGATGATGATGGAATTCTCAATTCCATCGAAGATTTGAACCTTGACGGGGATAACGATTTTACTACAAACCCAACGGATTCAGATAATGACGGTATTCCCAACTATTTGGATGTCGATTCGGATAATGATGGTATTCTTGACAATGTGGAAGGTCAGCTAACTGCTAACTATGTTGCTCCTTCTGGAATTGATGCGAACATAAATGGTCTGGATGATGCATATGAAGGCTCTTATGGTTTTGGTATTGTTCCGGTGAATTCTGATTTTGGGCTTGGAGGTAATGGTTTAATACCGGATTTTTTGGATGTGGACTCTGATATTGACGGTATACGGGATAATGTTGAGGCCCAAGACTATTTAAATTTTATTCCTCCTTCTGGTCTAGATGAAAATTTCAATGGTTTGGATGATGCTTATGAAGGCCCGTATGGTTTTGGAATTAATCCAGTCAATTCAGATATGGATGAATTTCCAGATTTTCGGGATTTCGATTCAGATGGCGATGGTATTAAAGATAAGCTGGAGGCACAAACTAGTTCAGGTTATATCGCTCCCATTGGAGATGCTAATGGTAATGATATTGATGATGCCTATGAATTGGGTCTGACCCCAATTGACTCTGACTTAGATAGTATTCCTGATTTTAGGGATTTGGATTCGGATAATGATGGAATATTAGATATTAGAGAAAGTCAGACTTCGTCAGGATACGTTTTGCCGAGTGGTTTTGACAATGACTTTAATGGTTTGGATGATAGTTACGGCTCCAGTGGAATTACTCCGATAAATTCAGATTTGGATGAATTTCCAGATTTTCGTGACATCGACAGCGACAACGACGGCATCCCGGACAATGTGGAGGCGCAAACTACGGACGGTTACATAGCACCGAACGACGACGACGCGGCTACCTATGCAAGCAACGATGGCGTGAACAGTGCCTATCCAGATGGTCTTACCCCTGTGAACACGGACGGTACTGACGAGGTGGACTATCTGGATAACGATTCGGACAATGATTCGGTCCCTGATAACAATGAGGGCAACGACTTCAATTTCGACGGTATCCCTGACCAGACATTTACCGGTGTCGATACCGATGGCGACGGTCTGGAAAATGGTTACGAGGGCAGCGATGTAAATGACGGTTTTGATGTGAACGATGAAATCGACGACCCGGCCAACGACCTGCCGGATACGGACGGGACCGAGGACGTGAACTACCGTGACCTTGATGACGATGGGGACGGTATCGACACGCCAGATGAGGATGCGGACGGGGATGGCGACCCAACCAATGACGACACCGATAGTGATGGTACGCCCGATTATCTTGACCCCGATTCCCCAGGTACGGACACAGACGGTGATGGGGTCCCTGATAGCGCCGATTTGGACGATGACAATGACGGGATTTTGGATACCGTTGAAGATCCAAACCTCGACGGTGACAACGACCCGCTGACAGATCCCTTGGATTCCGATGGTGACGGATACCCAAATCATTTGGACATCGATAGCGACAACGACGGCATCCCGGACAATGTGGAGGCGCAGACTACGGACGGTTACATAGCACCGAACGACGACGACGCGGCTACCTATGCAAGCAACGATGGCGTGAACAGTGCCTATCCAGATGGTCTTACCCCTGTGAACACGGACGGTACTGACGAGGTGGACTATCTGGATAACGATTCGGACAATGATTCCGTGCCGGACAACAATGAGGGCAACGACTTCAATTTCGACGGTATCCCTGACCAGACATTTACCGGTACCGATACCGATGGCGACGGATTGGACGATGGCTACGAGGGCAGCGATGTCAACGACGGTTTTGATGTGAACGACGAAATCGACGACCCGGCCAACGACCTGCCGGATACGGACGGGACGGAGGACGTGAACTACCGTGACCTTGATGACGATGGGGACGGTATCGACACGCCAGATGAGGATGCGGACGGGGATGGCGACCCAACCAATGACGACACCGATAGTGATGGTACGCCCGATTATTTAGATCCATCGACAGAGATAGTTGATGTTGTAGACGATGAGGTCTCAATCCCTGAGAATACTGTAACGGAGATTGATGTATTGGAGAATGACATGAACATACCATCAGAAGGGGAACTTACTGTGACCCAACCGACCAATGGAACAGTAGCGATAGATGATGGAGGAACTCCAGACGATATCACTGATGATGTATTGATCTATACTCCAGAAGATGGTTTCAATGGAACTGATAGTTTCGAGTATACCGTTTGCGACACCAACGGTAACTGCGACACGGCAACTGTAACCGTTACGGTGGGAACACCTCAGATGCTGGATGCGGTGGACGATCAAGTTTCCACGCCACAGGATACGGTTGTCGATATCGATGTATTAGCAAATGACATGAACATACCATCAGACGGGGAACTTACTGTGACCCAACCGACCAATGGAATAGTAGAGATAAATGATGGAGGAACTCCGGAGGATATCACGGATGATGTATTGGTTTATACTCCAGAAGATGGTTTCAACGGAACTGATAGTTTCGAGTATACCGTTTGCGACACGGAAGGGAACTGCGACACAGCTACGGTAAACATAATGGTGGGCACACCAGAAATGTTGGATGCGGTGGACGATGAAGTTTCCACGCCACAGGATACGGTTATTGATATCGATGTGTTGGCCAATGACACGGGAATTCCTTCGGATGGGGAGTTGACGGTTACCGAGCCCAGCAACGGAACCGTAGCGATTGACGATAATGGAACTCCGGAGGATATCACGGATGATGTACTTATCTACACCCCGGATGCCGGGTTCAACGGAACCGATAGTTTCGAGTATACCGTTTGCGACACGGAAGGGAACTGCGACACAGCTACGGTAACCATAACCGTGGGGACACCACCAATATTGGATCTTGTGGACGATGAAGTTTCCACGCCACAGGATACTTCCATTGAAATTGATATTCTAAACAATGATTCCGGAATACCTATGGATGGAGAATTAACGGTAACTGCCCCTTCAAATGGAACGGTGGAAATTAACGACGGCGGAACCCCGGGCGATATTTCAGATGATACGGTAACCTATACTTCACGGGAAGGTTTTAGCGGAACCGACAGTTTCGAGTATACCGTTTGCGATACGGATGGGAACTGCGACACGGCAACAGTCAGTATTACCGTGGAGGAAATTACGAGCCTAAAAGTGGAAGTTAATCAAATGCTAACACCCAATGGGGATGGACGCAATGATTTTCTATTCATCCGTGGTACAGAAAATATCAGACAGAGTACCTTGAGAATTTTTAACAGATGGGGCGTTTCGGTATACGAAGGGGAAAACTACAATAATCAGACCAACGTTTTTGATGGCCGTTCTAGAGGTAGGTCAACCTTAAGTGTGGAAGAATATTTGCCATCGGGAGTCTATTTTTACATTTTTAATTACACCACTTTGGACGGAGAGAATGTTGTGGATAGTGAGTATATTTACATCAGCAGATAAAAGCATAACTATATGAATATCAGATACAGGATACTAACTTTTTTAGCTATTACTTTTATCTTTCTAGAGGGGGCAAGTGCGCAGCAGGATGCACAATATACACAGTACATGTACAATACGATGACCGTGAATCCGGGGTATGTGGGATCTCGGGGTCAATTAAGTATGGCAGGTCTGTACCGTTCCCAATGGGTGGGATTGGAAGGTGCCCCAAGTACGTTTACACTCAACCTTCATTCCCCCATACGAAATAGTAAACTGGGTTATGGGGTGTCCATTGTAAATGACGAAATTGGTGATGGAACCGTACAAGAGACCTATTTGGATGCCATGGTTTCCTATACCATTGATGTTTCAAGGGACGCAAAACTTTCATTCGGATTAAAGGCTGGAGGAAACATTTTAAGTCTAGATTTTGCCAAGCTTAGAAATTTTGACAACGAGGTGGTCCGTACCGATAATATTGACAGTAGATTTTCTCCAAATTTCGGATTGGGGATGTACTATCACACCAATAGTTTTTATGCTGGATTATCCGCCCCCAACTTGTTGCAGACGGAATATTTTGATAATACCAACAGGGACGCAAGTTCCGTTCAATTTGTTTCACAGGAAAGAATCAACTTTTACTTTATAACAGGTTACGTTTTTGATCTGAACGGCAACTTAAAGTTCAAACCCGCTTTATTGACCAAGGTGGTGGGTGGAGCCCCTCTACAAGTGGACCTGTCCGCCAATTTCATGTTTAATGATAAATTTACCTTTGGTGCGGCCTATCGTTGGGATGCCGCGCTTAGTGCCTTGGTAGGTTTTCAAGTATCTGAACAGTTCATGTTGGGACTGGCCTACGATAGGGAAACGACGGAACTTGGTGGAACCCAGTTCAATGACGGTTCTTTTGAGGTCTTTTTAAGATTTGAATTGGTCAGATCTTTTCAACGTTTGGTATCACCCCGATTCTTTTAAAATATGCACATGTTTAAAAAAGTACATATCCTTTTTTTGCTAATAATGGCCCAATTGGTTTCGGGAACTTTGGTTGCCCAGGAACGGTTTTTAAAAAAAGGAAATGAAAAGTACGAGGAATATTCCTTTAGTCCTGCCATAGATATTTATAAAAAAGTCTTGGACAAAGGTTATGTTTCCGCAGATTTGCTAAGAAAATTGGGGAATTCCTATTATTACAATGCGGATTACAAAGAAGCCGGGGAAACTTTTAATAGATTGGTGAACGAATTTGAAGGCGAAGTGAGTGCGGAGGATTATTTCAAATACGCCCAAACTTTAAAATCCTTGGAGGAATATGAAAAGGCGGGTGAGATAATGAACAAATTTACCCAAATAACGGGTAACGATGTCAGGGCCCGGCAATTTAAGAGCGCGGAAGATTACCTGGCAGAAATAAAAAAGAACTCCGGAAGATATGAATTGAAAACTTTTGAATACAATTCGCCCTATTCGGATTTTGCCCCATCCTTTTACAAGGAAGGTCTAATTTTTTCTTCGGATAGGGATACCGGAAACTTTGCCCGAAATAGGCACACTTGGAACGGCAAGGATTTTTTGGATTTATATAAAGTGAATGCCGATAGTGCCACACGAAGCAAGGTGGTAAAATTGGACGATTATGTGAATACCCGGCTACATGAATCCACTTCCATAACCACCAACGATGGCCAAACCCTTTATTTTACCAGAAATAATATCGTGGAGGGAAAATATAAAAAGGACGAGGAGGGCATTATTCGGCTAAAAATATTTAGGGCCCAAATGATGGATGATGGCATTTGGGGCGAGGTGGAGGAACTTCCGTTCAACAGCGACTCTTATTCGGTGGCGCACCCTGCGCTTAGTCCGGATGAAAAAACATTGTATTTTGCTTCGGACATGCCAGGTACCCTCGGTGCCTCGGACATTTTCATGGTAGAAATCAATAAGGACGGTACTTTTGGTACCCCCGTAAATTTAGGGAGTAACATAAATACGGAGGCTCGTGAAACATTTCCGTTCGTGACGGAGGAGGAAATTCTCTATTTTTCATCGGATGGCCACCCGGGCTTAGGTGGCTTGGATGTTTTCGGAACAAAAATAAAAAGGAAGGACTTCAACGGGAACATAATGAACGTGGGTGAACCTGTAAATAGCGTTAAGGACGATTTTACGTTTATCTTTAATGAGGAGAACAGAGAAGGCTATTTTGCGTCCAATAGGGATGACGGAATGGGCTATGACGATATCTACGCCTTTATTGAAAACGAACCCTTGGTTTTTGATTGCATACAACAGGTTACAGGTACGGTTAGGGACAAAATTTCAAATCAGGTTCTGGTGGGAGCCACGGTAAAAGTGATCAATGAGGACAACGAAGAACTTTTGTCCACGATTACGGATTCCAAGGGTACTTATAGTTTGGTATTGGATTGTAACCAAGGCAACTTTGTACGGGCTTTGATGGAAGGATATACTCCCCATGAGGAGTATATTGGCGTATCCGATGGCAAACCAAAAATCATCGACTTTTATTTGGAAAGGGATAGGGTGACAGCAGGTTACGGCGATGATTTGGCAAAACTCCTACAATTGAGTACCATCTATTTCGACTTCGATAAGTATAATATTAGAAAAGACTCCGAAGTCGAGATTGAAAAGGTAATCGCGGCCATGGAAAAATATCCCAGTCTAAAAATCAAGGTCAATTCCCATACGGACAGTAGGGGGCCTGCGGCCTATAATTTATGGCTGTCACAGAAAAGGGCGGAATCAACGGTAAATTACATGATCAATAAGGGTATTTCCAAAGACCGATTATTGAGCGAAGGATTCGGTGAATCTAAGCTTTTGAACGAATGTGCCGATGGAGTTCCATGCTCTGCGGCCAATCATGACGTCAATAGAAGGTCTGAATTCATTATTTTCGAATAAAGTGAACAATAATACTAATACGAAAAGGCAGCCAAATTGGCTGCCTTTTTCTGTTTGGGTGCCGCTTTGAATATAACCCAATAACGTTTTTTAAGGGCCACACTTCATCGATTAGCCCTTTCACAACAATTGTTTATTGATACCTTTTTCAAGCTTTAACTTCGTTTAATTGCAAAAAGTTGTATAGAAATGAAGTTCTTTAAACTGCTTTTGATTATCTCTTTAATGGTAGCTGCTGATGTTTCCTGGAGTCAGGAGACCTTTAGGGATAATTTTAGTTCTGCTTCATATTCAAATAATGATGGTAGTCAGAATTTTAGTTCTAATTGGATTGAGAACAATGATAATAACAATCCCGGTAGTGGTTCTACAAGAATTACTTCAGGGCGTTTGCGCTTTTCTAATAGTGATGATGATTGGATTTATCGATTTGTACCATTGGCAGGAGCATCAAGTGTTCAACTGACCTTGGATTTTGACGGTACATCTAGGGGTGGAGAAATCATGGATGTATACATTTATAACAGTAATACGGCGTTTTGGAATTTGGTAGGGAGTGTAGACAGTAATACTACTGGTACCATAACATACAATCTCACCGCTGCCGAAATCGATTCCAATCCAGCAATCATTTTTTATCCCAGGGATACTGACTGGCAAAATGGAGATACTATTTTTATCGATAATGTGTTATTTACGGCATTTTATGACCCAGTAGTTGAAATCACCGATGTTTCCGTAGATGAAACTGCTGGTACTGTTGACATTACGGTGACCCATACAGCAACTAATACTGGTAGTTTTAGCGTTAACTTTCAAACTGTTGACAATACTGCTGTAAGTGGGTCGGACTATAACTTTAATTCTGGAACTCTAAATTTTTCTGGTACCGTTGGAGATACTGAAACGGTGACGGTTACAATATTGGATGATAGTTTACTTGAGGGGCCGGAAAGTTTCATTTTGGACCTAACTGGCTCAAGTAATCCTTCGGTTGATATTACTGATAACGGAACGATTACTATTAACGATGATGAAGTTCAAGTTAACCCTCCTTTAGTACTGGTTCGAGAGTTCAATGGTAACTTTGACTACACTTCCACGGGAGGATCATTAAGAACCCTTCCTAATAATAATTCCAACAACGATGCTTGTCAGATACAAGCAACTTCTCAGGCACCCCTTTTGGTTGATGTTCCTGTAGGTGCCACTATTGAAAAGGCATATCTGTATTGGGCCCATTCCAATGGTACATTGGATACAAATGTGACCTTTGAAGGACAAAACGTTACAGCGGACCAGGCCTATACTTCCTTCATTACTACAAGGCAGTTTAACGGCTATGTAAGTGATGTAACTTCCATTGTACAGGCAAAGGCATATTTAAACACGGCTGATTTCACGTTTACGGATTTAGATATAGATAATTCAGCTACCTACTGTAGTTCCTCAACGGTATTGGGAGGTTGGGCACTTATGGTATTTTATGAGGAATCATCTTTACCTGTATCAACAATAAATGTGTACCAAGGCTTTTATGGAATAAGCGATGATACAAACAGTTATACATTGGATAGTTTTTATGCTATCAGCGGGGCAGGGTCAAAAGCTTCCTTTTTATCATGGGAAGGCGATGAAAACATCGTGGGTGCCGGATCAGGCACGGTGGTAGAAAATTTATCCATCAGTGTGCCTGGAGATCCAGCCGTCGATTTAACCGGTGATGGAGGACAGACTGGGAATAATCCCTATAATAGTACCATTTATGATAATACTACACCTACAACTATAAATATTACCACATCATACGGCTTGGACTGGGACACTTACGACCTAACGAGTATCCTAGACCCTGGCGATACCCAATTCACGGCCAATGTAGCCATGGGTCAGGACTTTGTAATATCTAATGCTGTCGTGCTCAAGGTACAATCAAACTTGATAGCAGGAACCGTTTTTGAGGATATAAATTACGGCGGAGGATCGGGAAGAGACATGGCCACATCTTCCGGTATTCCTGTGGAAGGTGCTACGGTAGAGATTTATGACAATCTAGGTAATTTATGGAATTCTGAGACCACGGATGCCAACGGAGAATATGCCTTTGGCGGTATGGCGGATGGAACCTATAATATTCGCGTAGTAAATTCTACGGTTAGGTCCAGTAGAGGAGGGGGAACCGCCTGCACTGCGTGTTGGCCAATACAGACATTTAGAACTTCCCATAATGGTACCTCTTACAATTACATTACTGACGAGATTGGAGGGGCATTCCCAGACCAAGAAGACGTTGGTGCTGGGACTTTCAGTGGAGCTCAATCCGTTAGCTCCGTAACCATTGCTGGAGGAGGATTGGGCAATATCGATTTTGGTTATAATTTTAATACCATTGTGAACACAAACGAGGACGGTCAGGGATCTCTGGAGCAGTTTATAGTAAATTCCAACAACCTTGATGAGACAGGCCTTGATATTGAAGCAAACGCGCTCTTTGATCCGGTATCGGGAGAGGACACATCGGTCTTTATGATATCCACTTCAAGCGATCCATTGGGTCGAACGGCAGATTCAAATTATTCCGGAGGTTATTTTGATATTTTTATTTCAAATGGAAACCCTCTAAGTAATATAAGCTCGGACAATACAAAAATTGACGGTAGAACCCAGACAGCTTATTCGGGGAACACCAATACCGGTACTGTTGGTGGTGGGGGAACTCAAGTAGGAATTTCTTGACTAGCCTTACCAAATTATGATTTACCGGAGATTCAAGTCCATAGGAATGGTGGTGATGTGTTTAAAATAAATGCGAATAATACCCAAATTAGGAATCTTTCAGTTTATGCCAACAACAATGCGGGTATTCGGATAGATGGTGGAAGTATTGACATTCAAAACAACCTGTTGGGAGTAAGTGCCTCTGGGGTAAATGCAGGTAATATCGACATTGCAGTAGAGAATTTAGGCGGAAATTTGTTGGTAGATTCCAACTATATTGCCACCACTACAGATAGTGGTATACTTATCAACGGTGGAACATCAAACATTATCCAGAACAATCATATTACCTCGAATGGTGACGCCGCTTGTGATGATAACATCCTAATCAATGGGGGTAGTGGTATAGTTATACAACAAAACTTAATTGAGAATGCGGCCTCTTTGGGAATAGATGCAGCTTCTTCCTTAGGCAATATTATCATATCTGATAATACGATTACAGGTTCTGGCCAGAACGGGGGAAACTGTAGTGGTGGACCTGAAGATATGGGTATAAAATTGGCAGGTAGCGACTCCCAGATAACCAATAACGTGATATATGGCAACGGTGGTGCGGGTATTACCCTAGTTGGTTCCGGAAGTGGTAATCTTATTAGTCGAAACTCATTTTATGCAAATGGTACTAATGCACCAGCCTTGGGTATAGATATTTTAGGCGATGGTGTTACCTTAAATGATTTGAACGATGCCGATGGTGGACCTAACGGCAGCCTCAATTTCCCTATCATATCGGGTGTATATGGAAGCGCTACTTCATTAACAGTGGAAGGTTGGTCACGACCTGGAGCGACCTTGGAATTTTTTACGACCGATATTAACGAAGGAAATGCCAGTACCGGGGACAATCAATTGGGTCTTTTAAGGGACTATGGGGAAGGTCAGGTGTATATTGCAACCTTGGTCGAAGGCAGCGGGTCGGATCAGGATTCAAATGTTCTACCATATACCGATATGGACGGAAATACGGACAACACCAACAAATTAAAGTTCACCATTCCGTTACCTCCCGGAGTGACCATTGGCGAGTTGATTACGGCTACCGCAACGTTGTCAAATAGCACTTCTGAGTTTTCTCCTTTAAGTGAAATTAGGGCAAACTCCTTGATTACGAACAAGAGGATTACCTACCGGATAAAGAAGAACTAATCTGTATAATACAATATAAGTGTAGTTTTTTGGCTACAAGCGTACCTTTGAAAGCCACTGTAAATATTGGGCTAATCGATAAAGTACCCGCTATCTTTTGAACATTTTTAAAAGCTATAACCTCATTTTTCAGGACGTAGACCGTGCGAAATTCCACTTACACAACAATTATTTCACTGGGCTAGGTGTAAATCTAATTTTGTAAAGAATTAACATGCCGTGGTGTGCCTACGGTGGAAATAGAGTACCAACTAACTATGGATTTGAACAACGATAATAACAGGGTCAATCATAAAATGACAAAGTACTTAAGTAAACATAAGGCGATGGATAAAAGAATTTTATGGATATTTTTATTTATATCCGGAATCACGTTCGCACAAACGACCGTAACATTGGAAGACCAATGTAACTGTGAGGTATTACAGGGAACTGCTGTTACCGCTGCTGGATCTGTAACTCCTGCAGGAGCGGACCTCGGCGATTTATATGTGAATACCAATACAGGTACCATCTATTTCTGGGATGGTGATTCTTGGGAATTGACCGCTACGGATAATAATACTACAAATGCAAGTTTTACTCAGGACGGAACTAATTTGATTTTGACCGATTCTGATGGAAATTCGGTAACTCTAGCTTTAGCCGATATTGCAGCATCGATTGACACAAATACCACCAATAACGCCTTTTTGGTTATGGGAACAGATTTGGTCATGGTGGATTCAGATGGAAATATGGTAGGTATTCCACTAGCACAAATAGCCTCTTTAACGGACACCAACACCACGAACGCCAGTTTGACCGAAGATGGCACGAACCTGATATTGACGGATTCCGATAGCAATACTGTAACCATTGCATTGGCGGACATCGCCGCTGCGACGGACACGAACACGACGAACGCGACCTTCGCGGTGGTAGGGACGAATTTGGTCATCACGGACAGCGACGGTGGAACTGTAAGCGTACCGGTAGCGGATATTGCCGCATTGGCTGACACGAACACGACGAACGCCAGTCTGACGGAAGACGGCACCAACCTTATATTGACGGACAGTGACAGCAACACGGTAACCATTGCATTGGCGGACATCGCCGCTGCGACGGACACGAACACGACGAACGCTACTTTCGCGGTAGTCGGAACCAATTTGGTGATTACCGATAGCGAAAACAATACGGTGAGCGTACCGGTAGCGGATATTGCCGCATTGGCTGACACGAACACGACGAACGCCAGTCTGACGGAAGACGGCACCAACCTTATACTGACGGACAGCGACAGCAACACGGTAACCATTGCATTGGCGGACATCGCCGCTGCAACGGACACGAACACTACCAACGCTACCTTCGCGGTAGTCGGAACCAATTTGGTGATTACCGATAGCGACGGCGGAACTGTGAGCGTACCGGTAGCGGATATTGCCGCATTGGCTGACACGAACACGACGAACGCCAGTCTGACGGAAGACGGCACCAACCTTATACTGACGGACAGCGACAGCAACACGGTAACCATTGCATTGGCGGACATCGCCGCTGCAACGGACACGAACACTACCAACGCGACCTTCGCGGTAGTCGGGACGAATTTGGTGATTACCGATAGCGACGGCGGAACTGTGAGCGTACCGGTAGCCGATATAGCTGCCTTGGCGGACACGAACACGACGAACACGAGCTTGACCGAGGACGGCACGAACCTTATATTGACGGATTCCGATAGCAACACGGTGACCATTGCCTTGGCGGACATCGCGGCCGCTACGGACACCAATACGACCAACGCGACCTTCGCGGTGGTGGGGACGAATTTGGTGATCACCGACAGCGATGGCGGAACTGTGAGCGTACCGGTAGCGGACATCGCCGCATTGGCGGACACGAACACGACCAACACCTCATTAACTGAGGACGGCACGAACCTTATTTTGACGGACAGTGACGGAGGAACGGTAACGATAGCTTTGGCGGACATCGCCGCTGCGACGGACACCAATACGACCAACG
>NZ_JAQPCH010000012.1:0-113440 GCF_028464205.1 Maribacter sp. PR66
CGCTTGCAGTCACGATAAAGTCCACCGCGTCCCCGACCGAATCCGAACGGTCCGATATGGGCGAAAGGGCAAGCTCCGTAGGTTCGGGCGATCCGCCCAATACCTCTATGGCGTTGACCAAGGGGTTCTCCGAAGCCCCGTGCACGAAGGCAACGTCAAGGAAGCCGTCCGATACCGTCACGGAATAGCTTAGCATTCCGCCCCCCAAATGGCCGAAAAGTGCCACCGGATCCACGTCAACGTGTGCCGGTGTGCCCTCAACCAAGATATCGAAGATACGGTCGCCGACACCGTCCGCGCCCGAATAGTAATTGCCAAGATACACGTTCACCACATAGTCGCCACCAGGCAGGGGAATGGTATAGCCCATCTCCGGCTCGTCTGCGGGATCCCAACGCTCACTGGAAAACAACGATGTGTACGTCGCCGCATCCATGTAGTCCGGAATGGACCCATGGCGGCCCGAGGCCGCCATCGCCGTGCTCGTGCTCAAGTTGCCCGCGCTTACCGTGTGCCCGGGAAAGGACTGTGCCCCGGGGGCCATGTCCCCGGACCAGTCGGGTCCATCGTCAGTCGAAGACACCACAGGGCCAGCGGCATTGATGCGATACACCGCTACGGGGGCCGTAGGGGCCGTGGAGACCGTCCAGGAAAAAGTTGTGCTAGACTGCGCCCCAGTAGATCTGGATGCCGTGACCATTACCGTATAGGTACCCGAACCATCAATAGCGCCAACTTCGGAGCCGTTGGGAAGGGTCCCAGTCACCCGGCCAGTGGACGCATCAATGGATACGCCCGAAGGGGCGCCGTTGAGCGTGTAGACCAGTTCCGCCGAAGGGTCCCCCCCACTCGCGGATACCATAAAATCCACCTCATCACCCACCCTATCAGAGCGGTCAGCGACTGGGGAAAGAGTAAGTGCACCACTTTGATTTGCCGGCAAGAGTTCCCATCGGAAGATATCACTGCCGTTATTTGCCGATACCACCACGTTCCCGTTGGGTTGGGTCCCCAGGTAGTACCCGCTCAACTTGCTGACGATGTTGTAGGTGTTGTCCCCCGCGTCAACCAGTTCCCAAAGCTGTGCGTCCGTTCCGTTGCCCGTGTACTGCCATACGTTCGCCCCGTTGGCCGTCGAGGCCGCGGCAACGTCCAGGTATTTGTCACTATGGCTGGCCTTGAGCATGAAGTACCCAGCAAATGAATTTTCAAGTACAAAATACTGACTTTCCAATCCTAAAAATTCAGATACATTTATATTGTCACTATTTGATGTTCCTCCATCAACAACGTTCAAGACGAAATTATTCCCTTTATTCAAAATTGAATATGATCCAAGCTCAGGAGCGGGAACCGGCGCCTGTAACTGATCGATCCACTGTTGAATTAACAACACCCCTTTTGAATCTACTTGGTTTTTTGCCAATGGAGGCATCATAATACCCTCATTAATACTTGCGGGACGATGATAGAGTTGTGATTTTGAGGCATCACCGGGAATTAAAATGCCTTCCCCATCGATGCCTAAGGTAGCATTCATCCCGGCCGTCAACAAACCTGTTTGGGAAAGACTGTTAACTAACCTCAAATCGAAATCAGCACGGTTACCAGTACCTGATTGATGGCAATAGGCACAATTTAAGTCAAGATAAGATCTAGCCTTATCGTTTATATCCGCAGTCTCATCATCCAATGAGGTATAGGTTAGAAAATTGGGGGTATCCATATCATTAATTTCAGTATCTAAAATACCCAGTGCACTAAGAGTAACCAATTGATTTCCTATACTACCCCCTTTTTCAGAATAGTCGAATTCTTTATTTAAATATCGGGTTCGCGTACCTAAAGTTCCTTTTGTAGTGTTGTTATGACATGCAATACACTCACTAACGGAAGGATAATGCCAAATAACTTCCCTACTGCCTCCATCTGTCTTTGTAACCTGAATAGACTCATCAAGGCCCACTTCTTGTAAAAAGGCATCGGTCTGGGATTCGTTCCAATTATAGGTAAAGAAATAAAAATTGCCATCATCTCCCTTTACAGAGAAACGTGTTTCAATTTTTTTGGTAATACTAGGATTGTTGTCATCAATGGGATAATCAAAATGTTTGATTAAAACTGAGCCCGCAGGAAACTCCCAAATCCCATTTTCAGAAAAGGAAATCTGTTCTTCGGCCGTATTATGGGTACCATCATTGGGTATGGCCATCCATCGTTTCTTTAAAGCCCCATCAGACCAAAAGGGTTCGATCAGTTCAAAAGGAAGTACACCTTCATTGACAGATAGACTCTCTAAATCTGAAAAAGCACCCGTTTCTGAAAGTTTTTGGGGTATACCGTTGTAATCAACCTTAGTTCTTAATTTATATAGGTTAACGTTCTCCCCACGTTTTAAAATGAACAGTTCATTACTGGAATCCTGGCCAAAAGAAATTATTTCCGAAGGTATGAAGTTACCCAAAAGTTCGTATTGCCCACTTTCGGTATCTACGGCCCAAATTTCATTGGCAATTCCAAAATCTCCACAAATGTACTTACCATAGAGTTCCGGCACTTCATTGCCCCTATATACATATCCGCCAATAACAGAATTGGCCTCCGCCCTAGGAAACGCGACCAACGGTTCTTCATGGGGCATATTATCCATTAAATTCGGCACACAATCAGGAACAGGCCCCGGCCCACGACCTTCAAAAACCGGCCAACCATAATTTTTCCCTTTAGATAAAATATTGATTTCCTCATGTCTTGTCTCGCCAATCTCACCAATGTACATTAAACCTGTTTGGGCATCAAGTGTCATTCGGTGAGGTGCCCTATGGCCCAGCGAAAAATATTCTTCAAAAAGTCCGCCACTGGCATCCAAAAATGGGTTATCGTTGGGAATCCAATATTCAATTCCGGAGAATTCATCGGTTTCACCAGCACCCGATGAGGAAAGCGTACGAATTGGAGGGTGACTTTTGACCGGATCTTTATCCACGTCTATGCGCAGTACGCCACCGTCTAAATTAGTAATAATATTTTGAGAATTAATGTAAGCTCCTTGATCTCCTGTTGTCAAATAAAGAAACCCATCATTTCCAAAACTCAACCCACCTCCACGATGGCTTGAGTTATATAATCTCATCCTTATCATCGTTAATTTTGAGTCGGGTACATACGCCATTGTGACCGGATTTAATTCAAAACGAACCAATTGTAAATAATTACCATAAAAACGTTCCAACCCACATCTAAAACTTGTTGCGAAGTCAGGAGAATTATTCCCCTCTGCATCTTTTGTACTATAAAAAGCATATAGGAAGTTTGTTCCGTTGGCACCAAATTCAGGGTGAATAACCATTCCCAAAAAACCACCATCCCAAATAACCCCCACCTCAGAGGACAAATCAAGTATTAAGTTTTTTTGGGCCGTTGATTCGTCGTCATCAAACCAGAAAATTTTACCATCTCTTTGACCAACAAGTAATTTTGATTGATTTGGAACTGGACTAAAGTTTAAAGGAGAGTCAAATGTTAGGTTCTCGAAAGCCACGCGATAAGGCTCAGAACTAGTATTCACATTTTCAAAACTACCATTCAGGAATTTGCCGATAGGTTCTGGTTCCGATAAACCTGGACCAAAAAAATAAGGTGTAAAGCTAAAAAATCCCAGGAGGAAAAAAGCGGTGGCAAAAGGCCCCCATTTATTTATTTTCATAATACAATGGTTATAAAAGATGGGGAATCACTTAAATTTAATCAGCAGATTAGCACCTGTAAATTATTATTGTCCTTATTCGATAAAAAGTTATTTTCTTCGACAAAATGTTTGTGAAAGGTTTTTAGAAGTCGATGTTTCTTGACCAATGTAATTTTCTTTTTTTATCGTTCCCTTGTCATGGCAAAAGCATCATAGCATTATGGGCATAAAAAACGGGTTAGCCTTAATGTGGCCAACCCGTTTCAAAAGTTTAATATTTCATGTTGTCAATTTTGAATGACCAGTCGTTTAGAGATAGGATCCCCATTAGAGAACATCAATGTAATTACATAAACTTCGCTTCTATAAATGGCCGTAGGAATCCTAAGAGTATTCCCGGAAAGGACTTGATCCGTAACATACTGTCGTATTAACCTACCGGACATATCATGCAACATGACTCCTATGATTTCGTCCATATCAAGATTAGCGTCCATAATTACTTCAACAAAATCAGTAGCAGGATTGGGAGCCAGTATAAACTCAAAGGAAGGCACCTCCAAGGATTCATTTTCTTCATTTACCGTAATGGTCAAAATAGCCGTATCGCTCAAGCCCCCGGCATCGCTAACCGTTAAGCTGACCTCGTAGGTGCCCGCCGTGGTGAAGGTGTTCACCGGGTTCGCCTCGGTGGACGTGTTCCCGTCACCAAAGTCCCATAGATAGCCCGTCACACCGATATCGTCCGTGGAGGCATCACCCGTAAAGGCGACTTCCAATGGGGCCTCGCCTTCCGTTACATCGCTACTGGCGATCGCAGTGGGAGTACCGTTGGCGGCCGTGACCGTTATAGTGAGGCTCGTAGCATCGCTCAAGCCCCCGGCATCGCTAACCGTTAAGCTGACCTCGTAGGTGCCCGCCGTGGTGAAGGTGTTCACCGGGTTCGCCTCGGTGGACGTGTTCCCGTCACCAAAGTCCCATAGATAGCCCGTCACACCGATATCGTCCGTGGAGGCATCACCCGTAAAGGCGACTTCCAATGGGGCCTCGCCTTCCGTTACATCGCTACTGGCGATCGCAGTGGGTGGAAATCCTGTCAATCTAAATTCCCATCGAATGGTGTCCGATCCGTCATTCTCCTGAACAATTACATTACCATCTGGTTCCGTTCCCAAATAATATCCGCTTAACTCGCTAATAAGATAGAAAGTACCATCACCTGCATCTACTATTTGCCATAGTTGAGCATCCGATCCATTGCCTTCGTACTGCCAAATATTCGTATCTACGGCTGTTGAGGCAGTAGCAACATCCAAATATTTATCACTATGCAATACTCTTAGGGAATATAAATTATTACCTGCATATTCGAGTTCGAAGTGCTGATTATCCGTATTATTATAAGTTCCTTCAGCTACATTAGCCTGGTCCAAAAGACTCGCATCAGGAACCTGCAAGGTTTCTCCACTTGCCCTATTGATTAATCTATAGGTTCCGGTGACCGGAGCGCCTACGCCACCACCGTCATTGTCGGAATTATATCCATCGACCACTAAAGAAAAACCTGTATAAAGCGCATCACTTCTCACGGCATCAACCGCAATCTCTATTTCAAAGTATTGTACTCCATCAACATCGGTATCGTCAACACCAGATACAGTGACCTCTTGGGGTGTATCCCAATTTTCTGAAGTGAATGTTAGCTCGCCGAGAGACAAATTAAACTCTTCTATATTGGAAATTCCAACCAAAGTCATAACCACATCTTCCGTAGGCGCCGCAGTGAGGACAACACTCAAAATATCAGTTTGGCCATCTTCAGAAACAGCAACTACCTCAGGACTTACTGTAATCCCATTGCCTAAAGGTCCGCTTGGGGTTGAGAACTGCCATCGGAAAATATCGCTTCCGTCATTCAACTGCACATACACGTTCCCGTTGGGTTGTGTACCTAGATAATGTCCTCCAGCCTGGCTAATTAAATGGAAAGTACCGTCACCAGCATCTACAATTTGCCAGAACTGGGCATCCGTATTACCGCCGTTGTCTTCATACTGCAGAACATTCGTTCCTGGTGCAGCAGATCCTTGTGCAACATCCAGATAGCTGCCACTATGTACAAATTTTAATTTATATAGGTTATTCCCGACGTATTCCAATTCAAGATGCTGATGATTTAGACCTTCATATGCATTTTCCGTAATATTAGCTAGATTTGCGGTACTTGCATTTGGTACCTGAAGGGTTTCCCCACTATCAAAATTTACAATTCTGTAAATCCCCAAAGCCGGTGGACCAACACCGCCCCCATCATCGTCAGAATTATAACCCTCAATCGTAGCCGTAAATCCGGAGTAGGAAGGATCGCTTTGCGAATCATCGACGCTAATTTCTACCGTAAAATATTGTACACCATCCACTTCTGTATCATCAACCCCTGTTATCGTGACGAATTGCGGAGTATCCCAATTGGCGGGTGTGAAGGTAACTTGGGATACAGATAAGGAAAATTCATCCTCATTTGTAATTCCATTTATGATTAGTACCACGTTAGTGGCCGGTGGAGCGTCCAAAACAATGCTTATCTCGTCTTCCATACCATCTTCTGAAGTTACTAATGGCGCTTCTGCCACAGTAATACCCAAATCCAAAGAAGAACCTGTAGGTTGAAATTCCCACCGGAAGATATCACTGCCGTTATTTGCCGATACCACCACGTTCCCGTTGGGTTGGGTCCCCAGGTAGTACCCGCTCAACTTGCTGACGATGTTGTAGGTGTTGTCCCCCGCGTCAACCAGTTCCCAAAGCTGTGCGTCCGTTCCGTTGCCCGTGTACTGCCATACGTTCGCCCCGTTGGCCGTCGAGGCCGCGGCAACGTCCAGGTATTTGTCGCTGTGAAGGGCCTTCAACTGGTGATAGCCCGCAACGGCCGCATCCTCCAAGGCAAAGTTCTGGTGCGCAAGGCCCGCATAGCCTCCCGTGGCCACATTGGCCGAATTCGCCGTGCCGGCGTCAGGTACCTGCAACGTCTGTCCGGAGGCACGGTTCACGATCCTGTAATCGCCCAACGGAGGTGGCGCCGGCGCCTCCAACTGGTTTATCCAAGCTTCCAATAAGGCAACGCCCTCCGTATCTATAATGCCTTTGGCCACAGGAGGCATCATGATTCCAGGATCCAGACTGTTGGCCCTATGGTAGAGCTGGGAGTTAGCTGCATCTCCAGGGACCAATATACGGGTGATGGTGGGTTCCCCGGGAATATTATTACCTATCGCGGTCAAGAGCCCTGTTTGTTGAAGCGTATTGATGAGCCTGAGATCAAATTGAGCCCTATTGCCCGTGGCAGGCTGGTGGCAGTAGGCACAGTTATTGTCCAAATAGGAACGTGCCCGTTCATCCAATGTATAATTAAGGTCATCGTCCATAGGAGCATGGGTGAGGTAGGTTTCCGTATCCGGATCTGTAATTGTTTGATCCAAAATACCCAAAGCACTCAAGGTTACCAATTGGTTACCCTCGATACCGCCTTTCTCGGCGTAATCAAAATCCTTGTTCAAAAATCGTGTCCTTGGCCCCAAAGAACCCCCAAGCGCCGGATCATGGCACTGGATGCATTGCGAATTGCTAGGATAGAGCCAGTTGACGTTTCGTGTGCCCCCACCATTGGTGGCCACTTGAATGTTGGCCGTGTCGCCAGTTGTCATATCCACCAAGGTGGCATCGGTTTCCGCCGCATTCCATTTGTATGTGAGAAAGTAAAAACTGCCATCCGCCCCCTTAATGGAAAAACGGGTCTCGATCTTACGGGTGACATTGGGATTGGTATCATCGATTGGGTAATTGAAATGTTTTACTAAAACTGAACCTATAGGGAATTGCCAATCGCCATTTTCAGACCATTGGATCTGTTCTGCAGGCGTGTTGTGGCTGCCATCATTGGGAATGGCCATCCAACGACGCTTATATGCCCCGTCCGACCAAAAGGGATCGATCATCTCATAAGGGATAAACCCTTGTGTAACGGTAAGCTCACCAATATCTGAAAAATCTCCATCCCCGTCCGTATCGAACACCCCGGTCTCCGAAAGCAGGACAGGGGCCGCATTGGTATTAATGGACTGCCTTAACCTAAATATACCGCTATCACCGCCAGCTCCCAAGGTAAGCATATAGAGCTCCCCAGTGCTATCCTGGCCAAATGAAATGATATCGCCAGGGCCCACGCCCAGATTTTCCTTGGAACCGCTTTGGGTGTCTATGGCGAACAATTGGTTGGTGATGTAATCTCCCGCAATATATCGACCCTGGTACTGGGCTATGGAACCATTGTAGACGTACCCCCCGATGATCGACGCTGCCTCGGACCTTGCGAAATCCGTTAATGGGGCCGTAAGGGGGGTCCCAGGGTATTGGACTACGTCACAGGGTATGCCAGCCTGCGTGGGAGGGCTGAACGGGGCGGTTCCCTCAAATAAGGGCCATCCATAGTTCTGCCCAGCAGTGCCGGGAACGTTCCGAAGCACATTGATCTCTTCATGGGTCCCCTCGCCCACCTCGCCTATGTATAAATCGCCCGTAGCTGTGTCCATCGTCAAACGATGCGGGCTCCGGTGGCCTATGGTATAATATTCCTCGAATATGCCACCGGTGGGGTCGTTGAAAGGGTTGTCGTTAGGTATAAAGTAATATGCACCGGACATTTCCAAGCCTTCACTGGGAATAAAGCCTGGCCTACCAGGATTCGTATTGCCCACCCCAGGGTCTTGTAGAAATCTTCTTGGAGCATGACTGGTGGCGCCTCCTATCATATCCACATCCAATCATAACACCCCACCGTCCAAATTGTTAATGGGATCCTGAGCACTGACATAGGTAGCCTGGTCCCCAGTGGTCAGGTACAAAAAGCCGTCCTGGCCAAAAGTCATGCCACCACCCCTGTGCGTAGTATTGTATAATTCCCGGCGCATCATCATTTCCCGACTATCAGCAACAAAAAGCATTGTGTTCGGATCCACCCTAAAACGCTCTAATATTAGATAATTTCCGCTAAAATTTTCCCGATTGCACCTAAAACCCTGATTAGTTCCCAAGGCATTGTTTGCGGCGTTCGTGGAATAGTACACGAACATGAAGTTCTTGGTGGGGTCTACTCCGAATTCCGGATGTATCGCCAAACCCAAAAAGCCCCCGTCCCATACGGCACCTTCATTACGATCTCCTACTTCAGAGGACCAATCCACAATCAATTCCTTTTGAGTAGTGCCATTATCCTCACCGATCCAGTAAATCTCCCCGTTCAGTTGGCCAATGACGATCTTATTGTCATTGGGCACGGGATTGAAGGTAATGGGAGAATCGAAATCTAAATTGGGAAATGCCACCTCATACGCAGGGCTACCGACACCCCCAGCAGGAAAACTGGTATTGGACCCAATTGAAAACGGCTCCGGGGTAGTCATCCCAGGACCAAAGAACATGGGACCGAAACTCATGATAGCAGCTGCAAAAGCAGTAATAGATGATATATAAAGGTATTTCTTAAGCTTTTTAAAATTAAAATCGTAATTATTTTTCATAGCATAAAAGATGTAAGTAAATTCAACCAACAAAAAAATAACATTAAACAGTCTTTAAAGATTAATATCGTTAAATGAACTTATAAAAACGTTTAATTTCAAGGGCACAAATTTAAACTTTGCACAAGAGAAAAAGAAACTATTATAAAGAATTAAAAAGGATTGATTGACAATAAAGTAAAATATGACTCGTTCTATAAACCAAAATGGAGGAATGGCAGAGTGGTCTAATGCAAATAATGGCTTCATGTCATTATTGAGGTTAACGCCTCCGAGGGTTCGAATCCCTTCTTCCTCCGCAAAAGAAACTCACGACGTAAGTGTCGTGGGTTTTGTGTTTCCAAATGCGTTGCAAGCAAACTTGCAAAAGTATTTGGAAGCGCAGAACGGGCAAGCAAAGCTTGCGTGGGTTTCATGCTTGCACAGGATTGCCTGTTCGGGATGTTGGGACAAAATCCCTTCTTCCTCCGCAAAAGAAACCCACGACGTAAGTGTCGTGGGTTTTGTGTTTCCAAATGCGTTGCAAGCAAACTTGCAAAAGTATTTGGAAGCATAGAACGGGCAAGCAAGGTTTGCGTAGGTTTTATGCTTGCAAAGAATTCCCTGTTCGGGATGTTAGGACAAAATCCCTTCTTCCTCCGCAAAAGAAACCCGCGACGGTTTCGTCGTGGGTTTTGTGTTTCCGAATCCTTTGCAAGAATACAAACAAACCCATTTGGAAGCGCAGCACGGGCAAGCAGGGATTGCGCAGGTTTCATTGATTTGTTGTACATGTCTTATTTTTGTTAAACCCGTATGTCAATCCATTCTATTTTCCCGTATTAACGATTAAAAAAACCTGTAAGGCAGAAGCTTAATAGTGTCTTTCAAATCAATAATATAATGATAACCCTAATCGGCCTTTAAATAAAAATAGCTATCCCAATCCACTGATCATACCTAACGAATCGATATTGCCCCTTTGTAATCCTTAGATGAATACAAATGCCTTTAATCGTATATTCTAACGGGTAAAACGATTGTATTTTAAGAGTTTACATAAAAAATTGTTTCTTTGGGGAATACATTAACGAGATCGCTAAAGATGAAAAAAAACTACGTAGGTACAAAATGCTATTTTTTTTATGCCCTAGTCCTTTTTTTTATAATCAATTTTAAGTCATTAGGGCAAGTTCCCTCAGAGCCAATTATAAGAAATTTAGCCACGGGTGCCGCTTGGAACTGGAGTATGGATGAAAGAGCTGTGTTCCATAATGGTTATTTATTCGTAGGGTATGCCTTGAGTGATGGCCGGGTAGGGCTGACAAGATATGATCCGGAAACGGGGGATATAAGTGAAAGTATTATTTCAACACTAGATTCACAACTCAGGGACGACCATGTTGCACCCTCCATAACCATTCTTTCTGATGGGAGGTTGCTGGCAATGCATACCCTACATATGGGGAATGAATTTTTCTATAGAATTTCCAACAATACCATTCCAAGGACGTTGGCCGATTGGGGACCAGAGGTTCAGTGGAACCTACCATTTCCTAATCTTTTTTCCAACACCTATTCCTTATCAGGAGAAAGCAACGCTATTTATAATTTTTATCGAGGCATAAATGATAACCCCACCGTATCTATTTCAAGGGATGATGCAGCTACCTGGGAAGACCCCATTCAATTAATAAGGACGACAGGTTCAGGTTTACAAAGGCCATACCCTAAGTTTGCAACCGATGAGGTAAATAGGATTGACTTCACCTACACTGATGGGCATCCGAGAATATCGTCCAATTCTATTTATCATTTATATTATGAAAATGGGGTTTTTCGAAATTCCAATGGATCTTTTTTTAAGGATTTCCAAGACTTGCCCATTGAACATGATGGTGGGGAAAGGGGAACTCTAGTGTATCAATTTTCAACTGATTCTTGGGGTAGTGGCGAAGGACCCGACGACTGGATTCCCAATGGTAGAGCCTGGACATGGGATACGGCATATTACACTGATGGAAATCCCGCTACCGTCTTTCAAGTAAGCTTGGATTCACCCTCAGACCCAAATAACTATTTGGCCACTAGAATATTTTATTATTATGCTCGATGGACAGGTACAAATTGGCAAAAGCGCATGATTGCAAAAGCTGGTCGGCCCTTATATGATAGAGAGGAAGATTATTCTGGAGGAATCACTATAGACCCCGACAACCCTAACGTCATATATCTATCTACCAATGCCGCCAATCCTTTTGATCTAACCTGGCAGGACACTAATATTCCCTTGAATACCAATGACAGATATGAAATTTGGAAAGGGGAAACTTCTGATGGAGGCCTTACCTTTTCGTGGCAACCCATTACTCAAAACTCCACTTCTGACCACCTCAGGCCCATTGTTCCAAAAAACCATGGACAGAGCCAGCATGCCATATGGTTCAGTGGGCAATATGATACTTACGAACGGTGGAACAATGACACCCAATTATTGGCTTTATTTGGGGACTCCAACACAATACCCGTGACCGACGTCACTGTAACCCCATCTACCAGGGCGCTACAAACAGGCGAGAGCGCTCAGCTCACTGCAATAGTAAGCCCGGGCAACGCCACCGACAATTCCGTTTCATGGGCCACGAGCGACCAAGGGGTGGCAACGGTAAACGGCAGCGGACTGGTAACGGCAACAGGTACGGGTACGGCAACGATAACGGCGACGACCATTGACGGCTCGTTTACAGACACGGCAATAATAACGGTTCAGGCGGTCACGGTACCTGTCACAGGGGTCACGGTGACACCATCAAGCGAGACCCTGACCGTTGGGGACAACGTCTCCCTAACGGCCACCGTCAGCCCGGCAAACGCGACCGACACGTCCGTGGCATGGTCCACCAGCAATCCCGGGGTTGCAACGGTAAGCACAAACGGGACCGTTACGGCAATTGGGGCAGGGACAACGACCATCACCGCCACCACCAACGACGGTTCCTTTACGGATAATATCGAAGTATCCGTAATTTCCGATGAAGGTATTATACTTTACCCCAATCCTACAACGAACTTAGTCTATATCAAAATACCAAGTAAGCAAATAGAACTTTCACCCGTAGACACAATAGGTTTATATGAAATATCTGGAAAATTAATATTGGAATATTCAAATCAGTTTACAACTGAAACCTTATTCCCTATGGACATTCCTGAAGTACAAACTGGAATATACCTCCTAAAGATAAATTACAAGGACGATAGCTCTGTCACGAAGAAAATAATCCTAGGTAATTAGTTTAGAAAATGTAATCCCATAACAGAATGATTTTTTTACGAACAGAATATTGATGGAAACATCGGACATAAATATTATAAGGTTAGTGCTTAAATTTTTCAAAATATACCTAATATTATTGTTGTATTTCATGTTTTCTGAAGAGTCGCTTTTATCCCCGATAATTTAGGAGTCCAATTCGTAAAAAATTCATTCCAATAAATAGAAAAAAATAACGTTTGCCATTTCATGGGATAAAAAAATAGAAATGTATGTTATCGAACATTTCTGAAACTTAATCAAAATATTTCCCGTTATCATTGTTCTTACAATATAAATTGGGAAATTTACATCAAACCAAATAAAAATGGCCACAAAAATAGCATTTATAGGTGCCGGAATTGCTACCAGTTACACGTTAATACCATTATTAGACAACCTTTCCTATCAAAAAGAAACAAGTCTAGAATTATATGTTGTAGACAAGAGCAATGATTTTTTTAAGGGTATGCCCTATGGGGAACGTTCCGGAAAATCGGTACTCTTGATCCAAGACCTTAAAAACTTTATCTCAGAACCTCAAAGAACGCATTTCAAAAATTGGTTGAACGAAAATATAGATGGATTGGCACAAGAGTTCGTGGAACATGGCGGACACTATGCCTCAGATTGGGTGCGAAAAAACAATGCCACCTATATTAAAGGTGATTGGGACGATCTCTATATTCCCCGTTTTTTCTTCGGCAGGTATATCGAACAAGAGGTGCTGCAAAGGATAGAGAAACTAAAGTCAAAAAATTGCCTTTCAGTACATTATATAAAAAAAGAAATTGTTAGAATTACTAGGCAGGGAGAAAATTTTAGATTATTTTTTAATGATGGGACGCATTTAGATGTCGAGAAAACAGTTCTTTCCATTGGTTCCTTACCTTATAAGCAACTGTATGAAAAGCCCATTTTGAATAAAGAAAATACCCTATATATAAAAGAACCGTATGGGGTTGGGATGGAAGAAAATATGACGCAAATCGTAAATTTCGTCAAAAATAGAAATAAAAAGAATCTTCCCACAAAAATAGCTGTTTTGGGCGCCAATGCCAGTGGACTGGAAATGATCTATAAAATCTGTGATAAATTACCCTTGGAAGAGTACCAAACAAGCTTTAAGACCTTGTCTTCTCACGGGGTGATGCCCGACGGAACGGTAGACCAGGAAAAAGCAAAATCCTTTGAGCCAAAGCATTTGATCGCTTTGTCCCATAAAAAAACATTAACTGCCAAGGAAATCTCCGAGGCCGCACATAAGGATATAGATGCAGCAGAATCCCTTGAGATCGGAGCTGCCACTTCTGTTGGAATTATATCAAAAGGTTTTGGTGCATTATTACCAAGACTAGATGAGGGAGAACTTTCAAATTTCGCTTGTTTTTATGGCAATCAAATAGGACGAAGACAACGTTGTGCCGGAAACCACTACCTTTCAGTTGTTGATGAGCTTTCCAAAAGGAACCGATTTTCCCATATAAAAGGCAGATTCGCACAGCTTCAAGAAAATGAAAACGGATTGGAAGTTAGCTATACAATTACCGATACTAATTCCGAGAAGAATTTAGGCAAGGAGGATTTTAACATTGTGGTAAATTGTCTAGGAAGTGTGAACCTGATGGCAGATGACCTTTCCCCCTTCTTGAAAGGTTTGATAACAGATGGACTTTGTACCCCAAACCCTTCACAAATAGGATTCCATATTGACAAAAAAATGCAGGCGTCAAAAAACCTATTCGTAGCAGGACCCTTATTGGCTGGAAACCAAATTGAAGACAAAATATTTTGGCATTTGGAGCATTGTGTACGAATCATTTGGTCCAGCAATGTACTGTCCAAAAATCTTTGGGCCAGTTTGACCGAAAAGGTGGCCGTATAGACCATTCTTCCTTTTAGAGTCCATATTTCATGGATTTAAAGTAGTCAATTGTTTGTGACTTTGTATTTTTGGGGTTGTGAAAATAACATATTTCATGACCCCAACACCTGTTTCTAAGTTCCGACTTATCATTCTTCTGCTATTTATAAACACCCCATTTTTTGCCCAGGTTTTCTATGAAAATGCCTTTACTAACCTTTCCTTTAATTTCCCCGTGGAAATGCAGGCACCACCCGATGGAAGTAACCGATTGTGCGTTTTAGAACAGCCCGGAATCATCAAAGTATTTCCGAATAGTCCTTCCATCTCCCAAAACGAAGTGGCTACATTTTTAGATATTTCCAACAAAGTGGCCTACAGTTCTGGGCAGGAAATTGGTCTTTTGGGCCTTGCCTTTCATCCACAATTTACATCAAATGGTTATGTTTTTGTTTACTATATTGATAGGCCGAATAATTACAGGATCAATATCGTTAGATACACCGTATCCCAAGAGAATCCAAATATTTTAGATGAAACCTCCGAGTTTGTTATTGCACAATTCCAAAAAAACCAGAGTGACTCTAATCACAACGGAGGAAAAATCGCCTTTGGTCCGGACGGATATCTGTACATTTCCGTAGGGGATGGCGGAGGGGGCGGAGATCCCCAAAAAAATGGTCAAAACTTAAATACGGTATTTGGAAGTATCTTAAGAATCGATGTAGATATTGATGGTGATAATCCTTTGGAAACCAATCCTGAACTACCCAATGGAAATTATGAGATTCCTAGTGATAATCCTAGGGTAGGACAAGCAGGTTTGGACGAACTCTTTGCTTGGGGCATACGAAATACTTGGAAGTTCTCCTTCGACGAACAAGGTAGACTATGGGGGGCGGATGTTGGTCAAAATGCATTCGAGGAAATCAACCTCATAGAAAAAGGCGGAAATTATGGATGGAACAGATTTGAGGCTGAAAGCCAACCCAGTTATGGCTCAGGAACTTCATTGGTTACCACGCCAGATAGTAAGCCGCTATTTTATTATGATCACAATTCTGGGGACGTTTCCATTACCGGTGGTTATTGGTATAAGGGCGGCCTTCAGGATTCCCGCTTGCAAAATGCCTATGTTTATGGGGATTATGTTTCGGGAAGAGTTTGGGCGTTGCGTTACGATGAAGCCTCCAAAACCGTGTCCAATGAACTTCTATTCAAAACAAACGGCACGTATATCTCATCTTTTGGCGAAGACGAATCCGGAGAACTTTACTTTCTTGGCTATTCAAATACCGCCAGAATATATCGATTATCAGGGAATTCTTCAGAACCGGAAACTATCCAAGTCAATGGTGTAGGCAATTGGACTCCTTTGGATGCAGGAACCAATGGCACCGTTGAGTGTTTGATAACCGACAGTAATGGAAATTTGATTATTGGCGGTAATTTTAGCAGCGGTGGGGGTGTAAGCGTTGGAAATTTAGCCATGTACGATTCCAACGGTAACTGGAGTGCCTATACATCCGGCTCCAATGGCCCCATATTGGATATGGCCCTATCTGCTAACGGCAATCTTTTTGTAGCAGGTGATTTCAGTGAAATTGGTGGAATACCCGCAAATAACATTGCATATTATAATGGGGATAATTGGAATTCATTGGGAAATGGAACAAACGGACCTATTTCCAAAATTTCCTTTGACAAGAGCGGATCCGTTCTATACGCCGGTGGTGTGTTTAGCAATGCGGGAGAATTGACTGTAAATAATATCGCAAAGTGGGAAAACGGAAATTGGCTCAGTCTAACCGATAGTAGCACAGGTATAACAGGTACCAACAATGAGATTAGGGCCATTGCGTTTGACGAAGAAAACAACCTGTACATTGGCGGAAACTTTGATTTGGCAGGTGGCCGCACTGCCAATAGAATTGCGAGTTGGGATGGCACCAATTGGGATGCGCTGGGAACTGGTACAAGTGGATTCGTTCAGGCTATTATTATTAACAATGGTTTCGTCTATGCGGGCGGAAACTTTGTGAATGCAGGTAACAGTACCGTACGTAGAATAGCCAGGTTTCATCTTCAAAACCAGACATGGGAGACGCTGGGTGCTGGTATCAGCGGTAATGTTAATGATTTGAATTGGCATAATGGACATCTTTACGCCACGGGAACGTTTGAAACTGCAAGCGACATTATCTCAGAAAACAAAGTAATGAACAACATTGCCAGGTGGAACCCTACTCTTGGCTGGCAAGCACTTGGGCCCGGAACGGATGTTGGAATCGACAATAGAGGCAATGCTCTTTATTTTATTGAGGAAACCAAGGAATTATTTTTGGGTGGGAATTTTGGCCGTGCCGGTAATAATTCCAATACAAACAACATAGCAATATGGTCGCTTATGGATACGGATGGGGACGGTGTTCCAGATGCAGAAGATGAATGTCCTGAAACTCCTGAAAACACCCTTGTCTCTTTAAATGGATGTCCATTGGCAGCTTTTCCTTCTGATCAGTTCTCCTTAAGTACTTTTAAGGTATCCTGTTTGGGCACGGCAACCGGAAAAATAACGATAACAAGTAAGTCAAGCGGCAACTATCAGGCCGTTTTATCTGATGAAGAAGGTTCTGAGAGCTTGAATTTTAATGAAAGTATTTCCTTTACAGACCTTGCATCGGGAACCTATAATGTTTGTCTAAATTCAATTGATGGGCAGTTCCTTGAAAGTTGCTACACCATTACTATTGGAGAACCTGAACCCTTATCGGTATCCACTTCCATGAACTTTATTGACAATACAGTTTCCGTTTCTGTCACAGGCACATCACGATTTAGGGTTCAACTAAATCAGGAATTTTGGGAAGAGGTAGAAAATGAAATTACCCTTCCCCTAACCCAAGAGGTAAACAATCTTACCATCATATCGGAAGAAGGTTGTCATGGTTCTTATACGGAGACCATACTGATGGAAAATGCCATAACCGCTTATCCAAGTCCATTTACCGAACAATTGGAGCTATTTCTTAACAATTTTGAAGGTGAAAAAGAAGAAATTTTGATTTACAATACTTTAGGACAAATAGTATTCAGTGAAACACTACCTGTTTACAACAAAACCATTAAATTAGACACCGCACAATGGACGGATGGGCTTTATGTCGTTCAAATTGGAAATGGTAAGAAAAAAAGGATATTCAAAGTACTAAAATCATGAGGAAAGTCGCATCTTTAATGATGATTGCCGTCTTTCTTGGAAATTGTTCAGCGGACAGCGACCTGGCCGAATTATTGGGTCCGAGCATTACCATTGAGCTTACTTTTCCAGAAAATCTTTCGGAATGTACGGAAGGAACTTTGGTTTCGGAAACAGAAAGTGAATTGACATTCCTTTGGGAGGGTATTGATCGCGTACAAACCTATAAAATGACGCTTACAAATCTCAACACCTCCAATATCCAAGAATTTGAAAGTGACCAACCGCAACTTAATGTGCTCTTAAAGAGAGCCACCCCCTATTCATGGAGTATTTCATCAGCATCCAGTCCAAATAAAATCCGAAGTGAAACTTGGTCTTTTTACAACGAGGGTCCTGGATCTGAATCTTTTGTTCCTTCACCTGCTACGGCGATTTCGCCTGCCAACGGAGCTTCCATCTCAGCGACCGCAACTACAGTAAACTTACGATGGAATTCGGAAGATCGAGATGACGACATTGTAGGATATGATCTTTATTTTGGAGAAGACAATGACCCTGCGTTATTTGAATCGGATTTGGAAAATGACCAATTCCTTGGTATTCCTGTGGTTGCGGGTATAACCTATTATTGGAAAGTAGTTACTAAGGACAGTCAGGGGAATGAATCCGTCTCCCCTATTTTTTCATTTACCGTTGGATAATACCACTTATAAGTAAGATTTTAGTAACATAAAATTTATTCTTGTTTATAAAATAATTCTACCGGACATAATCAGCAAATAACAAAAAACAAGGCGCCTTTTATCTTTAGGTTTTAGATAATTCTATGGATAAAGTTTCAATTATATTTATTTCAAAAAAAAAGAGCCGTATCATTTTAAATAATGATCCGGCTCAAAATTTTACAACGACTAGGTTAGAACTCTATAATACTAAACTGTGACCTTCGGTTCTCCTGATGTTTGACCTCTGGACATTTTACCCCATTGCCACATTCGTTGGTCAGCTGGGATTCACCCTGGGCCTTTCCAACCAAACGATCGGATGTAATTCCCAATTCATTTAAGTAGTTGACCGTTCTTTCCAATCGTCTTTCAGATAGCCATTGGTTAAATTCCTCAGGACCCCTCGCATCCGTATGGGCGGAAATCTCCAATTTGACGGTTTCATGTTCTTTTAGTATGGCTGCAAGTTTATCCAACAATGACTTATCATCATTTTTCAAATACGAGGAATTAAACCTAAAATAAACACGCCCTAATCCGTCTATTTGATCTTGAATCTCTTTTTGTTCTGCCTCTTTTTTATCCCTAGCGGCTTTTTCTGCGGCGGCCAGCTCGGCAGCCTCTTTCTCTTTTTGAAGTCGCTCCGTCAACAAAGCTTCCTCTTTTAATCGATTGACTTCGGCAATGGAATCTGCCTGTCGTTGTTTTTCCTTTTCAATGGCCGCCAACAATTCCTTCTTCTCCTCGCCCCTTTTTGATAGCCCCTTTTCGATACCAAATTGGTAAACTACCCCAGCGGCATGTTGGATATGGTTGGTAGCGCCGTCTGACTGGCTCATGGCCCACTTACCGGACGAATTAAAATCCAAGCCCCATCTATCCGAAAACCATGTTCTAAATCCTACCACGGCATTGTACGTTCCCCTTCCCAAATTATTGGCCTCGGTATAACCCGCTCCTACACCAACGTATGGATCGAACCAACCGGTTTCCCCTATAATTTTGTTCAAATCATAGGTAATCCTAGCATCAATGGCATAATAGTCAATATCTTCAGGATTCACTTGCCCGTCAATAATTTTGCCCTCTTTATACTTGTTCAAAGTCCCTATGGCCTCCACACCTAGTCCACTTTTGAAATATCTTCCTAAACTTAACCTGGAAGGATACGGCAAGATATTCCATTCATCCCCAACATCGAAAAGTCCGTCAAAAACGTTCCCGGAATCGTCCACGGCATTGAAACCGAGGCCTACCATCCATGAACTTATGACGATACTATCCTTTGAGGTGATTTGAAGTTCTTCTTCCTGACCAAAAGAGATATTGGAAAAGGCAAGAATTGCTATAGCTAAAAATAAAATTTTGGTTCTCATGTCCATTGAATTTGGGTATTAATGTGTAAAACTAGTATAATAACTGCTCGTTTTCAAAAAAGTCCTTTGTAAGGTATTTTTTATCGTTTGATAGATGTATTCCTATAATTATCCGATGTAATCTATTGGATTATTACGTCCTTATTTGTTTTGGGAACACTGTAAATAAAAAAAGGTGTCAACACGGCCGTAGTTTCTTTTCTTGAGTTTGTCCGGATCTTCTTTAAGAGTAAGCTCTCCTTGGATGACTTTTGCAGGGTAATATCAGGTTCATTATTGGTAGTAGTGCCTTTCAAGCGAACAATGACCGACTTTGTTTTAAAATCGATCTCCGGAACTGGTATTCCCGGTTTTCTGGTTCTATTGATTTTTCCAAAAAACTCCTCAAATTCCAGCCGACTATCAATTTTTAACAAATGTTCCTGCTCAAAGCCACTATGATCGCCGCTCATAATCAGGTACATTGCAACTGTATCGGTATTTTCGAGTTTCATTTTTTCTTGACTCTTGCACGAACCCAAGGAAACTACGAGAATAAATAGGAGGATAAAGGGCCTAAACATTTTTTAATCGGCTATTATAAGCTCGTTCATATACTTTCTCGTACAGTGGTAACACCTTTAAAATATCGAACTTTTCGGCTTCCTTTACGGCGTTCAATTTAAATCGCTCCAAGGTGTCATCATCCTCCAAAATGGATATCGCATTTTGTGCCATTTCCTCAATGTTCCCAATATCACTTAAATACCCTGTTACGCCATGGACGTTCACTTCTGGAATTCCTCCGGTATTGCTCGAAATTACAGGAACTTTATTAATCATGGCCTCCAAAGCCGCCAAACCAAAACTTTCGGTTTGGGACGGCAGCAAAAAGAGATCTGAAAAGCAAAGTATCTTGTCTATTTCATTACTGTTTCCCAAAAAGATGACCTTATTGCCAATGCCCAAATCCTCACATAATCGTTCCGCACCTTCTTTTTCAGGCCCCTCGCCTACCATGATCAATTTAGAAGGTATTCTTTCCTGAATCTTCTGGAATACCTTGATTACGTCGGGTATGCGCTTCACTTTCCTAAAGTTACTTATATGCGTAATTATACGCTCGCCATCCTTTGCCATAGCCGATCGTTGGCAATCCGTAAACGTGTGCTTGTATTTGTTTTTGTCTATAAAGTTGGGGATAACCTCTATATCTTTTTTTATATCGAATATCTCCAAAGTACCTTGTTTTAGGCTTTCGGAAACGGAGGTTACCACATCGGATTGATTGATGCTAAAATTCACCGCAGGCTTATAAAACGGATGCTTGCCTACAAGGGTAATATCGGTTCCATGCAAGGTCGTCACCATCGGAACATAAATTCCCTGTTCCTCCAACATTTTCTGGGCCATATAACCGGCATAAGCGTGGGGTATTGCATAATGGACATGTAACAAATCTATATTGTACAATTTTATGGTGTCCACCAATTTACTGGACAATGCCAACTCATAAGGCTGATAATGGAACAAAGGATATTCCGGCACATGTACCTCGTGAAAATAAATACTATTGTTTAAAAGTTCCAATCGCACGGGTTGACGATAAGTTACAAAATGTACCTCGTGCCCCCTATTCGCAAGGGCAATTCCCAATTCCGTGGCAACAACACCGCTACCACCAAACGTTGGGTAGCAAACAATAGCAATTTTCATGCGTATAAAATTAGATCAATAGCTTGATTCTTAAACATTTCCTTTTGTATTGTTATTTAACTTAACACAACAAATCCCTCTCTGAGGGTTTCATTCTGTCTAAATCCATTTTGCAATCGGTCAGTTATGAAATCCCGAAGGCATACAGTCTTTAAAGGAATCTTCTAACGGATGCCCTTGACTACAAAACTACTCTTTAATTTAGTATGGAGTCGTAAATGGCCTGCTGAATCCTAGTTCTTAACCCAGATTTAACTAAAAGGGTGTTGGAGGCCGATGGATAGGTACGGTTGGATAAAAATACATACACGATCTCCTCTTCCGGATCTGCCCAGGTGTACGTTCCCGTAAAACCACTATGTCCAAAGCTTTTTCTGGAAACACACCCGCAGGTGGGCCCACTGTGTTCCAGTTGGGGCTTGTCAAAGCCAACGCCCCTTCGTACGTTTTTATCACAAAAATAGCAGGTGTTGAATTTCTTTACGGTCCGGGAATCAAAGAACTTCGTCCCACCGTAGTATCCGTTCTGTAAATACATCTGCATAATCTTGGCCACGTCGTTCGCATTGCTGAACAGGCCCGCGTGACCTCCCACCCCACCTTGCATGGCCGCCCCCATGTCATGGACATAGCCCTGTACGGTCTGGTATCTATAATAATTATCCTCTTCTGAAGGCACAATCTTGTTCTTTGGAATTTTTTCCAAGGGATTGTAGGCAGTGTAGTTCGCCCCTATTCTACTATACAAAAAATCGTTTGCGAGTACATCCAATTTTTCCCCATACGTATCCTCCACGTATTTTTTCATGACATAATATGGCACGTCGCTATAGCGATATCTGTTGGATTTTAAATCCTGTCTTCCAATCCTATTATAAATGGAATCGTTATAGGCATCGGTGAGATATAGGTTTTCTGCAACCTTGACCGAAAAGCCATCCGTTGGTTGGGTGCGATAAAACTCCTTGGAAGGCCTTCTATTTTCGTCTAAGGTGCGGACATAAAAGGGTATCCAGGCAGGCAACCGTCCATAATGCGACAAGGCCTTTAAGACCGTTACGTTCTTGATTTCCGTATTGGAATATTCGGGTACCAGTTCCTCAAAAGTATCGTTCAAGGCAATCTTTCCTTCTTCCTCCATTTTCATGACCATGGGCAAGGTCGCTAAAATCTTTGTCAACGAAGCTAGGTCGTAAATATCATCATCGGCGACGGCAACTTCGGACTCGTACGTGGGTTTCCCAAAACTTTTGTTGTACACCACTTTCCCATGCCTGGCCACCAAAACCTGGGCCCCAGGAAACATGAGACTATCCAGTCCGTCCTGCACCAATTCATCTACCTTGGAAAGGCCCTTTGAACTAAGACCTACCCTTTCCGGAAGACTATATCCCAACCTATTTAGCGAGGATAATTGAATTCCCGTTCCGGCCCGAAATTCAAAACTTCCACTAACAGGCAACTTTCCCGAGGCGTGAATCGCACCAAACAGAAGTTCCGCTGTTTTCCTCTGGGCAATGGCGCTATTTTGATAGGAAACCACAACGGCATCAATATTCTGAAACGTGGAGATATCCGAAAGTGCATACGGTTTTGCAAATACGGTCAGGATTAGGTTTGAAGACCTTAAATTGGAAATTTCCTGCAGCCAAGCCAGTTCCCTGTCAGTAAACTTATAGGGTTTCCAAGGACTCTCATTGCTTTTATGGTGACCGATGATTACCAAGTTATAATGCTCCAACTGCTTTTTGAGCGATTCAATGGTATTGGCATTTACTTGGGTCACCGTAGTATATTTGTTCAGTTCCGATATGAAGTCATCATTGGGAGCATCCCCAAATTTTACATAGGCGATTTTCTTGTTTTCCAAATTTTTAATGCCAAGCAAGTCAAACCGATTCTTAACAACCGTTAGGGCGTTCTCAATGGCTTCCTCATAAAGGATATCATCCTCAACGGTATTTAAATCCTCGTACAGATTGTCCAGAGCAATGGGTCTATAATTATGGAGTCCCACCTTGAATTTTGCCATTAATATCTTCTTCACGGATTGGGCAAGCCTTGCCTCACTGATCCGGCCCCTGTTGTAGTTTTTGATCAATAGGTCTTTGGCATCCTCCACGTTCTGGGGCATTAAAAGGATATCGTTGCCTGCGTTGAAAGCGGCCAACGCTACTGCACCCTCGGTACCGAATTTGGTCACTCCCTGCATATTCAAGGCATCGGTAAAGACCAAACCTTCAAATCCCAGTTCCTCCTTGAGTATTCCAGAAATGATCTGTTCCGATAACGAGGATGGTAGACCTTCCTTGATTTCCATGGATGGCACCTCCAAATGGGCTACCATGACACTACTTAGACCTTCGTTGATCAACTTTTTAAAGGGATACAGTTCCAGACTGTCCAATCGCTCCCTGGAAAAAGGAATTACGGGCAGATCATGGTGGGAATCCACGTCGGTGTCGCCATGGCCCGGGAAATGCTTTCCGCTGGATAGCACACCCGCACTTTCCATACCTTTCATAAAGGCGATGCCCTTATCCGCAACCACATCCTTAGTTTCCCCAAAGGAACGGTTGCCAATGATCGGATTTTTAGGATTGGTGTTGATGTCGATATCCGGTGCAAAATTAATGTGCACCCCCAAGCGTTTTGCGTGCTGTCCTACCCTATACCCTACTTTTTCTACGATTTTAGTATCCTGAATGGCTCCCAAGGTCATGTTCCAAGGAAAAGAATAGGTGGAGTCCAATCGCATGGCCAATCCCCATTCCGCATCCATTCCCACCAATAACGGTATCTTTGATAGGGATTGAAACTCGTTGCAAAGTTTGGCCTGTTGTACGGGCCCACCCTTTGAAAAAATGATTCCCCCTATTTTTTGCTCAAGAATGAGCTGCTTTATCTTCTCCTTTTCCCCATCGGTTTGGTTGGAGGTCACCATGACCATAAACAATTGCCCTACCTTTTCTTCCAAGGTCATTTTTTGGTATTGTTCGGTTACCCAAATGGCCTGGGCCAGACTATCCGAACTAACCAAAGGGTTTTGTCCAATAAGAAAAGAAGAGCCAAAAAGAAAAAAGAAAAATTTGAGAAAAAGCTTCATGTGTTTTTACTGTATGGAAATAACATCAAACCATGAAATTTATTGCATTTCATCGATAAAACCTAATAAAAATAGATGTTAACGACCGCTAGCATCTAGACAAAACGCGCGTGCCAACTTTCGGAAGCGGGAACTTCCCAATGCTCCATATATTCACCCTTGGTCGCCACAAGGTTATTGAAAACGATGGTATTCCTTGATATGGCCTTCTGTTTGGCCATCGCCTTAAAGTCCAATAAGTTCTTATAGGCTATAAAATCACCTTGCTTGAACGATACGTTCATTTTATCCAGCAGTTCCACTTGGTACTTTTTTTCCAAATGTTGTATAAAATGAACCGATGCATCAATGGAGCATCCTGTGGCCGACTGCCCACTTTGGTCCAAGGCAATTACCAAAAACCTGTTGTACTTTATCTCAAAACCGGCCTTCAGGTCCTTACCGTGGGCCGTCCAGTTTTCCAAAAAAAGTGTAAGGTCGTCCTGTATTTCCTGTAATTCCTGTTCCGTAAAACTTCTGTTCGCCTGGTAAATCCATACCCTGGAACTATCGGGTAGTGTATTAAAATCTGCTAGCATGAATCCTTCTTTATAGTTTTAAAATCAACGCCTTATAAATCTTCGGCCTTGGCAATAAGTTCCGCAATGTCCATAACGGCAATTTCACCCTCTTTTTCCTTGTTCTTAACACCATCGGTCATCATGGTATTACAAAAAGGACATCCAGCGGCAATAATATGGGGCGTTGTCTCCAAAGCTTGCTCGGTACGTTCAATATTCACATCCTTGTTCCCTTTTTCGGGTTCCTTGAACATTTGGGCACCACCGGCACCACAGCACAGGCCTCTTTGCTTGCAGCTTTTCATCTCCACCAACTCGGCATCCAATTTCCGTATCAGCTCCCTTGGCGCTTCATACACGCCATTGGCCCTACCTAGGTAACAGGGGTCGTGAAAGGTGATGCGCTTTCCTTTGAAGGTTCCTCCCTCCATGGTTATACGTCCTTCCTCCAACAACTGCTTCAAAAACTGCGTATGGTGAACCACCTCATAGGTACCTCCAAGACCTGGGTATTCGTTCTTGATGGTATTGAAACAATGCGGACATGTGGTCACAATTTTCTTTATTTCATAGGCGTTCATCACCTCTATATTGGTGACGGCCTGCATCTGGAATAAAAACTCGTTTCCTGCCCTTTTGGCCGGATCCCCTGTACAGCTTTCCTCCGTTCCCAAAACGGCAAAGGAAATATTGGCCTTGTTCAGAATTTTCACAAAGGCTTTTGTAATTTTTTTGGCCCGATCGTCAAAACTACCGGCACAACCTACCCAAAACAATACTTCGGGTTTTTCACCGGCAGCGAACATCTCTGCCATTGTAGGAACTTTAAGGGTGTCAGCCATTTCTAGTCTTTTATGATTCGGTACTCCAATTCAAACGGTCCATTTGGTTAAAAGGCCACGGAGCTCCATTATTTTCGATATTTCCCATCATATTATTCAAATCCGATGGTGCGGCGGATTGCTCCATTACCAAGTACTGGCGCATGTCCATAATTATGGATAATGGGTCGATACTTACCGGACAAGCTTCCACACAGGCGTTGCACGAAGTACAGGCCCACAATTCTTCCCTGGTAATGTAATCGTCCAACAACTGTTTCCCGTCCTCCTTGAATTCCCCCTTATTGGCGTCCAAAATTTTACCCACTTCCTCCAGGCGGTCCCGCGTATCCATCATGATCTTTCTTGGGGACAATTTTTTTCCGGTCTGATTGGCGGGGCATTCGCTGGTACATCGACCACATTCCGTGCAGGTGTAGGCATTCAGCAATTGCACCCAACTTAAATCCATCACATCCGATGCCCCGAATTTTGATGGCACATCCCCCGTATCGGCGGGAGCAGCAAACGGGTCGGCATTAGGGTCCAACATCAATTTTACCTCCTTGGTTACGGCCTCCAAATTCTGAAATTTTCCCTTGGGCCCCAATTTTCCGTAAAACGTATTGGGAAATGCCAATAGGATGTGCAGGTGCTTTGAAAAATATAGATAATTCAAAAAGAACAGTATCCCCACAATGTGCAACCACCATGCGGTTCGCTCCAAAAGTATCAAGCTGGAAATGTCCATACCAGTGAACCAATTTGAAATATACTGACTTACAGGAAAACTACCGGCCTGCACGTAATGCTCCGCACCCAATTGCTGCAAACGGAAATCCGCCGCATTCATAGTGAGAAACAAAAGCATCAGCACCAACTCAATGTAAAGGATAAGATTACCGTCCTTTTTGGGCCAACCCTTCATTTCCGGCTTTAAAAATCGCTGGAGCTTTATGATGTTCCTTCTTACCCAAAAAGCGATTACCGCTATAATGACCAAGAGCGCCAGGATTTCAAAGGATGAAATCAGAAAATCATACACAGGACCCAGACCTGCAAAAATTCTATGTGTCCCAAAAATACCGTCGATGACGATCTCCAAAACTTCAATATTGATAATGATAAAACCAACATAGACAATTACATGGAGTAAACCCGCCACAGGTCGCACGACCATCTTGGATTGACCAAAGGCGATCCGGAGCATGTTGCGCCATCTTGTGGGTTTGTCATCGGAAACTTCGGTATCTTTTCCCAATAAAATGTTGCGCCTAAGTTTACCAATGTTTTTGGCGAAATATCCGATTCCCACAATAAGAATCGCTACAAAAAGGATATTGGGTATATACAGCATTGGATCTATTCTATTTTAGCGGCCGGATCATCTTCCGGAACCTCATATTCCTTTTGTTTTTTACCGAAGACCGAAACGTTCACGTAGCGTTTTGGATTTAACCTAAAGTCCTGTAGCAACAGATCCAACTCCCTGGAGGCATCAGTTAAATTGGAATATAGTTCCTTATCGTTCATTAACTTGCCTAAGGTACCATCACCCTGCTCGATTTTAGAAATCACCTTGTCCAAATTCGACATGGTGGTTTCCAAACTTGCGAATGTCCTTCCCAGACCTGCGTTGTTAAGGGTATCCGAAAGCTTGGCGAAATTATAGGTAAGGGTCTCAAAATTGGAAAGCGAACTATCCAACTTTTGTTCGTTGTTGGCCAAAATATCGTTTAATACCTTGGCGCTTCCATTGAGACTCGCCATAAGTTCACTAAGCCCTTTAATTGCGGTCTGTAAATCCTTTTTGGTTTTGGTATCCAGAACCTGGTTCACGTTGATCAGTACGGAATCCGCATCGGAAACGGCCGATTCAAATTTTTTGAACAATGGGGTCAGTTTTTCCTGGGCCAGCTCCGTTAACCCGGGTCTTGTTTCGGTAGAAAGCGTATCACCGGATCGAACGGTCTCTGCACCGTCGAAAACGGGTGTAATCTGCAATCCTTTTCCGCCAATTATTCCCGTATCGTACAATTCTACGGTACTATTTTTGGAAAATTGAAAATCGCTGCTTACCGTAAAGGTGACCACCAAATTTCCTTGTGCATCCTTAAACTTTATATCGTTTACCTTTCCTACCCCAAAACCATTGATGGACACAACGGTCCCGGCCTGTAGTCCGCCCACATCTGGATAAACCGCGTACAGGGTTTTACTATTGTCAAAAAGTGGTGTCGATTTTAAATAACTAAACCCCAAAATAAATAGGAGTATTCCTCCAATTACAATAATTCCCGTCTTAATTTCCCTGGATAGTTTCAAGCAATCAATTTTATGTTTCTCACAAAATTAGGAATAAATAACATACCAATGGCCGTTATTGGGATTCCTCTTCCACCTCCTTGGGCACGGAAACCCTTACGCCCTTTTTGTAGGCTACGATATATGCCGATGGGTATCCCGTCCTGGCCGCTTTTGACTGTAACATTTTCGCCTCCCTGTAGGATTTGGTAGCCCCGTACATATACCGATATAAATTATTATAAGCTTCCTTTGTAATTTGGGGCAGACCTTTAAAATTTTCGGGTGATAATGCCAAATCCTTACTACTCGCCATTAACTGGACCTTATAGATAATGGTATTTTCATCCGGTTTTTCCTCTAGGGTTTCTTTTGGTTCCGATACGGCCAATACTTCCTGTTTCTTTTCTGCCGATTCCGGTTTTTTGATTTCTTTGATTTCTTTGGATTCCAAAGTTTCCTCTTTGGAAACTACAACCGCAGCAACGGAGGAACTTTCGTCCTTCAACGATTTTTCCGGTGTAGCGGGGTTCGAAACTTGGGTCGCTTGGGATACCCCTTGTACCTCCGTCTTATATTTTAAAATGGCATCCGCAATGGCGGTGCCCATTTCGGCCTGTCCTTTTGATGAATTTAAATAGGCCCCTTCATCCTTATTGGTCAAAAAGCCCGTTTCCACCAAAACACTGGGCATAAAGGTTTGATGTAGTACGATAAAACCGGCCTGTTTCACCTTTCTGTCCACCCGCTTTAGCCTACCGGACATGTTATCTTGAATGTTTTTCGCCAAGGCGATGCTTTGGTCCAAAAACTCTTCCTGCATAATGGTGAGCCCGATTACGGATTCCGGCGAATTGATGTCATAATCCGCATATCGGGTTTCGTAATTGTCCTCCAGGTAGATTACGGAGTTTTCCTTTTTGGCGATTTCAAAATTCTGTTTGTTGGCATGTAGTCCCAAAACGAAGGTTCCGGCCCCGTGGGCATCGGAATTATGGGAATCGCAATGGACAGAAACAAACAAATCGGCATTTGCCTTATTGGCGATTTCCCCTCTCACAAAAAGGTCCACAAAGGTATCGTCCTTTCTGGTGTAAATGATCTTGATGTCCTTATTGGCAGAAAGCAGTTCGCCAACCTTCAGCACAATCTTTAGGGCTATGTCTTTTTCCAAATACCCGTTCCCTAGGTTTCCCGGGTCATGGCCACCATGGCCGGCGTCCAATACCACAATGAATGGATCTACCGTAGGTCCTTTTCCCGTTTCCGAGGCACTGGCCATCATCGGTAGTAATAACAAGGAAACAAGGAAGATAATTTGGGGTTTTATTTTCATATTCTTAATAGGTTTCTCCACCTCCTTATATGGTTAAATTTATGGTAACACCCTATAAAGAGAACAAAAAATATATGTAAGTTTGGCATCTGAACCAAATGGCTTACCGATTGCCAAACCTTTACAAAAATAGGATTTATAGCCTTGCAATCAAATAAACAGAACGTACTTTTCCTATTCCTACTTTTTGTTGGTCTATTTTTGGGAACGGCACAAGAGGGCAAGGTCATCCCCCTTGAAATTAAGGCTGAAAGAGATTCCATTGTTGCCCCGCTTTTCCCAAAACCCTTAGAAAGAGATAGTATTCAGCGAGATTCCCTGCAAAGGGACTCCCTAAATCAAAAGCCTCCCCTACTGTTGGACAACATAACCTACAAGGCCAAGGACTATGTGAAATTGAGCCAACGGGAGAATAAAATCTATCTGTACAACGAAGCTGAAATCTATTATCAGGATACGGAGCTAAAGGCCGGTATCATCATAATGGATTATATCAAAAATGAAGTATACGCGGGTAGGATAAAGGATTCGGTAGGCAATTACACCCAACTTCCCTACTTCAAACAGGGCTCCAATGTGGTGATTCCGGATTCCATTCGGTTTAATTTCGATACCCAAAAGGCGATTATCTGGAATTCCAGGACCGAACAGCAAGCCGCCGCGGGACAATTGGGTAGTGACGCCATGAAGGTATATGCCGAAATCACAAAAAAAGAGAACGACTCTGTCTATTTTCTGAGCGAAGCGAAAATTACGACCGCCGAGGACACCATAAATCCGGATTATTACATCAGGGTCCGAAAGGCAAAATTCGTCCCAAAGAAAAAAGTGATCGCCGGCTATAGCAATCTCTATATCGCCGATGTTCCCACGCCCATCGCCATGCCCTTTGCGTATTTTCCCTTATCCGTTGGAAGTGCACCGGGAGTCTTAATGCCCACTTTTGGAAACGACCCGGACAGGGGCTATTTTTTACAGGATTTTGGATATTACGCTCCGCTGGGAGATTATGCCAATGTGGAGTTTTCAGGTGATTTTTATACCAACGGAAGTTGGGGTTTTAGAACGGCCTCCATATACACCAAAAGATACAAATACCGGGGCAATGTCAATTTTAGGTACGAAAACCTGGTGACGAGCCAAAAGGGCTTCAGCGACTATAGTTTATCAAAAAACTGGAACTTGCAGTTTTCACACTCGCAGGATCAAAAGGCAAGTCCCAATTCCCGGTTTTCGGCGTCGGTGAATTTGGGGAGTAGCGAATATTACCGAAACTCCTTACAGCAACGCAACCTACCCAATACACAGAACAATACGCTTTCTTCTTCCATTTCATATTCCAAAACATTTCCAGCATATCCATCTGTAAATATGAGCGTTACGGCGACACATTCGCAATTGACCTCACCAACGGCTACGACTACCAATCCAGACAATATCAACATGACACTTCCAACCTTCCAGGCGAGTATGGAACGTATTTTTCCCTTTGCAAAAAGGGATGGGATTAAAAAAGGGGCCATTCAGAACATTAACTTTCAATATGATGTCAACGCCCAAAACCGACTCACCACCAACGACGAGGATTTTTTGACCGGCCGTATGTTCGACAACGCCAGGATCGGGGCTAGACACCGTATCCCAATAAGTACCAACTTTAAAATTGCCAAATACTTTAGCGTGACCATGGGAGGAAACTACGAAGATGTTTGGACCATGCAAACATTCGAACGAAGTTTTGATCCTGAGGCGAATCGAGTAGTTATAGATACTATTTCCGGATTTGACAGGTACAACCAATACAACCTTAATGCCAGTATTGGTACTACGCTCTATGGAACATTCAATTTTGGAGCGGACAAAAAGATACAGGCCATAAGACACGTGCTTAGGCCAACTATAAGTTATGGGTATGCCCCCTCCTTTGAGCAGTTCTATGACGAATATGTGGAAGGCTTGGACGGAGATGGCCGTGTTGTGCAATATAGCAGGTTTGATGGAACCTTAAACGGTGCGCCTAGACTGGGCCGCTCCAACAGCCTAAGCCTTGCATTGAACAACGTTTTGGAGGCCAAGGTGCGGGACAAGGACTCTACAAAAACGGAACCCAAAAAGATTCCCTTGTTGAGCAATTTTAACATATCAACGGCGTATAATCTGGAAGCCGATTCCCTTCGGCTAAGTCCATTGAACATTAATGGGGGAACCAATATCCTGAACAACAAAATGTCCATAAACTTCGCGGCAGGACTGGACCCCTATGCCATAGATAATAATGGAAGGCGTATCGATACCTGGAACATAGATAATGGAGGAAGTCTTTTTAGGTTGACACGTGCCAATATGAACATCTCCTACTCCATTGACAGTAAAATGTTTGCAAAGAAAAAGGACGACGAAGCCGAAGAAGCCGAAGATCCTTTTGACTATGTGGCCCAAAGTGGCGGTAGAACGGACGATCTCTTTGGCCGCGCCGATAGCTTTAGGGACAACCCAAGGGAAGAACGGGAAAAGGGAACTAATGTGGAAAATCCTGCCTATGCAACCAAAATACCCTGGAATTTCAGGTTGGCCTATTCGGCAAGTTATTTGAACAGTGCCAGACAAAACGAGTTTAGCGCACATTCCCTAATGTTTTCCGGGGATATAGAACTATCTCCACGCTGGAAAGTAGGCGGATCTTCCGGATACGACTTTAAAAATAAAGGTTTTACCTTAACGCAGTTACGATTTCAGAGGGACCTGAAGAGTTTTTCCATGCGCTTCAATTGGACCCCTTTTGGAGAATTTAGGAGGTGGTACTTCTTTATAGGAATCGATGCCTCCATATTAAGTGACCTGAAATGGGAAAATAGAAGTCAGCCCTTTAGAAATTAAACACACCAAAATGAAGAAAATAATAAACACATCCAATGCCCCAGCGCCAATCGGTCCCTACAACCAAGCTATTTTAATTGGCAACACCCTTTATATTTCCGGTCAGATCCCCTTGGACCCAGAAACTGGAGAACTAGTTTCCGGCGATATTAAAAAAGAGACCAGGCAATCCATGGAAAATTTAAAGGCCATTCTGCACGAAGCGGGAATGACCTTTGAAAATGTTGTGAAATCGGTTATATTTTTGAGCGATATGAATCAATTTGCCCAAGTAAACGAAGTATACGGCTCTTATTTCAATTCAGATACGGCTCCGGCAAGGGAAACCGTTGAAGTAGCCAACCTACCCAAATTCGTGAACGTGGAAATCTCTATGATAGCCGTACAATTCTAGGCTACATATTCGCCCGATGGAATTCTACCAAACCTTCAATTGGTTTTTGGCGAATTACCCCAACGATCAAGTCGTTTCTTTGTAGCACGGTTGTAAGTTCATCCCGCAAATAATGGGCTATACTCCCCACAAAATTGATTGGGACCTTTGTGGCCAAATCAAACTGCATGATATAGTTATTTATAAACTGTTGAAAGCCCTTGTCGATTACTCCTTTTGAATAGGGATGGCTTTTATTCTCGATTAGGAATCGGGCAAAAGTCGCCAAATAGGTATTGGGGTTTGGTTGTTTGTACAAATTATCCTTGATGACATCCGCATCCAAATTATACTGGCTGGCAAATTTATCGGCCAAATCCTTGGGTATCTTGTTGAAGTAGTAATCCCGTATCAATTTCCGACCGAAAAAATTACCGCTACCATCATCCATTGGAATGTAGCCCAAGGAAGTCACCTTCTGATGTAGTTTTTCCCCATCATAATAACTGCAATTGGAACCCGTACCCAAAATACAGACAATTCCTTGATGCCCTACCTTGGTTGTAGCAAAAATGGCCGCATAGGTATCCTCCTTCACTTCCGCAACAGCATTTGGAAAAAAGTCTTTGAAAATATCCTTCAAGAAATTCTTCATTCGATCCGTACCGCAACCTGCCCCGTAAAAAAATAAATGGCTTACCTCCTCTCTATTCTTGGAGAGCTCAAAGTTATTCGCCAATCTATCTTCGATAACGTCCTTTGTCAAAACCTCTGGACTCAAACCCAAAGTCTGAGTCAAAAAGAGCTGCTCACCTTTTTCATCCAATGCGATCCAATCAGATTTGGTCGCCCCACTATCAACAATTAAAATCATACCTTGGTATTTAAAAAATAATCCTGAAAATAAGGAAAAAATACCTTATTCACAGGATTATTATATGAAATCTAAATGCCTGTTATAGGCTATTCACATGTTGTATCAAGTCTACCATTTTGTTGGAGAACCCAGATTCATTATCGTACCAGGAAACCAACTTAAAGAATTTGGAGTTCAATTCAATACCAGCTTCGGCATCAAAAACACTGGTATTCGTTTCACCAATGAAATCTTGTGAAACAACTGCCTCTTCGGTATAGCCCAACACACCGTTCAATTCACCTTCGGAAGCGGTTTTGAACGCTTTTTTAATCTCTTCATAGGAAGTTTCCTTCTGCAACCTAACAGTCAAATCCACTACGGATACATCCGCTGTAGGAACCCTAAATGCCATCCCTGTAAGTTTGCCCTTTAATTCTGGAATTACTTTGGTAACCGCAACGGCTGCTCCCGTAGAAGCGGGAATAATATTCAACATGGCACTTCTACCTCCTCTCCAATCTTTTTTAGAAGGACCATCCACGGTCATTTGAGTAGCAGTAGTGGCATGTACGGTAGTCATTAACGCTTCTTCAATTCCAAAAGCATCATTTAAAACCTTGGCCATAGGTGCCAAACAGTTTGTAGTACAAGAAGCATTGGATACGATAGTATCAGAAGCTTTTACTTCTTTATGGTTTACGCCCATTACAAACATAGGTGCATCTTTGGAAGGAGCGGAAATTACCACTTTTTTAGCCCCTCCGTCAATATGGTATTGAGCCGTCTCCAATGTGGTAAAAATACCGGTACATTCCGCTACTATAGTTGCCCCTACCGCGTCCCACTTACAGTTTTTAGGGTCTCTTTCTGCGGTTATCCTTACAGTTTTTCCGTTTACTATCAAGTTTCCATCCTTCACATCTACGGTACCATCGAATTTTCCATGAACGGAATCATATTTTAACAAATACGCCAAGTGCTCAACATCCAATAAATCGTTAATGGCAACTACATCGACATCGCCTCTTTTTACGGTAGTCCTAAACACTAACCTACCAATTCTACCAAAACCGTTAATTCCTATTTTTAAATTTGACATTTTCTATTGTTTTTAATCGATTATACTTTATGTTGTCATTATTTCTGAGACGCGGATAAGTTCCTTGTCTATTTTTGTGTGTCCTTTTATGGCCTTATTAATTGGCGTGAGGGTAATTTTGTTATCCTGAACCCCAACCATAAGGTTCGTTTTTCCTTCCAATAAGGATTCCACGGCCTTAACCCCCATTCTACTTGCCAGTACACGGTCATAACATGAAGGCGCACCACCACGTTGCATGTGTCCCAAAACGGAAACACGTACATCATAAATTGGCAGGTGTTTTTCCACATACTCCTTTAGCTCAAAGACATTTTTACCGGTCTTATCCCCTTCGGCAACGATTACGATACTGGAAGACTTACCTGATTCTTTGCTTCTTTTTAAGGATTCCAATAAACGATCCAGTCCAAGATTTTCCTCTGGAATCAAAATTTCCTCGGCACCCGCACCAACTCCGGCGTTCAAAGCGATATGTCCAACATCCCGACCCATAACTTCTACGAAGAACAATCGGTTATGGGAACTTGCCGTGTCACGAATTTTATCGATACAATCGACTACGGTATTTAAGGCGGTATCAAAACCAAGTGTAAAACTGGTTCCAAAAATATCATTATCTATGGTTCCGGGAATCCCCATAATTGGGAACTGGTATTCTTGGTTAAAGATCATGGCCCCTGTAAAACTACCATCTCCGCCAATGACCACAAAGGCATCGATGCCAGCAGAAACCAATTGTTCATGGGCCTTTTTCCTACCTTCGGGAGTTCTAAAATCCTCACATCGTGCGGACTTTAAAATAGTACCACCCTTGTTGATGATATTGTTGACGCTTCTGGCATCCATCGGCTTAAAATCACCTTCTATCATGCCTTGATAGCCTCTATATATTCCAACACATTCAACCTTCATATACGCACAGGTCCTAACTACCGAACGTATGGCCGCATTCATCCCAGGAGAATCTCCCCCAGAAGTTAGCACTGCTATTTTTTTTATGTTTGAAGACATTCGAAAAATTAAGCCAACGAAATTAGTAAATCTTCTTTCAATTACGAAATATGCCCAGCATGCATTTGGAAAGAATTGAAGAAAAATAGCAAGGCTGTTACATTTTAACCAAAAAATAACGAAAACCTATGATTACTTAACAATGGATTCGCCCACAAAATTGAAAAAATAAGTCAAAACGATTTAGGCTTTGCATAAAAGTTAAGCAAACTATCCTGACCCATTACCGAAATGGGCGGTTCTTGAGGTTTAAGTTTCTGGGTATTGATAGGTTTCTGCTTAACTTCCTTATTAAGGATTTTCCTGAATAGTTCTTTAAAACTGTCAAAATCAACTTCGTAGGAAAGTCCGGCCCCTTGGGTAGAGCCTTGTTGATCGGGCAGGAATGCCTGGATTTCACTTTGCCTACTGAAAAACTTTGCACTTAAACTTCCCTCCTCGTTTAATAGGAGCTGAATCTCAAAGTCCCCTGCGACCAAGGTTTCGCTTGTTCCACCAACCGGCACCCCTACTTTACCGTTGAACAATACCCTATCAGAAATTTGCGTAGAGACCGTTACCCCTATTCTATCGTCCGTTTCCAATTGGGCTCCTTGATATCCTTGTTCGTAGGACAAACCAAAATTCAACTTATCATTTCCACCCCCTAAAAGGGAATTCAAAATACCCGATGCACTCTGAACCAAGTTTCCGGTAATCGCCTGCTGGTTGATACCACTTTGGTCGTTCACAAAATTTCCTTGGGCCAATAGGAATATGGCATTTTTCTCCGCAACCGTTGGATCTTGCAAAGCGTATTCCAGTTCTGACTGTACAATGGAATTGGTTCCTGGGAAGTCGATGCCGAATTCTATATCGGGATTTTGAAGTTCCCCGGTCAAGCGAATGATCACATCCGTTGGTATTCTTTGGGTATACGCCTGGTTTTGGAGCAGCGGCGCAGGATTTGCCGTCAGCGAATACACCGCTTCCATATTCAACAAGGCCTCCAAGGGCTTTTGGTCCCAGTTAATTTGCCCCCCGGGCTCCACGGTAAAGGTCTTATCTATGATGCCACCAAACTTGTATCGAAACTGTCCGGTAACCACCACAAAATCCCCATACATTTCAAACTTGCCGTTCGTATTAATTTGTATCAGTAGGATACCTTCCCCCGTTCCTTTCAAGGAACTACCCGTTCTGGTATCCGTAACTATTTCTACCTCGGCCTCTGGGGTCACATCCAGGTTAAACTCCAACTCCAGACCTTGATAATCCTTCAAATCCCGCTGCTCGCCTTGGGATTGGACCGTATCCTTTTCCAAGAAATTGATAAATGAATAGTCCCCTAAACTGGCCACATCGCTCAAAGGTATTTTCAGGGAAGTACCCCTTGCCGTTTCCCCATCTACCGTTATGTTCAGTGCGGTGGTTGGACCATAAATTCGGCCCGTACCATTCAGATAGCCCGTGCCATAGTACAAATCCCCTTCCTTGAATTCCGTATTTAGAATCAGGAACCTATTATTGTTGGTGTCGACATTGAAGTTGAGCACCCAATTATCAAAATAACTATGGGTTATGGTCCCGTCCAGATTCGCCCGTGTACCCATGGTAACGTCCGAAAGGGCTATGTTGTCAAAATCAAAGGTCTGATTTTCCAAACGCACCCTTGACCTTGGGGCAAAGGCGTAATCCACACTTAAATAGGGTATGGCGATGCCAGCGTTTTCCAAAGTCACCAATCCGTTAAAATTGGGATTGTCCACAGGACCCGTAATATTGACCCTTCCGTCCAATTCACCCCTAATATGGTCAATAATGCCCTCGCCCAACGGATTGAAGGGATCGATTGGGAATTTATTGAAATTGGCCACCAAATTCGCCGTGGGCATTTCCTCCTTGTTCTCGATCTTTCCAACTACCCCAAATTTTTCGATGCCGTTTTCAGATAATTGCGAATTGACCTGAAACTCTGTCAAATCCCTGTTGCCCACTATACTAATGGCCAAATCTCCCATGGGCATATCATTCACGGCAAATCGGTCAATGTTCAAATTGGAGGATGGCAGATAGATTCCGTCCTTTTGCAATATGTTCAGATTCCCGTTTACTTCACCTTGCAATCTTAGGCTGTCGATCACCGGTGTAATTTTGTTCAGGGAAACGATCTTAAATTGTAGCTGAAGGTCTTTATAGGTGGAATCCGCCAATTGGCCCCGTAATCGAATCTGCTCCTGTTCATCATTGTTCATTACGATTTCCTCTATCGAGATACTGTCCAGTGCCCTATTCAGGATGACTTTGTTCTTCCTGTTCCCATCTTTGTTCAAAATCCATTTATTGCCCTTAAAACTGACATCAGAGGTTTTAAGACCTATGACCGACTTGTTGTCCGCATTGAACGTATGATAGAAGTTAAGGTTGTAGCTGTCGTTATATTCACTACCTCCCTTAAATTCCGACCTAAAAAACAGGGTGTCCTTTAAGGTAGTGTTGATCAGGTTGAAATCCTTTACATCGTAATAGGGCGTCTTTAAATCGCCAACGGAAACATAGGTATTGAACAAGGGGTTCTTATTGTCTATTTGCACCTCTATATTATCGGCCTCGTTACCAAAGGCCACAATACTGGGCGATTCAAAGTTCAATTTAAAATCACCTTCGTCCGATACTATTTTCCCTCGGATGAACGTATTGGGGTCGAACCTTACTTCTGGAAAGAACACATCCACAATCTTATTGTATATCTTAAAATTGAAGCTCAGGTTCTGTCCGCCGGAAATCTTAAAGGGCCTATAATTGGTGTAGATACTACCAATGGAATTCTGCACCAATTTGCCCAATTCCCTAACGCGGAAGTTTCCTTTCATAAAACCCGTGATGATGTCCGGGGAATTGATGTCGATTACGCGTACCGAATCGCTTTCAAAGGAAGAGGTAACCGTAAAATCCTCAAAGTAGTAGGTATCGTTTTTGTTCTGAAAATTTGTTTTTGTAAAGTTTACATCTCCCACGATATTATCCAAGGTATTTCCCCGGATGTTCATGCTCACATCGCCCTTGAAAATGGATACACTGTCGTTAATAAAGTTGAGACGCTTCAAGTCCGCATAATCAACTGAAGCCTTAAAATTGAAGTTGTTGCTTTCTTCCCCAAAATCCGCAAGACCCTTAAAGTTGAACTTTAAATTTTCGTCATTGCTGGTCAAGGATCCATCGAACAATTGTTCTTTCAAAATACCGGACACCTTGATATCCTGATAGTTATAATTATTGAACTCGATGGAGTATATCTGTCCGATGACTTCCGTATTCAACTTTTCGGTCACGAATCCCTGCCCTTCCACATTAAAGTCCAGATTGGTCTTCCCCAGACTTTTACTGTTCACAAATTCGCCCAAATCAAAATCGATAAGGGAAATAAAGCCCGTGTAGGTGGCATTGTCAATATTGTTGAAGTTGGACAACACGATATCCGAATAACTGCTGCCCACGGCGGTATTGAGGTTTACTTTGGCGTCTATGGAAGAATCCGTGATCAGCGCCTCTCCCCGGATAGTGAACTGTCCCAGTTTACTGAAAGTGGACGGCAACGAATTTCCAATCAGGTTGGGCAAAAGGGCGTTCAATTGATAATAACTACTGGTCACATTGCGCATGTCGGCATCCAGCACGAAGGACTTTTGCTTGTTGAAAAGGTGTTTAAAGTTGAAGTCGCCCCTGATTCCCGTGTTGTCCGAAACAAGAAAAAGATTTTCAATGTTTAGGTCGTTGAGTACGCCGTTCAAGGTAGTGCTGAGGGTAGCGGTCTTTCCTTGTCCGAATTCATTATATATCAAATTAATTTCATCAAAGGAGACGGTGGACTCCTCAAAATTGGCCTCGATGTTTACCTTGTTCAGAAAATCCTGAAAATCTTCCCTATTATAGTTGAAAACAATATTTCCATCTAGATTGGACAATGGCGTCTTGATCTGCAACGAATCAAAACGCATCTGCTCCTTGGTATATTTGAAATTGGTTTTCAGGTTTTCAACAAGGATTCCACGTTCACTTAAAAAGGACATTTCTTCGATACCTGCCGTTACTTCAGGACCTAGAATCTGGAATTCGTTCGCCTCAATTTTAAGGTTCTTAAAGTGGAGCGCCTCCTCGTTTTCGAGATTTTCGTCAATGTATTGAAACCTGCTATTCTCAATATCTACATAGGAGGAAGAAAAAAAGAAGGGCGGGGTTCCAGGGGCCCTGGGCTTTCCATCATCCAATTTGTCCACAAAAACATTGATATTGGTTTCCTGCTCGCCATAATAGGTTTTCAGTTTAAAATGAAGTTCATCGATCTCGATATCTCCAAACTCCAATCGGCCCTTGGCCAAATTCCCGATGCTTACGATAGATGTTTTTAATTCGTTGATATAAAATAAGGTATCCCGTTTGTAATCCTCCACAAAAACACCCTTCAACGAAGTGTCCCAAGAAATCAGTGACACCCTCAGGCGTTCTACATGGATGTTCGTTCCAAATTCCTCGTTTATGGAATCCGTGGCATAGGTTGCCAATGTGGTCTGCACGGGCGGCAACGAGAGTACAATAGTCCCCAAAACACAGGTCAGCAAAAGAACCAGAAGTGTTCTAACCAGTATTTTTCTAAGTTTTTTGATAGGGCTATTATGTTTTACCTTTGTCTTTCAATTTTTATTCCAAAACCGTTGGAAAACGAAACTATTTACATCTTGGCCATTGAATCTTCCTGTGACGACACCTCGGTAGCGGTCCTAAAAAATGATATCATGCTGAGTAATGTAGTCGCTTCCCAAAAAATTCACGAAGAATATGGCGGGGTCGTACCGGAGCTTGCATCACGTGCACATCAACAAAATATTGTCCCGGTTACCTACCAAGCATTAGCCAAAGCAAATATCGATAAAAAACAATTATCCGCCATAGCATTTACACGCGGACCCGGTCTGTTGGGTTCCCTACTGGTAGGTACTTCGTTTGCTAAATCCTTATCCTTGGCTTTAGAGATCCCCTTGATCGAAGTGAACCATATGCAGGCCCATATTTTGGCCCATTTCATTAAGGACGAAAACATGAATGCTCCGGAATTTCCCTTTTTAGCCCTCACTATTAGTGGCGGACATACCCAGATCGTAAAGGTGAAAGACTATTTTGACATGGAGATCTTGGGCCAAACCTTGGACGATGCCGTTGGCGAAGCTTTTGATAAGAGTGCCAAAATTCTGGGTTTGCCATATCCCGGTGGACCGTTGATCGACCAATACGCGGCAATGGGTAATCCGCATGCCTTTGAATTTCCAAAACCCAAGGTCAAGGACCTCAATTTTAGCTTTAGCGGTCTTAAGACCAGCATCCTCTACTTTATCCAAAAAGAGACCTCCCAAAACCCGGATTTTATTACTGAAAACCTTGCGGATATTTGCGCTTCCATCCAGTTCACCATTGTACATATCTTAATGGGAAAACTAAAGAAGGCGGTCAAAAAAACGGGAATAAAAAATATTGCCATTGGGGGTGGTGTTTCGGCAAACTCAGGTATTAGAAAAGCACTGAAGGATGCCGAAAAAGAAATGGGATGGAACACTTATGTGCCTAATTTTGAATTCTGTACGGATAATGCCGGCATGATAGGGATCGTGGGCTATTTCAAATACAAGTCGGGCCAATTCGCGAAACAAGATACTTCCGCCAAAGCCCGTTATAACCTAACATCCTAAATCATGCAATTGTTCTACAATCCCAACTTGGACGAGACCTCTTCCCAATTTTTCTTTGACGCGGAAGAGAGCAAGCACATGGTTCGTGTCCTTCGAAAAAAAGTGAACGATGAAGTACTGATTACCAACGGAAAGGGGTTGATGCTAAGTGCCAAAATTACCGACAGTAACCCCAAAAAATGCGCGGTTGAAATTACCGGGGTGAAGAGGGTGCATCCTCAAAATTATTGGCTCCATATGATCGTTGCCCCCACGAAGATGAACGATCGTTTTGAATGGTTTTTGGAAAAGGCTACCGAGATAGGCGTTAATGAAATTACACCCGTTCTTTGCGAACATTCAGAACGAAAAACAATAAAGCTGGATCGCTATATGAAAGTCATACAGTCGGCCTTGAAACAGTCCAATCAGGCCTTTTTGCCCAAATTGAACGAATTGACCAATTTTAATGACATCCTAGAAGAACCAAGGGAAGGCGGCCTGTTCATTGCCCATTGTGAAGAATCGGAAAAATACGAACTAAAAAGAAAGGTCATCCCGGACAAACCGATTACCATATTGATCGGACCGGAAGGTGACTTTTCGGCCAGGGAAATAAAGGCCGCAAAACAGAAAGGCTTCCTCCCCGTTTCCATGGGCAGAAATCGATTACGAACGGAAACCGCCGCAATTGTAGCCTGTACCACGGTGGCCATTATCAATAATGGCTAAATAATGGATTGGAATATCTTTGTTTGGACTTAATGTGTATTTTTGATTTTATAGCCTTTCGAAGATGCGAAAACTAATCGTCACGTTACTTTTGGCCGCAGGTCTTAGTCTATCGGCCAAAGCGCAGGAAATAGCCATTTTGAAATATCAGGGCGGCGGGGATTGGTACGCGAACCCTACAGCGCTGCCCAACTTAATTAATTTTTGCAATTCCAACATCGGGACCCGTTTAACTACAAAACCAGAAACCGTAGAAGTAGGCAGTAATACGATTTATCAGTATCCCTTTCTCCATATGACCGGCCATGGTAATGTGGTCTTCTCTTCGGAAGAGAAGGAAAACCTAAGGAACTACCTATTATCCGGTGGTTTTTTACATATCGATGATAATTATGGCATGCGGGAATATATTATTGGTGAGATAGAGGAGTTATTCCCAAACAGCAATTTGGAGGAAATTGGCTTGGACCATCCTATTTTTTCGCAGGAGTATGCATTTCCGCAGGGTTTGCCCAAAATCCACGAACACGATGGAAAAAGACCCCAGGCACTGGGCATATTTGAAAACAATAGATTAGTTTTATTATTGACCTTGGAATCCGATCTTGGGGATGGTTGGGAAGATGCCGCCGTACACAACGATCCGGAGGAAATAAGAATAAAAGCGCTACAAATGGGTGCGAATATCGTCTCATATGTGTTTAAAAACTAAAAAATGACCTCCAAAACCATTGCCAACGGAATTTTAAGGGCCCTGGGTATCGTAACAGGAATCCTGCTGACCCTGTATTTCTTCTATATGATACGTTCTGTTTTGGCGTATTTGGCAGCTGCAGCGGTCATCGCCCTAATTGGAAGACCTGTTGTTCTTTTTTTAAGACGAAAATTGAATTTTCCCAATACGCTGGCAGTAATTTTGACCATGATCTTTATGGTAGGGGTTTTAGCGGGCATTTTTGCACTTTTCATTCCGCTGATTACGGAACAGAGCAAAAACCTTTCCTTGCTGAATATTGAGGAACTACAGCGAAGTATAAATACCTTATACCTCAAGACCACCCAATATTTTGGCCTTTCTTCGAATATGGTGGAAGATGTCATCCATGATTCAGAGATCGAAAGGAACATCATTCAAGGATTGGATATTGGCTTTGTTCCTAATTTTCTCAATTCCCTATTGAACATTCTAAGCTCAGCAAGTATTGGTCTTTTTTCCGTTTTGTTTATCTCCTTTTTCTTTTTAAAGGATAGCAGTCTGTTTCAGAACGGCCTTCTCATCTTTGTTCCCAAAACAAAGGAAAAAGGCACGGTCAACTCCATAGAAAAAATAAACAATTTACTCTCCAGGTACTTTGTTGGCCTGCTGCTTCAGATTTTTATACTCTTCGTCATCTACACCATAGTGCTTTTGATCGTGGGTATCGAAAATGCAATCGTGATCGCTTTTCTTTGCGCCCTGTTCAATATAATTCCCTATGTGGGACCTTTGATCGGTGGCGCCCTGATGATAACACTTACCATGACCAGCAATTTGGGAGCGGATTTTAGCGAGGTAATCCTTCCAAAAACTGGCTATGTTTTAATCGGACTGGTGATCGGTCAGTTGGTGGACAATTTTTTCTCACAGCCCTTCATATTTTCGAGCAGTGTAAAATCGCACCCCTTGGAAATATTTCTGGTGATCATCATTGCCGGGCTTTTGTTCGGCGTCGTGGGGATGATCGTAGCCGTACCGGGATATACGGCCATTAAAGTAATTCTCAAGGAATTTCTTTCCGAAAACAAAATCGTCAAATCCCTGACCGAAAACCTTTAGCGTCCTTTGAACAAAAACCTACTAAATAAGGAGGTACAGGATTTTATAGACACCAATTTTAGGTCTGATATCCATACAATCCTTTTAGGAAAGAAACTGTTCTCAGCTGTTGAAAACAGGGAAGTTGTGGAACAACTGGAATCCAAAAAAAAAGCCCAAAAGAAATTACCTACTTGGTTTGAAACCAAAAATATCTATTACGCGAACAAGCTGAATTTATCGCAAACGTCGTCCGAGATTTGTGCCCAGTATAAGGCAGATTTAGTTTCAGGAGATTCGCTGGCAGACTTAACAGGAGGGTTTGGTGTTGACAGTTATTATTTTTCCAAGAAAATTGATAAGGTCTTCCACATTGAAAAGAACAGGGAAGTATCCGAGATTGCAAAACACAATTTTGCCCAAATTGGCGTATCCAACATAGAAGTACTGTATGGGGACGGAATTACCTTTCTTGAAAAAAATAAGCAAATTTTGGATTGGATCTATCTTGATCCTTCCCGAAGGGACCAAAGCAACAAAAAAGTGTTTTTCTTGGAGGACTGTGAGCCGAATGTTACCAAACATTTGGAATTACTGCGCTCAAAATCACAAAATATATTGATAAAAACCGGACCTATGTTGGATCTTTCCATGGGGCTGGAACAATTAGATCAGGTATTCGAAATACATATTGTAAGTCTTGAAAATGAAGTCAAGGAAGTGTTGTGGCATTTAAAACCTGATTTTGGCAAAGCCCCCTTTTTAAGGACAATCAATTTTAACAAGGGCAATACGGAAACATTTCAATATGCCCTTTATGAAAAAGAAAATGCGCAGGCGGAGTTCTCAAAACCCTTAAAATATCTCTATGAGCCTAATGCCGCAATAATGAAATCTGGGGCATTCAATCTAGTGAGCGAAAGATACGGCCTAAAAAAATTACAGGAACATACTCATCTATATACCTCAGAAGCTTTATTGTCTTTTCCAGGAAGGGTTTTTGAAATTGTTAAAACCATTCCCTATAATAATAAACGCTTCAAACAACTAGGGATAAAAAAAGCCAATATTACAACACGAAATTTTCCCGAAACCGTTGTCCAAATTCGAAAGAAATTCAAATTGGAGGACGGAGGACAAAACTATCTTTTTTTTACTAAGGATACCAAAAATTCTTTGATAGTCATTTCCGCTATTGCAGCAGCTCGAATCAAAAGTTAAAAACCGATTGAAAAGTGTGAATTTGAACTCAAATTTCAAACGGACTACAACGTTTGAAATCAGCTAAAACTGGCAATTATTGACACAACATGAGACAATACTGTTAAATTTAGCAAATTTCCAATTTATTAAAATTTTACGAACCAAAATTTCTACAAAGCCAATAAAAACGGTGAATTATACCATATACGCAAGATTTTAAGTAATTTTTTGACACTTAATTTTAAAAAATAATGAATTGGTCATTATTTATATTTCATAATATTTTGTTATCATTACGCTGAATTTGGTTTTTTTTAACATTTCCATCACTCACGGAAGAGCCCTTTAAAAACCAGTTCAAGGAGATTAATTTAAACTAACAAACAACAAGGATTATGAATCAAAAACATGATTTCAAATCGGTTAAATCCAAAAGAGGTATTACCTTTTTTAAAGCTGGGATTTTATCGATGGTCATTTGTTTAGGAGTGCAACTCGCTTCTGCAAATGCAACAATTGCCAACTACAAAATTATGTTGGACGAAACTTTACAGTCTACTGTTACCGGTACGGTAACGGATGAAAATGGCGCGCCGCTACCTGGTGCCAACGTCGTCGAAAAAGGTACTACCAATGGTACCCAAACAGATTTTGACGGAAACTTTACTATTAATGTAGAGTCTGGAGCAACATTGGTTTTCAGCTACATTGGTTTTCAAAGGAAGGAAGTAGCCGTAAATGGCCAATCCAATGTCGATGTATTTTTATCCGAAGATGCAGCCGCATTAGACGAGGTCGTTGTAACGGGTTACTCTACTACAAGTAGAAGAGAGGCCACGGCTGCAGTTTCCATAGTAAAGGCTGAGGAGTTAGCTGCAATTCCCTCTGGTAACGTAGAGCAGCAACTACAGGGTAGAGTTGCCGGTGTAACAGTATTGACCAATGGACAGCCAGGAACCTCATCACAAATTCGTGTACGTGGTTTTGGTGCTTTTGGAGGTAACGAACCATTATATATAGTAGACGGTGTGCCAGTTCAAAACACGGAGTTTCTTAATCCGGACGACATTGAAACAACAACTGTTTTAAAGGATGCTGCTGCAGCATCGATTTACGGAGCAAGAGCGGCTAATGGTGTTGTGGTATACACCACGAAACAAGGATCAAGAAGCCGTCAAAAAACTAGAATTTCACTTAATATTCAGAGCGGTGTGAGCGACCCTAATGTTGGTGGAGCACCAAAAAACCTTAGTCCACAGGAAATGGCCGAATTCACCCATTTGGCCTATGAAAATAATGCAAGGGCGAATGGTACTGCACCTCAGTATACCCATCCACAATATGGAACCAATCCTACTCCAAGATTTCCTGATTATTTGCATGCAGATGGGCAAAATGGTGTGTTTGAATCGGATATTAATTTAGCACAAATACGTGCAAATTATGAGGCTAATCCTGATAATGTGTTCTTGATACGTCCAAACCTTCAAGGAACCAATTGGTACAAGGAGTTGACCAGAATTGCACCCCTTAGTCGTGTTACTTTAGGTTTTGATGGAGGCAATGAAAACGGTCGCTTCTACATGGGAATCTCCGCACAGAATCAGGCGGGTATTCTTATTGAAAACAATTTTTCTAGATATACCGCGCGATTTAACTCAGAGTGGGATGTAGCCCCATGGTTAAGCATAGGTGAGAATTTTCAAGTTACCTATCGTTCTGTAGTAGGTGGATTTGGAGGTGAAGGAGGTATTGGTGGCGCTGACGACGAATCAGTTATTTTATCCGCCTATCGTATGCCAACGATTATACCGGTACGAGACGAATTTGGTAGTTTTGCCAGTACGAGGGCCACAGGTTTTAACAACCCAAGAAACCCTGTAAGACAGCAAGTACTTAACGCTGGCGATGATAAAAATTACTCCATTGGTGGATTTGGTAACCTGTATGCTGATATCAAACCTTTGGATGGATTAGTGGTCCGTACCAGTATAGGGGGAGGATACAGCAACAATTATTTTGTGAATTACGGTTTCAGGTATTTAGGTGATTCCGAACCAGAAGCCAGCAATACCTTCTCAGAAGGTAGTGGTTACGGTTTCCAATGGACTTTCACCAATACGGCCACCTATGAAAAATTATTCGGCAAACATAAAGTTAAGCTTCTTGGTGGTTTAGAAGCCTTGAATACCGGTAGAGGAAGGTCAATTTCTGGATCTGGTATCAATCCTTTCTCTACAGATTTGGACTTTCAAAATTTAAGTGTGGTTCAAAGTCCTGTAGTTAATAGTAGCTTAGGCAACGGGGTTAACTTCTTCTCTACATTTGGATCTCTAGAATATAACTTTGATGAGAGATATTATCTATCCGGGGTTATACGAAGGGATGGTGCCTCTCGTTTTGGTGGCAATAACCGTTATGGTACATTCCCTGCATTTTCAGCTGCTTGGAGGGTTATTTCAGAACCATTTATGCAAAATCAAGAAGTTGTGTCCGACCTAAAAATAAGGGGTGGTTGGGGCCAAATGGGTAACTCGAACAACGTTGACCCTAATAACCAGTACTCCCTTTTTGCCTCCAATAGAGGAAACACATGGTATCCAATTCAAGGTCAGAACAGTGGGGCCGATGAAGGTTTCGCCCAAAGTCGAATAGGTAACCCAGATGCAAAATGGGAGACAAGTACCACACTGAATGTAGGTTTTGATGCAAGTTTCTTCAACAATAAATTAGAATTGGTTTTAGATTGGTGGAAAAAGGATACTGATGACCTATTGTACCAATTGCCTTTAGCTGGGGTTACCGGTAATTTTGCACAAGCACCATCCGTTAACATTGCAAGTATGAGCAACTCTGGACTCGATTTCCAAATTATTGGAAGGGGTAATTTTACAGAGGACCTTTCCTTCACGGTCACCCTTAACAATTCCTTTCTTAAAAATGAGATTACAGCATTGGCTCCGGGACTTGACTTTTTTGACGGTCAAACATACAGAGGAATTCAAGCTACCAGAAATGCTGTTGGACAGCCTTTGTCCTCCTTCTTTGGTTATGAGGTAATTGGTTATTTCAACAGTGCTGAAGAAGTAGCTAACTCTCCTGCTCAGGATGGAAAGGGTCTAGGTCGATTCCGATATGCCGACATTAACGGGGATGGCGCAATTACCCCAGATGATAGAACTTTTATAGGAAGTCCTGTACCAGATTATACTGGTGGTGCGACCATCAATTTACGCTATAAAAATTTGGAATTTGAAACTTATTGGTTTGCTTCTGTTGGAAACGACATATTTAATCAGTCCAAATGGTTCACTGATTTCTTTGGTACTTTTGAAGGCTCTGCAAAAGGTCAGGCCGCCAAGCGTTCTTGGACTCCTGAATTAGGAAACAATGCTGCTGCCCCCATTTGGGAGAGTGCTACTAATTTAAGTACCAGTGGTGTCGGTAACTCTTGGTATGTTGAGGATGGATCCTATCTTCGTCTACAAAGACTGGCGTTTGCCTATAACTTCGCTGATATAACAGATAGACTTGGATTGAGCAGGTTAAAATTAGGACTTTCAGCAAACAACATTTGGACTATAACAAATTATAGTGGTCTTGACCCAGGCATTGGTGGTGGAGCTGATACCAACTTTGGTATCGATGTAGGAAACTATCCAGTCGCACCACAATATTTGATAACACTTGAGGTGGGAATCTAATTCAATGTTATAAAACTGTGATAGTTATGTTCAAAATATATTATATCTTTAAGTAAAAATAAACTATGAAAACTATGATTAATTTTAAAAAGACAGTCGTTGCTGCGATGTCCTTTCTTATGATAGGGGTGTCATGTAACGATGAATTCTTGGAAGTACTTCCTACCGGCTCCTTAGCGGATGCTCAGGTGGGTACGAAAGATGGAATTGAGGGTCTACTTATCGGCACATATGCCGCATTAAATGGCGTATTTGGCAATCGTTTTGAAGGACCCAACCATTGGGTAACCGGCTCCATCATGGGTGGTGAAGCCAACAAAGGAACGGATGCTGGTGACTATTCGACCATTAATCCAATTCAAAGATACGAGGCTGATCCAACCATTGGAGATTTTAACAGTTTATGGAATGGTCGCTTTGAAGGAGTTAGTCGAGCGAATAAAGTGTTAGCAGCATTGGCAGTGGCCACTGATGTATCAGCCGCCGATGCCGCACGTATTGCTGGGGAAGCACGTTTGTTAAGAGGTCATTTCTACTTTGACTTAAAGAAGCACTTCAATAGTATTCCATTGTTTGATGAAACTGTGCTCCCTGCCGATATACCGAGTATTCCAAATACACCGGATGTTTGGGGTTTTATCGAGGCTGATTTTCAGTTTGCATATGACAATCTACCTGCAGAAAATGGCCCCGGAAGGGTTAATAAATGGGCAGCTGGAGCTTACTTGGCAAAGGCCTACCTGTATCAGCAAAAATTTGGTCCCGCCAAAGATTTGTTCACTACAGTCATAGAACAAGGTGTTACTTCAAACGGATTGCCCTATGACCTTTTGGATAACTATGCCCAAATTTACAATGCTGAAAATGACAACCATGCAGAAGCAGTAATGGATGTGGAATCTGCCAATAATACTGGTAGTACAGCAAATGCCAATTACTTTGATGATTTGAATTACCCTTATAATACAGGCCCTGACGGTCCTGGGAACTGTTGTGGGTTCTTCCAACCGAGTATGGAATTGGCCAACTCCTTTAGAACCGGTGCAGATGGCTTACCACTTTTGGATGGCTCATACAATGACCCTGCCAATGAAGTGGACAATATCTACAGACATGTATTCACAAATGACAATGATGAATCGACCTTCGTAGAAGATCCAGACCCATTAGATCCAAGAATTGACCATTCCATTGGTAGAAAAGGAATTCCATATTTGGATTGGATCGAGCATCCAGGTTCCGCTTGGATTCGTAGCTTCCCCTATGCGGGTCCCTACTCTCCTAAAAAGTATATTTACTATAGGAGTCAGGAGAATAGCTTTACGGATGGAAGCTCGTGGACCAGAGGTTATGCAACTATGAACTATACCATAATTCGTTTTGCCGATGTGCTTTTAATGGCAGCCGAAGCGGAAGTAGAAGCAGGTTCCTTGGATAAAGCCTTGGAATATGTGAACAGGGTACGTGCAAGAGCCGCAAATTCTGAGTTCTGGGTACAAGAATATGATGGAAGTGGCCCAGCAGCAAACTATGTGATTTCTGAATATACTTCTTTCCCAAATCAGGATTTCGCGAGAAGAGCTGTACGTTTCGAGCGTAAATTGGAACTTTCCGGAGAAGGCCATCGTTTCTTCGATTTGGTTCGTTGGGGCGTAGCTGCGGAGGAATTGAACGCGTACTTGGATTATGAATCCCAATATTTGGTGACAAAGTTTGGTGGAGCAAGTTTTACCGCTGGTAAAAACGAGTATTATCCAATACCACAAACGCAAATAGACATTCAAGGTTCGGATGTATTATCCCAAAACCCAGGTTATTAATTAATCAACCTATATTTATAGAAAAGGGCGTGTGTAACACGCCCTTTTTTTATTATTCAAAAACTAAAATTGATTAATGAAAGTTTAATCCAACAAGCTTTTCTACTCCTAAATTTTTATAACATTACCGTTTAATTAACTTTGTTTATAGCCATTTAAAATCATCGCTTTTTTGATATCCTAATATCATTATTAAAACTATTGCACTAAAAATGAAAAAAATAATTTGCATTACAGTTCTTATTGCCCTTGCCTTTACATCTTGCCAAGAGGAAAAAGAAAAGCTCTTTACCCAAATACCAGCTAAAAGTTCTGGCGTAGATTTTAACAATAGGATTATAGAAACGGACAGCTTTAATATTCTAACAAGTGAATATATTTTTAATGGAGGCGGTGTTGCCATTGGAGATTTCAATAATGATGACAGGCCCGACATTTTTTTCTCGGGAAACCAAGTTTCAAATAAACTCTACCTAAATGAAGGCGACTTTAAATTCAAGGATATTTCCGCAGAGGCACAGATTGAAGGAATTGACAAATGGAGTACCGGAATTGCCCTGGTAGATATAAATAATGACAAATACCTTGATATTTATGTATGTGCGGCCATGTTGGATTCCGATAAAGAAAAGGCCAATATGTTATTCGTAAATCAAGGACCCAATGCCAATGGTGTTCCTACTTTCAAAGAGATGGCTAAAGAATATGGCATTGCAGATAGCAGTAACAGTATGGGAGCCACCTTCTTCGATTATGATAAAGATGGAGATTTAGATCTTTATGTTCTCAATAACGTGGATATTCATGTGCTTCCTTCCAACTACAGGGAAAAGATAACGGACGGCTCTGCGCTGAGCACGGACCATCTGTATCGTAACAATGGGGATGGTACCTTTACCGATGTTTCCCTTGAAGCCGGCATCACTTTAGAAGGCTACGGACTTGGTTTGGCCATTGCGGATATCAATTACGATAACTGGCCAGATATATATGTAAGCAACGACTACCTCACCAATGACCTGCTGTATATCAATAATCAGGACGGTACTTTTACCAATAGAATATCGGAATTTGTGAAGCACCAAAGTAAATTCTCCATGGGCAATGATATATCGGATTTTAACAATGATGGCTATTTGGATATCATCACTTTGGATATGTTGGGTGAAACCAACCAAAGGTTGAAGACGACCATAGCAAGTAATAATTACACCAACTATGTCCTTAATGAACGTTACAATTATGAATATCAATATTCCAGGAACATGTTGCAGAAAGGAAACGGAAATGGTGTACCCTTTAGTGAAATCGGTTTAATGTCTGGTGTCTCTAAAACCGACTGGAGCTGGTCGCCATTATTTGCGGATATGAACAATGATGGCCATAAAGACCTATTGATAACGAATGGTTTTCCTAGGGATATCACCGACCTTGATTTTGGGGACTTCAATTTTAATGTAAGTAGGTATTTGAAACCAGGTCAAATTTTGGATTCCATACCTACTATCAAGATTCCAAACTATGTTTACGTAAATAACGGTAAGGATACATTTGAGGATAAAGGTGAGGAATGGGGTCTCAATATACCTTCCTTCTCAAATGGAGCGGCATTTGCAGACTTGGATAATGATGGTGACTTGGACTATGTTGTTAACAATATCAACGACCCTGCTTTCATCTTTAGAAACAACTTAGGGGCAGAAAACAACTATGTAAGAATCAACCTTAAAAACTCGGACACCTACGGCATAGGTGCAAAAGTAGTTGTGCGCTTTGACGATGGTACTTTTCAATACCATGAAAACTACTTGTATAGAGGCTATATGTCCTCCTTGGATGGTATAGTGCATTTTGGTCTGGGCGATAAGGCAAAAATTAATTCTTTAGAGATATTATGGCCTAATGGCAACTATCAAAAATTGGAAGGCGTTCAGCCTAATCAAACCTTGGTACTGAAACAAAGTGAAGCCTCCCCAATAGATGTAAAATCCCTGGAATTTCCGTTCAATCCCAAAAAGGACCAAAAGTTATTTACCGAAGTTTCAAAAGAATATGGAATGGATTATGAACATAAGGAGTTGGATGTAATCGACTTCAATATTCAAAGAATATTACCGCATAAATTGACCCAAAATGGTCCTTGCTTGGCATCGGGAGACCTCAATGGCGATGGTCTGGAGGATTTCATTGTGGGTAGTTCCGCCAGGTATTCACCGGTTTTATTTTTGCAAGAATCGAATGGACAATTTTTGCAACGAGAGTTATTCAAGGAAGAAGAAGACAAAAAATACGAGGAAGAAGGAATAGCCCTTTTTGATTTGGATAACGATGGGGATCTTGATATTTACTTCGTGTCCGGAAGCAATGAATTTACACCGGATGACAGCTATTATCTGGATAGGATTCTTGTTAACGATGGAAAGGGTAATTTTTCCCTTGCCTTGGATAAATTGCCTGAAATCAAAAAGAGTGGCTCCGTAGTTGCCGCAAATGATTTTAACAAAGATGGTTTTATAGATTTATTTGTAGGGGGCAGAACACCATTTGCGAAATACCCCATTCCGGAAAGCAGCTATCTTTTAAAAAATGAAAATGGTACATTGGTGGATGTAACCGATTCAATGTGTCCCGAATTACGTGATATAGGTATGGTCACCGATGCTACTTGGGCAGACGTGGATTCCGATGGAATTAACGACCTGATAGTTATTGGGGAATTTATGCCAATTACCGTTTTCAAAAACAATGGGGAAAAACTAACAAAAATGGAGGGGACCGGTATGGATGATTTATACGGTTTCTGGGAAAGCATCGTTGCCCATGATTTTGACAAGGATGGGGATTTGGATTTTATCGTTGGGAATTTAGGGGCCAACAATTTTTACCAACCTTCCCCTGAAAGACCTACCAAGCTCGTCTCCAAAGACTTCGACAATAATGGCACCGTTGACCCTGTGATGTTCAGCTATCTTAAGTATAGCTTTGACAATCCGGAATACAGATCGTTTCCCTTGAAGTTTTGGGGCGATCTAAATGGTCAGAGTCCTTTGTTCCGTTCTAAATACAATACATATAAAAGCTTTGCAAATGCGGATATCAACACCTTGTTCACGGAAGAGGAAATGGACGGTGCCCTTACATTGACAGGAAATTTTGATAGAAGCATATACGTGGAAAATTTAGGTAATGGCACGTTCAATTATAAGGAACTACCTTGGGAAACACAAATGGCACCGATCAACAGTATCGCGGTAACGGACTACAACAACGATGGCAATGACGATGTTCTATTGGTTGGGAACGACTATGGCAACGAGGTATTTATTGGAAAATATGATGCCTCCAACGGATTTTTGTTGGAAGGGGATGGAAAGGGTAATTTTTCTGTTGTCGATATCCAAAAAAGTGGGTTTGTAGCTCAAGGTGATACCAAGGATATTACCATTGTAAATAATGCCAACGAGAGTAATCCATTCATTGTGGTCTCACAGAACAGGGGCCCGCTAAGAGTTTTTCTTAAAAATGAGTAGTATTTTATTTATCCGCCTTTATCGAAAATATGTATGGATAGCACTTCCCCTTAATTAGGATTGAACCAAAGGAAAGATTTCTTCTTTTAAATAGCATGACAATGTCTTCCAACATGAAACTCCTTTTTTTGCTTGCTGTAATAACATCCTTGATTTCATGTGAGCCGAAGGAGAAAAAAGCTGTAGCACTTTATGAGTCTTATTGCGCGAGTTGCCATCTGCTTCCGGATATCGATAACTTACCTAAACATATTTGGAAAGATGGCATTTTACCGGATATGGGCGCGCGTATGGGAATCAAGGACACGGCATACGATCCCTATGAGGGCATTTCACGCATGGAACAATTTGCCATTGTTCAGTCCGGGGTGTATCCTGAAAAACCTAGTATATCCATAGAGGATTGGAATTTACTCAAAGACTATATTCTTAAAATGGCCGGTGATTCCCTTGATCTGGGCATTGTGAAGACACCAACCAATGGAATATCCCAATTTAAGGTGCAACCAATAGTTCTGGATAGTATCAAGGGAGCGCTATTTACATTTTTGAAATTTGATTCTGTTCAGAAAAAAATAATAACCGGCAACCTAAATAGCAGATTAATTCATTATGATCCTATTTTAAAAAAAGTCACCAAAACAGAACGTACGGAGCAAGCACTTACCTCCTACTCCCAAAAGGACACCTTAAAATATTTCACCTATGTTGGTTATCTTGACCCTTCTGAGCTCTCTCAGGGCAGTTTAAGTGTTATCGAGCCCAGCAAGAGAAAAATAAACCGAGCCAATATTCAGTTACATAGACCTGTTCATAGCCTTGTCCATGATTTTGACAAGGATGGCAATGACGAAGTTGTGGTCTGTGAATTTGGGGATTTGACAGGGAAACTTACCCTTCTAAGCCATAATGGGGATTTTAATTATAAAAACCAGATATTATTGAACCAACCAGGAAGTACAAGGGCTATGGCTAAGGACATGAACAAAGATGGCCTAGATGATTTGGTGGTGCTAACTTCACAAGGTAGGGAGGGCATTACCATTTTTTATCAGGAGGCCGATTTAAAATTTAGAATGGAAACCCCCATACAGTTCAGTCCGGAGTACGGTTCTAGTTGGTTTGAAGTTATTGATTATAATAACGACGGATTTGAGGACTTCATAACCGTACAAGGCGATAATGCCGATAAAAGCTATGTTCACAAGCCGTATCACGGATTACGAATCCATATCAACGATGGCCACAATAATTTTACCGAAGCTTATTTTTATCCTATGAACGGTGCCACTAGGGTCGTTTCCAATGATTATGACCAAGACGGGGACATCGACTTTGGAATTCTATCCACTTTTCCGGATTATGAACGAACCCCTGCGTACTCCTTTGTTTATTTGGAAAACAAAAATGCCAATTCATTCCAATTTGAACCCTATCGTATGGACACTGGCGATCTGGGCCGATGGATGTTAATGGATGCGGGAGATGTGGATCAGGACGGAGATACGGATATTATTCTTAGCGCCTTTAGTTACTCCTTCACTCCCGTTCCGGATAATCTCAATGAGGCCTGGAGTAAATCCGAAGTGGATCTCTTGATTCTTGAAAACAATTTAAACCCGTGATTTTCTTAAGGGGGTTGCGAATCCCTAGAAGTCAATGCTCATTCTGATGCTTAAAATCGCCCCACCTATACTTTACAGTCCGCTTTAAGGGAATCTGCATGCCTCCTGTTTCTTCCAACCAATCATATATGGCGGCGGACATGGATTTGGCTATCTCCTGTTTGTCAGGATCTGCAATTAGGTTATACATTTCATCGGGATCGTTTTCCAGGTCATACAATTCATTTCGGTCCCAAATGCCATGGTACTTCATGTATTTGTATTTATCCGTCCTCATCCCAAAAACGGTGGGTGTCATTGGAAAATCATATTCCCAATAATATTCATAAAACACTTCTTTTCGGGTATTTTCATTGGCCTCCCCCTTAAGAATTGGAATAAACGAAGTACCCGGCATATGCTCGGGCTGCTTTATTCCCGCTTCGGCCAAAACGGTGGGTCCAATGTCAATATTCTGTACCATTTGCTTCGGACGGATTCCACCCTCAAACAATTCCGGACAACGTACCAATAAAGGCACTTTAACGGACTCCTCATAAAAATGACGTTTATCTATCAATCCATGTTCCCCCCAACTAAAACCATTGTCCCCCATATAAATTACCAGGGTGGATGCGTCCAGACCTTCCTTTTTTATATAATCCATCACGGCACCTATGCTCTCATCGACACCCAAAAGGGTTTCGCAATAATCCACCACCATCTCATGGATATCCCTATTTTCATGGTACATATAATCCACACCGTGCCAGCTTACCCGTTGGTCAGCTACCCATTGAGGCCATTTTAGGTCACGATAGGCACCTGTTTTTGTCTGCTCATAGGTTGTTGGGAGGTCGATCCGTTTTCCTTTGTACTTTCCCTTGTGTCTTTTGGCCGGCTGAAATCCAGCATGAACCGCTTTATGGGATAGATACATAAAAAAGGGCTTTTTCCTATCCCTGCTATCAAGCCAATCAATGGCATGTTCTGTCAATAGGTCGGTAATATACGTGGAGTCCTTATAGGATATTCTTTCTCCGTTTATGTTCAAGGTGGGATTGTAATACACACCCTGGCCTGGAAAACTCTCCCAATGCGTAAATCCGGGTTGTGGTTCATCCCCATGGTCGCCCATATGCCACTTTCCAAAAAAACTGGTTTGATATCCGGCCTTCTCCAAATACTGGGGAAAATAAGTAAGGTTGCCCGGATCTGGTGCTTGATTGTCCACTATGGTGTGGCTATGGGAAAACATACCCGTCAAAATAGAAGCCCTGCTGGGGGAGCACAGGGAAGTCGTTACAAAGGTATTGGGCAAATAAGCTCCTTCCCTGGCAAGCTTATCCATATTTGGGGTTTCCAACCAGGGAACTTTTCCTGTAAAACCCATGTAATCATACCGATGATCATCGGTAAGAATGAAAATTACGTTCCTAGGCTGCTTTTTGTTGGGCATGGAATTTCCTCTCCCAAGAAAAAACAAAGAGAAAGTCAAAAAAACTAGTGCATGTGCTATTTTCATAATATGTATTTTTTAGTTTGAGGTACCATCAATTCTGTAATTGTTGCCTTAAAAACCACGCATAGAGTTCATCCGTAGCATATGCTTTTGACCATGCCTCATGGCCCACATTTTCATATTTGGTGAACCGGACATCGTACCCAAACTCCTTGAGTTTATTCACCATGGACTCGGATTCTTCGACCGGAATCACGTCATCGTCTTCGCCATGGAAGACCCAAATGGGCATTTTCTTATTGATCCATGAAGCATAGGGCAACGGTGTCATCCCACAGACAACGGCCATGGCAGCAAAAGTTTCTGGATATTGGACCGCCATCTCCCAGGCCGCACCCCCGCCACGACTTATCCCGGATAGGTAAATCCTATTCCTATCGATACGGTTTTTTGAAACCACGGAATCCAAGAGCTGTTTTACGGCACGGGTGTTCCACCAACTTTTCGCATATGAATTTTCAGGGGCTAAAATCAGAAATGGAAATTTTCTACCTTGTAAAATGAGGTTTGGTGGCGGAATTCTTTCATTGGGACCTAAATCTTCGGCCACCTCTCCCCCTCCATGCAAGAACAATAAAACAGGAAATTTTTTTTCAGGTTTCAATTCGTATTCCGGTGGATAGTACAGGTAATACTTTAAGGTTTCCGTTACCGATGTCTCCAACTCTCCATCTACCAAGGTATAACTAGGTTGCGAGGCACAACTGTTTACCAAGAGTATCAGGAAAACAAATAAGATGGTTTTATACAAATCAGGCGAATTATATCCTTTGAAGATACATATTTTTTGGCTTAAAAAATGAGTGAAACCCTTTTCGAGAGATTCGTTTCGGGAAGTCGAATACCATTACAAGAGGAAATGTTTAAATTAAAAGCTATTGATTTAATTTTAAACGTATGAAACAAAAAGGGAAGCTTTCCCAGCTTCCCTTACTAAATGTTATCTGTACAATGTGAAGTGTCCCACATAACGGGATTTCCGTTCTCCCAGGGCATTGACCACATACCAGTAGTCGCCTGTAGGCACTTCTTTGCCTTCATAGGTTCCATCCCATCCGGTCACCTTGTCCAATACGGCCACTACCCTACCGTAACGATCATAAATTTTTACCTCCAAATCGTCAAAGAATTCCGTATTTCGTATTTGCCATACATCATTTTGTCTGTCTCCGTCCGGCGTAAAGAAATTGGGAATTTCCAACATTCCTGTAAATTCAAAAGGAAGGTCGACTTCGGCCACACAACCATTGGCATCTACTACCCGAATGTTTACCATTCCACTTCGATTTGTGGTGAAGGTAGTTTCACTTCCATAGGAAACGCCATTAAAGAAATATTCATAATCGCCATAACCGCCTTGTGCCATGGCCACAAGTTCATTGGGACCTGTTTTTTCTGCTGATAAGGTCAATGGATTATACGCATCGACCGTGAATTCCACAAAATTGGTACACCCGTTCTGATGGTAGATGTAAACGGTGTGGTCACCCGGAGCAAGATCTCCCCATTGATAGTCCATTCCAGCATTGGAAGTTATGGCGTCAGTAGCATCTATGGGATCTAAGGCGAACATCAAATCATCCATATTTATATTGCCCAACATGTCAATGGTTACCGTGCTATTTGGGAAGATTCCCTCACATCCATACACAACCAACGGTTCGGCAGTTAAATCGACACCAATGCCGATATTAAACAATTCCAATCCAGTACATAAATTGGCATCCTTAATATGAATGGCGTAGGAGGCACCGCCCTGTAAATTCTCAATCAATTGACCAGGCACATATGGAGCAAAAGTTCCAGTACCCGATTCGTCGATGGGGTCGATCATTTCTACCTTATACTCATAGTAAGGCGTAGCACTTACCATGGGGTCATTAAAGGGTGTTCCGCCGGTTATCTCAAAAGTCATAGTGCCATCATTTGCACCTATACACAATTCCGGCGTAGTTTGAATGTTGACGGCCTGGAGCACCTCGGGTTCGTCCACAGTGATGAAATCACGTTCAAAACAGCCGTTTTCATCCTGAATCAATATTTCATAGGTACCCTGTGCCAAATCCTCGAAGGTATAAGTTCCCGGAGTTGCCGGATCACTAAAGAACTCATTGAAATTTGGGCCTATGGCGAACTGAATCAAACCGATACCTCCTGATAACACCTCAACGGTAATAGTTCCATCCTGCTCCCCGTTACAACTTACCGTTGTAGGTGCTGCATCGAATACGATAGGGTCTGGCCTCACAATTTGGAAAGGCCCTGCAATGTCCATACATGTGGCCCCGCTGGTTACGGCAATATAGTAGTCCGTACCTTCGGGCAAGCCTTCGAAAGTTCCATTATCCTGTGGTCCCCTGAATAAGGTTGCCGATGCGGACGGATTAAACGCGTCTACCGGGTCTCCGTTATAGAGGTAAAAGGTATCGTCACCCACACCACCATTTACGAAAGATTCTATCCTACCGTCCAGCTCCGAAGCACAGGAAATATCGTCCGGTAAATTGGGCAATAACGTAATACCCGTGGCATTGGTCATGGTTATACCGTTAGATCTTATTGCTAAACAGGTGCTGGCCGCATTGGTCTTCCTTACATCAAATTGATAGGTGATTCCCTGTACGCCTGGTACCAAAACGGAAGTTCCCACCATGGTTTGATAAGGCCCTACCACAACCCCATTCTCCACAGGCGCATATTCATACGTAAAAGAAGGTTCCGGATTTTGGATTGACAATCGCATTTCACCATCACCGCCGCAACCGGGTACCCGTGTCTGAACCAGTAACGGGGCCACTGGTGGTGGCGGATCCACAAAATAAGGCTCCGTAACGAACAAACATCCAAAGCTAGAGGAAACCTCTATGGCATACCATCCGGCACTGATAAAACCACCGCTGGCACCAATAAAAGTTGGCGTGTTCTGTAATCCGCTGGTAGATGCGATATCCGTATTGTCGTTGCCGTTCAAATACAGTAATCGATAGTTATAACCAGCGCCTGGAAATCCTCCCGTGGCTCCAGCAGTCGCTGTGGTAGCATCACCCGTTGTGGGATTATAAGCTTCCAAAACGGCATTATTGCCATTGGGACAATCCAGCCCTTGCGGTTGCCTAATCCCCGCATCGATTTGTGGTACTTCATCCAATTGAATATCAAAAATGTTCGTACAAAGCTCAGCATCCCGAATCTCCACTCGGTAGAAACCATATTCCAATCCGGAAAACGTATTGTTGTTGGAAAAAGGCGCTGCTTCAGTGGCGTAGCTCGTACCACCATCGGTGCTGAACAATAATCGGTATTCATACGGCGTACCGTCCCAACCACCGGTTCCGGTCGCCTGAATCTCGCCACTGTCATTACCACAGCCAACATTACCGACCGAACTGGCCGTAACTTGTAGGGGTCCATTAGGGGTACGAATATTGGCCACATTGCTGTCATTACTACAGAATGGAACGTCCGTGGAAACCACCTCAACTATAAGATTACCTCCTGGCAGTCCGGTTATCCTAGCCTCCTCCCCATTCACATCGGGATAATTGGTGGTATCAAAACTTCCGGTGGCTATGGGCGTACTCTTGGTGATGTCATCGGCCATATAGACCGTATAGTTATAAGTTCCTACATAATCAGATACCGTTATGAACAATTCTCCATCATTGGTTCCAAAGCAGCTAACCGGTTTGGCTTCCGTAATAAATACCGACGGCAATTGTGGTTCGTTTACGGTATGGATAGGAAGTGGATAAGTACATCCACCCGTATTGTCCACAATTTCCATGATATAATCGCCCGATGCCGGCAAATCTACAAACCCAAAGGAAGCACCACTAATAGTTACATTGGCTACCGGTACGACCGAGTTCGTGACAATGGTAAAATCCATCGTACCTACCACATCGATGCGAACGCGTTCATCGTTGGCACAATCCAATTCACTCACTACGCTCAATGTTGGAACAACATCGGTTGGTGGATTGATCGTAGGCAGGTCAAAGGTAGTCTGACATCCATTTCCGTCGATGGCATATACGGTTATATCCTGCGGAGAACCATTATCCACAATCTCAAAGGTGTTACCCGATTGATAGTTGGAAAAACCGGTGATACTATACTGATATCCGGAGCCGATGGTTCCCGGATCTACAACATTCACGGTAATTATGGTTGAACTATAGCGATTTGCCCCAGGCTCGCAGGCAAAATCTGGAGCCGAAGCCGTTATGCTAAAGTCGGCCGGATTCGTTATCGTATGAACAGCCGATAAAACCTCACATCCTCGTTGTGTCACCACCTGAACCTGATAATCCCCTTGTGGTAAATTGGAGAAGGTACCCGTATTGTTTCGGTCGTGTTCCGAAGTAGTTGTAAGGTTATTCAAAATATATGTAATGGGCATATCCTGAGAAGTAAATGGCACCAAAGCATTTGCAGGTCCCACGACCACTTCAATCGTACCGTCGTTGTTGTCACGACAAGTGATATCGGTAGCCAATTCTGAAGTGATAACTGGTTGCGCGGCCTGATTCAGATTGATTCCGGCCACATTATATTCGCAGAAATTGGTTCCGTCGAACATAATTCGGTCCACCACCAAAACATCATAGGTACCGGGAGCCAATCCGGTGAAAACGGGATCGTCCTCTTGGGTAATGGGTCCCACCGAAGCACCAGTGTAATCGGTTCCCGAAAGGATGTATCCAAAATCACCGCTGCCGCCAAAAGTCGCAATCGTAATCTCGCCATCGGCATCGTTGCATGTTGAATCCGTAGAAAAAGTGCCCGTAGCCGAAAGGAAGTTATATACCGTAGCGGTACCCTGACTGGTACATCCGTTTGCATCGACCACATCGACCACATAATCCCCCGGACTGGCAACCGTAAAGGTATATACCCAGTTGGTTCCATCATCCGTTGGAATCTGTTCATCTCCTGCCAATGTAAAACGAGGCGTGTTGACCGAATTTGGCATGGCCACCGTAATATCAAAGGAAGTTGAACTGGGATTACACTGGTTCACAACTGTAAATGTGGGAACGGGAAGATCCGGATCCAGTTGGATTACCGTGGCAATATCAAACGAGATACAGCCACCACTATCGCGCACATAAATATCGTAGTCTCCAGCAGGGCCTACAAAAGTCGTGGTACTTACATAATCCGCAGGATAGGCCGGTTCAGGGGAACCATCGGGCACAAAGGCATATTCATACGGACCTCCCGATCCACCACGGCCCTGTACCGTTATCTGTCCGAAGGCATTGCAATTCGCGGGAACATCGGAGATGACATCAATTGCCGGTAGATTCTGATCTATAATAACACTCGTAGCGTCCCTACAGGTATCCGTTTCGTTCACCACGATTATTTGATAATCCCCGGGCAACTCTGGATACGTGTTGGTATATGGTGGCGCAGGGGCCGAAAATGATGGGACAATCAACGTTGTGGTGTTTGTATCATTGTTCAGCAACTCAATTCTTAAAACATCCCCAGAATTATAACCAATGATCTCATAGGCAATCTCCCCGTTTCTGTTCACATCACAGGCTCCAGGTGTTGAAGATGCCGTAATTTCGAGTGTTGAAGGCGCATCAACTGGCGGAATTTCCTGCTCGTACAAACAACCTGTTACTACATCCCTCACCTGTACGGTATAGGCAATACCATATTGGATACCGTCCGTAGCATTACTAAAGGTATGGTCATTAATGCCCGGCGTATTGTTCAAGGGATAAAACGAAGGCTGTTGCGCCAACTTGATTTCATAAGAACCGGAACCGCCGCTCACACTAACAGCATATGTAAAACTACTATCGTCACAGGATGGTGGTAATGGTGGCAAAATGGGTGTAATCACAACTTCATTTGAAGTGATAGTTACCGTATCTATGTCCGTACAACCATTGGCATCCAAGGTAATCACTGTATAGTTCCCTGGAATCAAGTTGGTATCGCTAATGGTAATTGGAAATGCCGACTGATTTTCCAAACGTGTGATTTCCGTTCCCGTACTGTCCTCGATCCTAAAGTCGAAATTTGGGGTTCCATCGGTAACGCCGTTAATGGTAATTCCTCCGCTCACGACACCACTACCGTCACAAATAGCCGCATCTTGGGTAACCGATGCATCCGGTGGCAAGGTGGTATCGGTACCTATGACGGCATTTGCCGGTACGGTTTCACAGCCTCTGGAATCCCTAACTAAAAAAGGATATGTACCGGCCGGTAAATCGGAGTATACTGTTTGCGAACTCCATCCCATACCGTTGAAGTTGACTTCGTACGGCGGCACCCCACTGGTTCCGTCGGGTATAATGGTTACGACCCCATTATTTGGAGCACCGCAACTTACAGGCCTTGTTATTACCGAAGCAGCGGCAATGTTCGCTGGCGGATTCAATATGAGCGGTGCCGATGTGGCTTCGCAACCTGCATTGGTAGTATTGTTATCGGTTATTCTAAATATATAGGTGCCATCAATGGCAGTATCGTAAAAGAAGGTACTGGAGGTATAGGGTGCAGGCGCACTAAACGTTACCCCATTATCGGAACTTACCTCATAGAGACCGGTTCCAGAAGCATACCCTCCGCTTACGTCCACCCGAATCTGGCCGGACAATCCCCCACAAGGGATTTCCGTGACTACCGCAGTATTGACCCTTAGTTGTGGAGCAACAGTGATTACTATGGAATCGCTACAATTGTTACCGTCTACCACCTCTATGGTATAATTACCGGGAGTCAATCCATTGAAGGTACCCGTTGGTTGCAAAGCACCACCATTGATACGGAATTCATGCGTTCCCAATGCCGCTGTGCCCGCCGTGGAAGTTACCACTGCGGTTGCCCCGGTACCGGGAATATAACAAAAATCGGATGCCGCATTGTCCAAACTTACCGTAGGTGCGTCTATTGGTGTCAGGTCAAAAGTAAAAGTATCGGTACAACCTTCCGCATCTTCGGCGGTCAATGTGTAGGTACCGGGTATTGTCAGGTTACTAAACGTCCTACCTGATCTAGGTCCGATTGCAGGCCCGGAAGGCGGAGTCAAGGTATACCTGTTTCCGCCCCAACCTCCGGTAAAATTGGCACGAACGCTACCTATATTTCCATTGGCGCAGCTCATAGGGGTGACGGTACTTCCGCTAATGTCCAATGCAGGTGCATCCACAATATCAAAGGAAACGCTATCCGTACAGCCGGTATCAGCATCAGTAACGGTAATGGTATAGGTCCCTATTCCGGATAACGGCAAGTCTACTTCTGCATTGTTTTGCGGGGTACTTTCAGGACCTCCATTGATATTATAGGTGTAGTTGTTCGCAAATCCGTCGATGATGAAGGTGCCCGTACCATCCGTAGCGCCATTACAGACTCGTAAGTCCCCACCGGATTTGACGCGGGCCCGTATGGAACTGATTACGGCCGGACTAAAACCTTCCGTGTAGGTGCAGTTATTGGCATCGGTAATTTGAAAAATATAGGATGTCGAAGTACTCAATCCAACAAACGTAGCGCTACCCCCATTGTTAAAGGGAACGGGGCTAATGATGGAATAATTGACAATTGGCGCATTGGATGTCGGTGTCAGGGTTACATCGGACGTACCGGCCGCGCAGCTAATATTACTTTGGGCGAAATCAAGGTTCGTTGGTGGATCTACATCCAAAATATCAATCGGAGTAAGTTCCAATCTGCATCCACCGCCATCACGGATAATCGGAGTATACGTTCCTGCCGATAAATTCGAATAAGAGGTGATACCCGTAAAATTCACCCCATCGATACTGAATTCATATCCGCTACCCGATCCACCAGTAAAGGGGCCCACGAAGTCTATTTGACCTCCATTAGTACCTCCACTGCCATCACAGGTAACATCTGAGATTTTGGTCGCGGAACCGTTTATGTTTCCAACCGTGGTCACCGTTATCGGAGGAAGGGTAATGGTACATTCAAAACCTCCTTGCTGATATCGGACTTCAATACTATTATAAGTGCCCGCGGGAACTGAAATCTGGGGGGCTGTCACCCAAGGGTCACCAGAATTCACCCTATAGGACAGGTTGTAGCCTCTTGCATCGATAGTGGTAAAGTTAATTCTTGCACCCCCATTGCTACACGTTCCGTCAATTCCGGATGCTGTTACATCTGGCGGCAGCAAGTCTTCCACGTTGGAAGAGGCCGTAATAATACAACCGTTACTATCGGTAATAACGAAGTCATAGGTTCCTGGTGAATTTACGGTATAGGTCGTAGTTCCGGTATCTGTCGCCGCATTCCCATAAGAAGGCTGTACAGGCCCACCATTAACCGTAAATGTATACGGCGCGGAACCACCAGATGTATTCACCGTGATATCCACACTGGAAATGGTCGCACATCCAAAACTGGAATTTACCTCCGTGGAGGCATCTAGGGGACTTATTCCGGATCCAATGGTTATGGGGTTTCCAAAAGTATCAACCGCAATTCTTGGCGGATTGATTCCGTTCAATGGATCACCCGTACATTGCTGGGTCTCAACTTGGGCGATATAGGTACCGGAACCCACGGCGGAAAAGGTATAGGTCTCATCCGGTATAAAGGCGGTAAATTCCTGCGCCACGCCCATATTATTAAGAAGGGTGTACTTATACGGTCCAAGGCCGGGTGTGGGCGTTACGGTGATGGTGCCCGTTTCCCCGGGACAGTTGATATCCGTAAAGTTTACGGACAAATCCAAATTTCTTTCCAATATTTCAATAGGCTCGTAAGGATACTCACAGGTATTTGGGATATTTCTCAGCCTGGCCTTTACAATATAGGTACCTGGAGTCAAATTTGAGAAAATGGCGCCTTGCCATGGCCCAAAACCGCTTCCACTATCAATACTAAATTCGTAGGCGCTGGACAAGTTGGTTATTTGTATCCGTCCAGGTACATCACAGATATAATCCTCCTTAACGAAGGTTTGGTTGATGGTACTCTTTTTGACCTTGAAATAATATATTTGTCCGTCTGCGACCACCCTATATTCGGCACCAATGGTCGATGGGATGGAACTCGCATCCAAACTGAAGGTTTGCCCCGTGGCCACTTGTGTGTAGCAGGAACCCGTATTGGGACAGTCGTTGTTGATATCCGGAGAACAGGAACCGCCCAACGTCTGCCACGAGACAGAACCGTATGGTCCACCGGATAGACTAATAATCCGATCATCGCTGTTCCCACAAAGGTTAAACCGGGCTACCGTGAATCCGTTACTGCTACAACCTACCTCCTCGTCCGCGCCTTGGATGATGGTCATGAACATTGGAGCCATGGCAGTGGCCGACTTAGTGTTGGAGTCTTTGGTCTTTGAAATATCAAAATCCGAAGAGGTTTCGACTTTCTTCTTGGAAACCGTATTTTCGACCACCCTTTCCACTGCAAGGGTTACCTCACTAAAAATCTTGGTAATGCTTGAATCCGCAAGTGCCGTAGAGCCAACCACCGATAGCAGTATCAGCAGGAGTACATACAGCGATCTTCGCTGTTGTGATGGGTGCATAGGTTAAGTAGTGTTTGGTAAGAAGGACAATGATTTGGGTGTCAATATCCCTCCTTGGTGTAAAATTTTTTGCTTATATTCTCGGTATTAGGATAAAAAATCTATCTTCACTCATTAATATTCTTCTAACGTTCCAAGATGAAAAAAAGTGTATTATTTTTCTGTTTTTTCGTTGTATTGCTCAATTTTTCTTGCGCACAAAACCCTGAAAACAAGGTTTCTACGCCAGAAACCGTTCCGTTCGATGCAGAGCTGTTCGTCGATGACCTACAGGTTCCATGGGGCTTTACGTTTCTTCCGGATGGAAGTTTGCTGATTACCGAAAAAAACGGTGATTTAATCCGATTTTTAAATGGAAAAAAGACAAAAATCGATAACGCACCCAAAATTTATCAGCGGGGACAAGGTGGTCTTTTGGATATTGAACTGCATCCCGATTATGAAAAAAATGGATGGATCTATATGTCCTATGCCTCCCCGGAAGGAGATAGCAAAGGTGGAAATACGGCCATCATCAGGGCCAAACTGGAGGGTGATAAACTGGTCCAAAACCAAGTGCTCTACAAAGCAGTTCCCAACACCACAAAAGGGCAACATTTTGGATCAAGAATAGTATTTGACGATAAAGGGTTTCTTTATTTTTCAATAGGGGAACGCGGGGAACGGGACGTCAATCCGCAGGATATCACTAGGGACGGTGGCAAAATTTATAGGTTAAACGATGACGGCAGCATACCCAAGGATAATCCTTTCGTTGGAAAAAATGGAGCAAAAACCGCCATTTATAGCTACGGACATAGAAATCCGCAAGGGCTTGCCGTACACCCTATAACCGGTGAAATTTGGGACAACGAACATGGTCCTCGAGGCGGTGATGAAATCAACATCGTCAAAAAGGGAGCCAATTTCGGGTGGCCTGTAATAACCTATGGAATCAACTATAGCGGCACGCCCATTACGGATAAGACCAAAATGGAAGGCATGGAACAACCCATTCATTATTGGGTACCATCCATCGCCCCAAGTGGCATGGTCTTTATAACTACGGACAAATATAACGGATGGAAAGGCAGTGTCCTTGTAGGTTCCCTGGCATTTCAATATCTGGAACGCTTGGAACTGAATGGAACCAAGGTTACGAGAAGGGAAAAATTAATGGACGGCATAGGACGTGTTCGTTCCATTGAAGAAGGACCTGACGGACTAATTTACGTGGGAGTGGAAGGAAAAGGGATTTATCGGCTAAACCCCAAAAAATAAAAACCTTTAGGGTAAGCCATTTATTCACTGGGATTTTGACATTGGGCATTTTGGTTTTAGTGTTTTGAATTTTTTAATTCTCAAATCCAGGAAAGCAAACACTTTTACTATTTACCGGCCTCCAAGGCCTTTTTTACGGAGCCGTGTTTTTTTAACAAAGCCTCGGCCTCGTCATAACTTACACCAAGACCCTCTACAATATATCTCGTTCCTCGATCCACCAATTTGTTATTAGTGAGTTGCATGTTGACCATTTTGTTTCCCTTTACACGTCCGATCTTTATCATCAGTGCCGTGGAGATCATATTGAGCACCAGCTTTTGGGAGGTACCACTTTTCATGCGCGTGCTTCCCGTAACGAATTCAGGACCCACGTTCACAGCAATAGGAATATCGGAAACCTTTGTAATAGGCGAACCCGGATTGTTAGTGATACAAGCCGTGAGGATATTATTTTTTTGTGCCGATTCAAGACCACCGATTACGTAAGGTGTAGTGCCCGAAGCTGCAATACCAACTACAACGTCGGTTTCATTTATTGTATGTTCATTTAGGTCCAGCCAAGCTTGTTGGGTATCATCCTCTGCATTCTCGACCGCCTTTCGAATAGCCGTATCACCTCCTGCAATAAGTCCAATAACACGTTCGTGGGGCATACCAAAAGTGGGAGGAATTTCGGAGGCATCCAAAATCCCCAAGCGGCCACTGGTTCCCGCACCTATGTAAAACAAACGTCCCCCTTGTATAAAACGTTCGGCAAGGGCATCCACCAACTGAGTAATCTGGGGGATTACCAAGGCGACCGCATCGGCAACCTTCTTATCTTCTTCATTCATTTTTTGGAGGATGGAAACCGTATCCAATTGTTCCAAATGATCATGATTGGAGGGGGACTCCGTAATTTTTTTGTATTCCATAAAGTTTCTTATAAGATGCGTATGTCACAGTTGCGGAAGACCTCCAACATTCGGTCGGACGGTTCCAACTCCGTTATCATGGTATTAATGGTATTGATATCACAGGTTTTATACCGATGCTGCGAATTTAGCTTTTCCGAAATGGACAATAAAACCGTTTTTTTTGCCGCCTTTATGACCGCCTTTTTTACTTGTACGATATCCCAATCAAACTCCGTAAGCCCATAGACCGCATCCACATACCCCGTACCGATAAAGCTAAAGTCGACCCTAATTTCAGAAAGATTATGAATGGCGTTCGCACCAATGGATATTTGGGCCTCCTTGGAAATCTGTCCCCCAATGGAAATGACCGTTACATTTGGTTTGTGGGACAGTTCCATGGCTACCGGTAGACTGATGGTAAAACAGGTCAAATTCAAATTATCCGGAATGAGCCGTACCAGCTCCATACAGGTGGTACCCCCATCGATAAAAATGACCGCACCGTCCTTTAACAAAGTAACAGCCTTTTGGGCGATAATTACTTTTTCCTCCAGGGCATAGATGTTTGTATTCCTGCTATTGCTATTGGTAAAACCCAAGGAAATGGCACCACCATGAACCTTCTTCAATTTGTTTTCGGCATCCAGTTCCTTAACGTCCCTACGGATGGTATCAATGGAAACATCCAAGCTTTCTGCAATATCCGTCAATAGAATCCTATTATGCAATTCTACTTCGTTCAAGAGGATTTGTTGGCGTTCTTCCTTTAACATAGGTATTCAAATAAATAGAATTGGGACAAAGATAACTAAAATTTAAACATGCCGTTTTATTCCGTTATTGTGTCCTGACAATTAATTTAATATTTAATATTGCAAAAAACAGCAAAATATATTTTTATTGCCTATATTTGCATGAATTTAAAAAGTATAATTCCAATTTTCTATGAAAACCACCATGGTCAAAAAAAAGAGGGACATAAGCCACCAACCCATTGGACAATTTGAGGAAACCCGATTTGAAAAAATCCACAACGTAATTTTTTCGGATTCCAATGAAGCGTCCATTCGCGTAGCGGAAGAGATTGCGGAACTCATCCGAAAAAAACAAAATCAGGGAAGAACATGTGTTTTGGGGCTGGCCACTGGCTCCTCTCCTATTCGTGTGTATTCTGAACTGGTACGAATGCACAAAGAGGAAGGTCTTAGCTTCCAAAATGTAGTCACCTTCAATTTGGACGAATATTTGCCCATGGAAAAAAGCAATATTCAGAGCTATCACTACTTCATGCACGAACATCTCTTCAACCATATCGACATTGACCCAGAAAACGTGCACATTCCGGACGGTACCGTAGCCCCTGAGAATACAGTAGCCTATTGTTTGGGTTACGAACGGAAAATAAAGGACTACGGCGGACTCGATTTTCAGTTATTGGGTATCGGTAGAACGGGACACATTGGTTTCAACGAACCCGGTTCCCATTATAATTCCGGGACAAGGGTGATCACCTTGGACCACATCACGCGTGTGGACGCCGCACCAGCGTTTCTTGGAATAACCAACGTTCCCAGGAAGGCCATCACCATGGGTATCGCCACAGTTCGCAAGGCCAAACGGATCGTGCTTTTGGGCTGGGGCGAAAACAAGGCTGAAATCATCAAAAAAACCATTGAAGGGGAAATTTCCTCGCAGGTGCCGGCAACCTACCTACAAAACCATCCCAACTGCACCTTTATCCTGGATACCGGTGCAGCCTCGGAATTGACAAAAAACAAAACCCCGTGGCTGGTAGATGCCTGCGAGTGGACGGAAGAACTCAAGGCCAAGGCCATCATCTGGCTTTGCGAAGAGACAGGCAAGACCGTTCTGAGTCTCACCGATAAGGATTACAACGACAACGGCATGGCCGATCTACTCGCCATTGAGGATTCGTATGACCTCAACATACAGATCTTCAACAAACTACAACATACCATCACGGGATGGCCCGGCGGAAAACCGAATGCGGACGACACTTACAGACCGGAACGGGCGGAACCTGCCAAAAAACGGGTCATTATTTTTAGCCCGCATCCAGACGATGACGTCATTTCCATGGGGGGAACTTTCGATAGATTGGTGGAACAAGGCCACGAAGTGCATGTAGTGTACCAAACATCCGGAAATATTGCCGTATCCGATACCGATGCCCGCAAATTCGCGGAAATCGCCATGAACTTGAACCCCTCTGAAAAAGTTCAGAAAATCATCAACTCAATCAACAACAAACGGGATAGCCAAATCGATTCCCCGGAATTACGTAGGTTGAAAGGAGATATCAGGCGGTCCGAATCCTATGCCGCCACCCGATACATGGGCCTAAAGGATGCCAACGTCCATTTCTTGGACCTGCCTTTCTACGAAACCGGAACGATTAAAAAGAACAATCTTTCTAAAGAGGATATAGACTTAATGGTAGATATCATAAGCCAGATTAAACCGCATCAAATATATGCTGCCGGGGACTTGGCAGACCCTCATGGCACCCACAAAGTCTGTCTGGACGCCGTTCTAGAAGCCTTAAAACGACTAAAACCGGAACCTTTCATACAAGACTGTTGGTTGTGGCTGTATAGGGGCGCTTGGCACGAATGGGACATCAACGAAATAGAAATGTGCGTTCCTATGAGTCCGGGACAGGTCCTAAAAAAGAGAAATGCCATATTCTGCCATCAGTCCCAAAAGGATGGGGTTATGTTCCAAGGGGACGACTCCCGCGAATTCTGGATGCGAGCCGAGGAGCGAAATAGGGATACCGCAAACAAATACAAGGCTTTGGGCATGTCTTCCTATGCGGCCATGGAAGCTTTTGTAAGACATAAATTTTAATACTCTTAAAAAAGGGCCTATTTTCGATAGGCCCTTTTTATTTTTCCCATGCCCAAAAAGCTAATTGTTGTTTTCCTTTTGACACTTGCCAGTTCCTGCGGTGTCCTTACCTCCACTATCCCACAACCAAAAAAGGAATTTCGAGGGGTTTGGGTAGCCACGGTGGTGAACATTGACTGGCCTAAAAATGGCTTGGATACGGTCGAAAAACAAAAGGAGGATTTTCTAAAAATTCTGGATTTTTATCAGAACCTCAACTACAATGCCGTGATTGTGCAAGTCCGCGCCGCCGGGGATGCTTTCTACGCTTCGGAATATGCTCCGTGGTCCCGATTTCTGACCGGAACGGAAGGGGAAAACCCCAAGTGGAAAGAAGACCCTTTGGCATGGATGATCGAACAGGCGCATAGCCGTGGTTTGGAATTCCATGCTTGGTTAAATCCGTACAGGGCCACATTCGATTTAAATACCGACATTCTAAGTCCAGACCATGATTACAATGTAAATCCTGATTGGATGGTCAAATACGGAACCAAATTTTACTACAATCCCGGACTGCCCCAAGTGCAGGAAAAATTGACTTCTATAATAGATGAATTGACCAGTTCGTATGCTATTGACGGGGTACATTTTGACGACTATTTCTACCCCTACACCATCAAGGACGAAGTTTTTAACGATAGCGTCACGTATTACAACTGCTCTTTACCCAATCAGTCTTTGGAAGACTGGCGAAGAAGCAATGTGGACAGCCTTATTAAAAAAAGCTACACAACGATCAAGGAAATAAAACCATGGGTTTCCTTTGGGGTGAGTCCGTTTGGGGTATGGAAAAATAAGTCTACAGACCCACGGGGTTCCGAAACACAAGCGGGCCAGACCACCTATGAAAACCTCTATGCCGACCCGCTCCTATGGATGGAAAATGGCTGGTTGGATTACATAGCCCCACAAATCTATTGGAGTTTGGACCTTTCTGTGGCCTCCCATAAAACCTTGGTTGATTGGTGGGCCAAGAACAGTGCGAATACTCAAGTATATATTGGGAATGGGGCTTATAAAGTCCGAAATAATAGTGACCAAGCCTGGGAGAAAAAAAAGGAATTGCCCAACCAGTTCAAATTGGCGAGGCAGACCCCGGAGATATCAGGCAATATTTTGTTCAGTGCAAAATCCCTAATGGATAATAACCCGGACGTGGTTTCCTATTTGAAAAAAAAGTATTACAAATGGCCGGCCCTTACACCAGAAATTAGTGGTGGGCAAAAACAACCTTCGGAAAACATTGACATTATCGGCAAGGTACAATCGGATGATTTTTTGACATTGACCATAGCGCACAATGATGCAATTCAATATGCACTTGTATATAAATCGGGAAAAAGAACGGCATCGGAATTAAAAGCCAAGAAACTTCTTGACAAGATTTTTATTGAGGCGGAATCAAATCAGGTCCAAATACCAAAGTCGGTTCTCAAAGGAAAGCGAATTGCGGTTACTTTTTTGGACCGATATGGGCGGGAATCCCAACCAACAATCATACATTTAAAACAAATATCAGGGTATGGCAGAAAAAGATAAGGGCGCATGGGGCTGGGTGCCCATTTTATATTTCACGCAAGGCCTGCCCTATGTGTTGGTGGTGACCGTTTCGGTCATCATGTACAAGCAGTTGGGCGTCAGCAATTCGGACATTGGACTGTATACCAGTTGGCTGTACTTACCTTGGGTAATAAAACCCCTTTGGAGTCCCTTGGTAGACCTCAAAAGTACCAAGCGAAAGTGGTTTTTGGCCATGCAGCTGCTCATCGCAATTGCCTTATTGGGCGTAGGATTGAGCATCCCCACCAATATGTTTTTTATAACAACCCTCGCCTGTTTTTGGATGGCGGCCTTTGCATCGGCCACAAACGACATCGCTTCGGATGGGTATTATATGCTGGGACTAACGGAAAAAAAGCAATCCTTCTTCGTGGGTATGCGAAGTACCTTTTATCGATTGGCGATGGTCACAGGAGAAGGGCTGATCGTTATTATGGCCGGATTTCTGGAAAACAAATACGGGGACAATTCCAAGGCCTGGAGCATGACCATGATCGCCGCGGCCGTTCTCATGTTGTTGCTCACCATTTCCAATTTCTTTGTGACCCCAAAATATGAATCCGAAGCATCGAATGTTACCGAAAAACCCAAAAGCTTCCTGGAAGTTTTTAAATCCTTTTTTCAGAAAAAAAATATTGGAATCGCGTTGGCGTTCATTTTGACGTACCGACTAGGGGAATCGCAATTGGTAAAAATGGCGGCACCGTTCATGCTGGACAGTCCGGAAAAAGGAGGGCTGGGCTATTCCACGGAACTTATAGGGACCATTTTTGGTACGGCAGGTGTTATCATGCTTTCTATTGGGGGTATTCTGGGCGGTATCCTGATTTCCCGCGACGGACTCAAAAAATGGATGCTTCCCATGGTGCTTTCCCTAAACTTGCCGAATATTTTGTACGCCCTTTTGGCGATTACCAAAACCACGCATGTCATACCAGTAACTGCCACCGTTATGTTCGAGAAATTTGGGTATGGTTTCGGCTTTGCGGCTTTTCTCATGTATCTTATTTATATAGCCGAAGGCAGGTCCAAGACAAGCCACTATGCCTTTGCCACAGGATTTATGGCACTCGGCATGATGCTTCCTGGCATGATCAGCGGATATATGCAACAATGGTTGGGGTACGACGGATTCTTTATTTGGGTCGTTATCGCGGCCTTACCCGCCTTGATATTATTGAAATACATCACCTACCCACCGGAATTCGGAAAGAAAACCGATAACTAACATGAAGTCGTTACCTAACTATACCGAAGCCAAAAACACCTTAAGTACTGCCGAAAAAATTGGTCAATTTTTCATGCCCGCAGCGTTTATCAACGATACGGAAGAAGAAATCCGTGCCTTGGAAGATTTGATCAGGAATTACGGTATTGGGGGCATTTGCTTTTTTCATTCGAGGGCGAGTGCGGCTACCAATTTTGAGGGTAAAAAGGAGGTCTTACGAAACGAGCAAAGTTTTGAAACCTTAAAATCCCTGATAAAAAGATATCAGTCGGTATCAAAATACCCCCTTTTTATTGCCATAGATGCGGAATGGGGCTTGGCGATGCGCGTTGAAAATACCCCACAATATCCCTACGCCATCACTTTGGGGGCGTTTTCCGGAAACGAGAAACTGATTTATGAAGTAGGGAAAAAGATTGCCCAGGACTGTTTGGCTGCCGGAATTCATTGGAACCTTTCACCAGTAGTGGATATCAATAACAACCCCAACAACCCTGTGATCGGGTATCGGTCTTTTGGAGATGACCGGGAACAAGTAACGCAAAAAGCATTGGCCTACATAAAAGGAACGGAAAGTGTTGGCGTATTGACAAGCATCAAACATTTTCCGGGACACGGGGATACCTCCGTAGATTCACATTTGGGGATTCCGGTCATTGATAAATCGAAGAAGGAGCTTTTGGAAAATGAACTCTATCCGTTTCAAAAAATAATATCAGAAGGTGTGGATGCCGTAATGGTGGGCCATTTGTCGGTACCGGCTTTGGCGAATGGCTTGGATACACCCGCAAGTATTTCCCGTGAAATTATTACCGATTTTTTACGGGGCGAACTAAATTTCAAGGGCCTTGTCATCTCCGATGCCCTGAACATGCATGCCGTTTCAATAATCCATCCTGTGCCCGGAGAACTGGAATGGTTCGCCTTCCATGCTGGAAACGATATCCTTTGCTTTGCCGAACACGTAAAGGAAGGTATTGAGACCATCACAATAAATAGTACAGAAAAACAGCTTGAAGAAACCTTTGAACGCGTATGGAAGCTCAAGGAAAAGGCGATGGGAAACCCCTTTTGGAAGGGATTGGGCGAACTTTCGGATAGCAGTGAGTTAAACAAAAAAATCGCAAGGAAAAGCATCACGGTATACCATGGTACCGAAGCCGATATAGATTCTTTCAGCAAAAAAGACTTTTGTACCCTTACCCTAAAACGTTCCCAAGAAAACGCTTCAAAGGAAGATATCCTATCCTTTTTGGAGGAAGCCAAACAGGATACCAAACAAGAGAAAAATATTCTTTTACTGGTAACCCCGCCCAAAGTGAAGCCCGCGAACCAATTTGGTTTCTTTCAAGAAGAAATTGATTTCATCAATGCAATGCTAGAGGAAAAGAACGTGGTACTTTACCATTTTGGAAATCCATATTCCCTAAAGCTTTTTGATGTAAAAAAATCCGTTGCAACCGTATTGGTCTATCAAGATTTTACCGAGTTTCAGGATGTGGCCACAGAACATTTCCTGGGAAAAATAAAGGCGCATGGAAAATTACCTGTTTCTTTAAAATAGCGTAACTATGAAAAAATATAACGTCATTGGAATGATGTCCGGCACCTCATTGGATGGTCTGGACATGGCCTTTTGCCATTTTTGGAAACATAAGGACCGATGGGAGTTCGAGATCAAGGCAACAAAAAGCATATCCTATACCCAAGAAATGCAGAACGAGCTCAAGGATGCCATACACCTATCGGCCGAAAAATTGCTGCAACTGCACAACGAGTACGGAAGTTGGCTTGGGGCAAGGGCCAAGGAATTCATCGCTGAAAATAATCTGGAGACCGATTTTATTGCGAGCCACGGCCATACCTCGCATCATAGGCCGGAACTAGGACTCACCTTTCAGTTGGGATCGGGGCAGCATTTGGCCAATGCTTGCGGACATAAAGTAATCTGCGACTTTAGAAGTAACGACCTCTCCTTGGGCGGACAGGGTGCGCCCCTGGTTCCCATCGGTGACCGATTGCTTTTCAGTGCATATGATTTTTGCCTCAACCTTGGGGGTATCAGCAACATCTCCTTTGAATCCAAAGGTAGCAGGATTGCCTATGATATCGGCCTGGCGAATATGATCCTGAATTACATCACCAGAAAAATCGGACTGGATTATGATGAAAACGGGACCATGGCAAAATCGGGCAACATCAATCCTGAGATGTTGAAAAAGCTCAATGACCTTAATTACTATTTATTGCCACACCCCAAATCGATTGGATATGAGTGGTTTTTGGAGGAGGTCGTTCCTATTGTAGAAACTACAAAAGACAGTACAGAGAACCTTTTACACACCGCCGTTCATCACATTTGCGAAAAAATTGCCCATCAAGTGACCTTGAATTCCGGAAAGCAAGCCCAAAAATTATTCATCACCGGTGGAGGTGCCCTGAACACCTTTCTCATTGAAACATTGAAGCAAAAACTAAATAAAAATATAGAAGTCGTTGTGCCGGAAAAAAAAATAATTGAATTCAAGGAAGCGCTGGTTTTCGCGTTCATGGGGGTATTGAGGTCGGAAAAGGAAATTAATGTACTCAAAACAGTTACGGGTGCCAAAAGGGATTCCTCAAGCGGGGTTATTTTTTTACCCAATTGAAGTATTTTCATTAATTTTCTATCTTAATTAGATAATTCCTAAAAATGTCCGACAAACAAAAACGAGCCTCCGCATACTGGAAGGAAAACGTAAAATATCTCTTCATTCTCTTAACAATTTGGTTCTTGGTTTCCTATGGAGCGGGTATCCTCTTTAAAGATGCCTTGGACACGATAAAAATTGGCGGTTTTAAACTCGGGTTCTGGTTCGCGCAACAAGGATCTATCTACGTTTTCGTAATCCTTATTTTCGTGTATGTCCGACTCATGAACAAACTGGACAAAAAATATGGCTATAATGAATAGTCTCTAAAAATGCTTTCAAACAACACCAAGACTGCCTAAAACCAAAGACCACACAAACTAAAAAATTATGAGCGTTCAAATCTGGACCTACCTTCTCGTCGGAATTACTTTTGCCCTGTATATCGGTATTGCCATTTGGTCGCGCGCCGGCTCCACCAAGGATTTTTACGTGGCCGGGGGCGGGGTTTCCCCGTTGGCAAACGGTATGGCCACTGCAGCCGATTGGATGTCCGCCGCATCATTTATTTCCATGGCAGGCATCATCGCCTTTGCGGGCTATGACGGTTCCGTCTACCTTATGGGCTGGACAGGGGGCTATGTGCTTTTAGCGCTTTTATTGGCTCCATACCTTCGGAAATTTGGAAAGTTTACCGTACCGGATTTCATAGGGGACCGTTACTATTCCAAAACCGCCCGAATCGTGGCCGTAATCTGTGCCCTTATCGTTTCCTTCACGTATGTAGCCGGACAAATGCGCGGGGTTGGCGTAGTTTTTTCCCGATTTTTAGAGGTCGACATCAACACCGGAGTCATTATAGGAATGATCATCGTTCTTTTTTATGCCGTGCTCGGCGGAATGAAAGGAATCACCTATACCCAGGTGGCCCAATACTGTGTTTTGATTTTCGCCTTTATGGTACCTGCTATATTTATTTCCATCCAGATGACAGGCAATCCCATTCCACAACTAGGGATGGGTTCCAAATTGGCCGATGGCTCGGGAACCTACCTTTTGGACAAGTTGGACGGATTATCCACGGAATTAGGCTTTAACGCCTATACCAACGGCTCAAAATCAATGACCGATGTGCTGGCCATTACCTTGGCGTTGATGGTTGGCACCGCCGGACTGCCCCACGTCATTGTCCGATTCTTTACCGTCAAAAGGGTCAAGGACGCCAGAAAATCGGCCGGATTGGCACTACTACTAATCGCTATTTTATACACCACGGCACCCGCCGTGGCCGTATTCGCCAGAACGAATATGATCAAGACAGTTAGCGATAAAGAGTATGGTGATATGCCGCAGTGGTTTACCAATTGGGAAACTACGGGTTTACTGACATTCGACGACAAAAATGGGGATGGTAAAATTCAATATGTTGCTGACACCAACGTAAACGAACTTACGGTAGACCGTGACATCATGGTACTGGCAAATCCGGAAATAGCCAACCTTCCTGCATGGGTAATTGCCCTGGTGGCGGCCGGTGGCCTTGCGGCCGCGTTATCTACCGCGGCAGGCCTACTATTGGTGATTTCGGCTTCAGTATCCCACGACCTCATAAAAAAAGTATTCAAACCCACTATTTCAGATAAAGGGGAACTTTGGGCGGCACGTTTATCGGCAACGGTTGCCGTTGTAATCGCTGGTTATTTTGGAATCAACCCGCCCGGTTTTGTTGCCGCCGTGGTCGCCCTCGCCTTTGGATTAGCCGCAGCTTCTTTTTTTCCGGCCATTGTGCTTGGAATTTTTTACAAAAAGATGAACAAGGAAGGGGCCATTGCCGGCATGGTCACGGGAACCCTTTTGATGCTGTTCTATATGACCAAGTTCAAGTTCGACTGGTTTGGCGGTGGAACTTCAGAAGATTGGTGGTTTGGAATATCCCCAGAAGGTTTTGGAAGCATTGCCATGCTCGCCAATTTTTTGGTATCCATTAGTGTCATGAAACTCACCCCGCCCCCTCCCTATAATGTTCAGGAGATTGTGGAAGATATTCGGATTCCAAGCGGTGCGGGAGAGGCCATAGACCATTAAATAAATTCGTATTTTTAAAAACCGGAACGGACCAGTTTTGGAATATTTTCAATTTAGATTATAGCGTAAAATCAGCATACAAAAATGAGTAACTATCACATTAAACATCTAGAGGAATATTATCAAGTTTATAGAAAATCCGTCCGTAATCCAGAGGCCTTTTGGGAAGAAATCGCAGAGGAGCACTTTGTTTGGCGCAGGCGATGGAACAATGTCCTGAGCTGGGACTTTAAAAAACCGGAAGTAAAGTGGTTCGAAGGTGCACAGTTGAACATTACCGAGAATTGCATCGACCGACACCTTCCTACCCGTGGCGATAAAACGGCCATTCTTTTTGAACCCAACGACCCCAAGGAAGAAGCGGAACATATTACCTACAGGCAATTGCACCAGCGCGTATGTAAAATGGCCAATGTGCTGTTGGAAAAAGGCATCAAAAAAGGGGACCGGGTGTGTATCTACTTGCCCATGATACCTGAATTGGCGGTTTCCGTATTGGCATGCGCCAGAATTGGCGCCATACATTCCGTCGTTTTTGCCGGGTTTTCCTCCAATGCCCTCGCTACACGGATCAATGATTCCGATTGTAAGTTGGTCATAACTTCGGATGGTTCCTATAGAGGTGCCAAGACCATCGATTTAAAGGGAATTGTGGACAAAGCCTTGGAAGGCTGCCCCGGTGTAGAAACGGTTTTAGTGGCGAAACGCATCCATAGCAATATCGATATGATGCCGGAAAGGGACCATTGGTTACAACCTTTATTGGACGATGCCTATGGCGACAATGTGGCCGAAATCATGAATGCCGAAGACCCACTATTTATTTTATACACTTCAGGTTCCACGGGAAGGCCAAAAGGAATGGTCCATACCACCGCCGGATACATGGTCTATACCGCCTATACCTTCAAAAATGTCTTTCAATACAAGGAAGAGGACGTGTTTTGGTGTACTGCCGATATCGGTTGGATTACCGGACACTCCTATATCGTCTATGGGCCTTTGGCCAACGGTGCCACCACCGTAATGTTCGAAGGAATCCCCTCCTACCCCGATTTTGGTCGGTTTTGGGAAGTGGTCCAAAAACACAAAGTAACCCAGTTCTATACAGCTCCCACCGCAATACGCGCCTTGGCAAAGGAAAATCTCGATTATGTTGAAAAATACGACCTATCCAGCCTAAAGGTTTTGGGCTCTGTAGGCGAACCCATCAATGAAGAGGCCTGGCATTGGTACAATAACAATGTTGGCAAAAAACGAAGCCCCATTGTAGATACTTGGTGGCAAACGGAAACGGGCGGCATCATGATAAGCCCTATTCCGTACGTGACCCCAACGACCCCAACCTATGCAACGTTACCGTTTATAGGCATCCAGCCAGCCCTGATGGACGAAAACGGACAGGAAATCAAGGGGAATCAGGTCGATGGCAGGCTCTGCATCAAATTCCCGTGGCCTTCCATGGCAAGAACCATTTGGGGCGACCACGAACGATACAGGGATACGTATTTTTCGGCCTATAATGACATGTATTTTACGGGCGATGGTGCATTGCGCGATGCCGTTGGCTATTACCGGATTACGGGTCGGGTGGACGATGTCATCATCGTATCCGGTCACAATTTGGGTACGGCACCTATTGAGGATTCCATCAACGAACATCCGGCAGTGGCAGAATCCGCCATCGTCGGGTTCCCTCACGATGTAAAGGGAAATGCACTCTACGGATATATAATTTTGAAGGAAACCGGTGAAAGCAGGGACAAAAACAATCTCAGGAAGGAAATCAATCAGCAGATAACGGAGCAAATTGGCCCTATTGCCAAACTGGATAAAATCCAATTCGTTTCGGGATTGCCCAAGACCCGAAGTGGTAAGATCATGCGACGAATCCTCCGCAAGATTGCCAGTGGAGACACGTCCAATCTTGGCGACACGAGTACGCTGTTAAATCCTGAAATCGTTCAGGAAATCATGGATGAGGCGCTTTAACCCGGAATATGCATTAGGGGAGCGTCGCGAAGGTAAAAAGCGCAATAAAGTAAAGTGGTTTGGAAATTTAGGCATAGCACCGCTATGGCGAAATTGAAAATACAGCGTAGCGTTTTATTTTGAAGCGATTTTTAGTTGTAACAGCTTTTCTAATGCATAATCTGGGTTTTATTCTACTGATACGCCTGATTACTTGCAAACAGTGGTCTTGTCTTAAACGCGACGAACAGGACCACTGAAAATAATCCACATATACCAAGCCCTGCGAACAAGGCCCATACAGAGTCGGTTATGAATTTTCCTATGTAGATGGATATCGGAATCGATAATACCGTGGAGACAAAACCTGTAATCGCCGCCCCAATGCCAGCTATGTGACCTATAGGTTCCATGGCGATGGACCGTAAATTTCCCCAAATAAAACCCAAACATAAAAATAATATCGAAAGAAAACCGATCAATACGGGCACGCTTGGGTCGGGCTTGTTCCAAAATAGAACACTATAGAGTAGGGCGATGGCCGTGAAGGCGGACAAGGCCACGAAAGATAGGTTTCGCATGCCAAAACGTAACACTAGCGTACCGTTCGTCAACGTTGAAAAACCGATGGAAATGGCGAGTCCGGCGAAGATTAGCGGAAAGCTATCTGCCATGCCATATAATTCCTCAAAAACATGTTGGGCGGAGCTTAGATACACTAAAAAAGAACCTGTAATCAATCCGGAGATAATCGTACAAGAAACAGTCTCCCTGTACTTAAAGATTTCCGTGGTTCCGTTGATAAATACCGATGTTTTAAAAGGTACCTTATATTCGGGTTTTAGGGTTTCCTCCTGTCGTTTGTAAAACCAAAAACATACCACTAGACCAAAAAACAGCTGCGCATAAAAAATACCCTCCCAACTGGAAAAACTCATGATAAATTTCCCAAAAGCGGGAGCGATGACCGGCACCAATATAAAGAAAGCGGTTACGAAGGACATGATCTTAGCCATATAATCGCCGCGATAGGTGTCCCGGATAATGGAAATACTTATGGTTCTTGGTGCCGAAAGCCCGACACCCTGTAAAATCCTACCAACAATCATGATTTCTAGGTTTGGCGCCAAAAGACAGATAACACTGGCGATGGCGAAAACTCCGAAACCAATGTATACCACGGGCTTTCTGCCCAAACTATCGGAAATGGGACCAAAAAAGAGCTGCCCCACGCCCAGTCCCAAAAATATCATGATGATCAATAGCTGATTCTGGGTCGGGTCCAGGCTATGGATGGCCATGCCAATATCGGAAATGGCAGGTATCAAGGCATCAATCGTTAAGGCTACGATGGACATTAATGAGGCCATTAACGCTACAAATTCAAAATTAGGTTTTACCTGTTCGTTTTGCATGGCGCAAAAGTAACCCTTAATACCAGAATGACCGTTACCCGATCGTCAATTTTAAGTTTTGTACCATTTTGATGTTCAAATATGTATTTTTGGACCAAATATTAGATGGATGCTCATTATAGGAATAGCGGGAGGAACGGGATGTGGAAAGACTACCGTGGTAAATCAGATTATCAATGAACTGCCCAAAAACGAGGTGGGGGTCATTTCACAGGATTCCTATTACAATGATCTTTCGCACCTCACTTTGGAAGAACGCCGAAAGACCAATTTTGACCATCCCAGTGCCATCGATTTCAAATTATTGGAAAATCATCTGAAGGCGCTAAAAGCGGGGGAATCTGTAGAACAACCGGTGTATTCGTTTTTGGAATGTAATAGGACAGAAAAAACCATACCCACCCATCCAAGAAAGGTGATGATCGTAGAAGGCATCCTCATCTTGACCAATGCCGAAATCAGAAATATGTGCGATATAAAGATTTTTGTGCACGCCGATACCGATGAGCGCCTCATCCGTAGATTAAAAAGGGACGTGAACGAACGTGGATGGAACTTGAACGAAACCCTGGACAATTACCAGAATGTCATAAAACCGATGCATGACCAGTTTATAGAGCCCACCAAGGAATATGCTGATATCATTATTCCCAATAATAAATACAATACGGTTGCCGTTGAAATTGTACGGAGCATTATTAACGAAAAATTAGCCGAAGCCTAGTGGGACTAAAGGAATTAAGGGAGAAAAAATGGTTCAAGGTCATGACCAATATCTATGTTTTGGTACTTACCGTATTCGTTATATGGATGGTCTTCTTTGACACCAACTCCCTGCTCATCCACATGGAGCTGAAACGCGAAATAAACAAGTTGGAAAAGACCCAGGAATTCCTAAAAAAGGAAATCGCCAAGGATAAAAAAGTCATCGAAAAACTGTCCAATGAGGACGAGTTGGAAAAATTTGCCAGAGAAGAATACTACCTGAAGAAAAAAAACGAGGAAATCTATTTGATTGAGTACGAAGACAGTCTCAAGCGCAAGGAAAAAAAAGAATGATGTCCTTTCTGCCAATCGGTACAGACATTGCAAGTATCACATCTAAAGTTTTGATATCTAAAACTTTAACGCTATTTTAATCAAAAGGGTTTGGTTATTCACCTTGTGTTAACAAAATCCTTTTATCAGCCCCACAAATAATCGTATTTTTACACCCTAACTTACTTAGTATATGGGCAAGATAATTGCTATAGCGAATCAGAAAGGCGGCGTTGGTAAAACGACTACGACCGTAAACCTCGCTGCCTCCCTAGGTGTTCTGGAAAAGAAGGTACTGTTGATCGATGCCGACCCCCAGGCCAATGCCACCTCTGGATTGGGTATTGACGTGGACAGTATCGAGTTGGGCACCTATCAGCTTTTGGAACATACAAAAACTGCCAAAGAGGCCGTCATCCCAACTACCTCACCCAATGTGGATTTGATTCCCGCCCATATAGACTTGGTGGCGATCGAAATAGAATTGGTGGACAAGGACGAACGAGAATATATGATGAAAAAGGCCGTCATGGACATAAAGGATGCGTATGATTATATTCTTATCGATTGCGCCCCTTCCTTGGGGCTCTTGACATTAAATGCACTGACCGCCGCAGACTCCGTAATTATCCCCATTCAATGTGAATACTTTGCCTTGGAAGGTTTGGGTAAGTTATTAAATACCATAAAAAGCGTACAGAGAATACACAATCCGCAATTGGACATTGAAGGAATGTTATTGACCATGTACGATTCCAGATTACGGCTCTCAAACCAAGTGGTAGAAGAGGTCAAAAAACATTTTGGCGATATGGTCTTTGAGACCATCATCCAACGGAACGTTCGATTGAGCGAAGCGCCCAGCTACGGCGAAAGTATCATAAAGTATGATGCGGCCAGCAAAGGGGCTACGAACTACCTGAACCTGGCGGACGAGGTGGTGAAGAAAAACAAGCAGACAGCATAACATGGCAAAAGCAGTAAAGAAACAGGCTTTGGGAAGAGGATTATCGGCATTGTTGAAGGACCCTGATAATGACATACAATCTGCATCGGATAAAAACGCCGACAAGGTCGTTGGTAATATCATTGAACTGGATTTAGAGCATATTGAGGTCAATCCTTTTCAGCCCCGGTCCAATTTTAACGATGAAACTTTACAGGAACTGGCTTCTTCCATACGGGAATTGGGTGTTATCCAGCCCATTACGGTAAGAAAGCTTGGTTTCAACAAATACCAACTCGTTTCTGGGGAAAGAAGGTATCGCGCCTCCAAATTGGTAGGACTGGATACCATCCCGGCCTATATTCGCATCGCTAACGACCAAGAATCCTTGGAGATGGCGTTGGTGGAGAACATCCAGCGACAAGATTTGGACCCCATTGAAATTGCGCTCTCCTACCAACGGCTTATCGATGAAATTAATCTTACCCAGGAAAAATTAAGTGATCGGGTAGGAAAAAAACGCTCTACGATTGCGAATTACCTAAGGCTGTTAAAGCTAGACCCCATTATACAGACCGGGATGCGCGACGGCTTTTTGAGCATGGGCCACGGGAGGGCCTTGGTAAATATCGAGAACAGGCAGGACCAGATAGCCCTCTACGAGAAAATCGTAGGGCAAAATTTATCGGTACGGGATACGGAGAATGCCGTAAAGAACTATCACAAAAAAGAGGAGCCAAAACCGGTAAAACCAATGGGGGAGACCCCAACCTATGTGGCATCGGGAATCGAGGAAATCTCCAAACATCTATCCGCAGGAATCAAAGTAAAGACCAGCGGAAATTCCAAAGGAAGCATTACCATCCCCTTTCATTCCAAAGAGGAATTCGAGCGAATAAAAAAGTTGATTACGGGTGCATAAACACTTTTCAATACTCTCCCTGTTGTTTTTTTTGACCGTAACGTCCTATTCCCAAGAGGAAGAGCAACCGGAGGAAAAAGCAACGGACTCCATTTCCAACGCACTTAGTACGGATGTCTTAATAATGGACGACTCCCTAACCGTCAAGAAAACAAGGAATATAAATCCGTTGGCTCCTAGCAAGGCCGCATTTTATTCTGCGGTGCTGCCCGGTCTGGGCCAAATCTACAACAAGCGCTATTGGAAGGTTCCGCTTGTTTGGGGAGCTATTGGTGGAAGCGTTTATGCCTATACTTGGAACAACGATAACTACAAACGTTTCAGGACGGCCTTTAAAAGAAGGCAGGCCGGGTTTACGGACGATGAATTTAATGGCGAAGGTGTTTTTCCCTTTTTGGACGATGGTGATTTGGAAAACCAACAGGAACGTTTTCAGCGCGACCGGGACCTTTGGTTGGTTTTATCAATCGTGGCCTATAGCTTGAACATTATCGATGCCAATGTGGATGCGCACTTAAAGCAATTCAATATCGATAACAATCTGGCCTTGGATTTTGAACCGTATCTTGACCTGAACGCCGTTACCAACAACCCCACCTACGGGATGGCCCTAACCATAAAATTTTAAGTATGAAGATTGCACTTTTCGGTTACGGAAAAATGGGAAAAATGATCGAGCGGTTGGCCGTTGAGAGAGGACATGAAATCGTTGCCAAAATCGATATGGGTACCACAGAGGTTGATTTCTCCAAAATGGAAGTAGCTATCGATTTTAGTACTCCGGATGCCGCCTACGAAAACATACTAAATTGTATTGACAATAAGATTCCCGTCATCTCTGGAACCACAGGTTGGCTTCACAAATTCGGGTCGGTTGTCCAACATTGTAAGGAGCAAAAAGGAGCCTTTATCTATGCCTCCAACTTCAGTTTAGGGGTAAACATCTTTTTTGAACTAAACGAATATTTGGCCAAAATGATGAAAAACCTTTCCCAGTATTCCGTTTCGTTGGAGGAAATTCACCATACCCAAAAATTGGACGCACCCAGTGGCACGGCCATTACCTTGGCGGAAGGAATTATTGCCCATACCGATTACAAAAATTGGAAGCTGAACGAACCGGGGAATCATCAAATTGCGATTTCGGCCAAGAGAATCGGGGATACGCCGGGTACCCATACCGTGGAATACGCTAGCGCTGTAGATAGTATTGAGATAAAACATACCGCACACAACCGCGAGGGATTTGCTTTGGGAGCCGTCATTGCTGCGGAATGGATTCTTGGAAAGACAGGGGTTTTCACAATGAAGGATGTGTTAAACCTGGGTTAAAATAAGTAACAAACGAATATTCAATAGACAGATACAATCAAATTACGTTCCTAGCGGGAGCATTAAATATCGATTATCGCGTAAAAAGTATACATCATGAATGGCACACAGTGGATCATATTCATCTTAGCAATACAGGTAATTCATTTTCTAGGAACTTGGAAATTATACGTTAAGGCCGGTCGAAAGCCCTGGGAGGCCCTTGTCCCCATCTACAATGCCATCGTTTTGATGCAGATTATCAACAGACCCAAATGGTGGGTCATTTTGTTGTTCATTCCCATCATCAATCTGTTGATGTTCCCTGTAATTTGGGTTGAGACCATACGGAGCTATGGCAGGAACAGCCTCGTGGAATCTTGGTTGGTCGTATTGACCCTAGGCTTTTATATCTTCTATGTGAACTATGCATTGGACGTACAATATATCGAAAATAGGAGCCTCCATCCAGGCACGGCCTTGGGCGAATGGGTAAGTTCCATTGTTTTTGCCGTAGTGGCGGCCACTTTGGTGCACACGTATTTTATTCAACCGTATGTAATACCCACCGGATCACTGGAAAGAACCTTGCGTGTGGGCGACTTTTTATTCGTGAGCAAATTCCATTATGGGGCCCGGACACCCATGACTACGGTGGCGGCACCTATGGTGCATGACACCCTTCCCCTCATAGGAACAAAGTCCTATTTGAACAAACCGCAGCTTCCCTATTTTCGATTACCCGGATTTACAAAGGTTGAACGGAACGATATTGTAGTTTTTAGTTGGCCGGCGGATACCGTTCGCCAATTCTTCAGGGCCGAAGCCGGGGTGAAAAAACCCATCGACAAAAAATCCAACTACGTAAAACGTTGCGTGGGTATTCCTGGGGATTCCCTGGAAGTGCGCGATGGATATGTATTCGTAAACGGCAAGCAGCTGGAATTACCCGGAAGTGCCAAACCTCAGTATGATTATATCATTTACGCCCAAAAAGGAGTATCCTCAAGACTGTTGGACCAATTAGGAATTACGGATTTCACCAGAAAATACATTTCAGGACCCGTCAACCAACAACAGGCCCAAGCTATAAATCCCTATTTAAAAGGATTTAACCAACTGGCCGATGGCGGTTTGGAACTCTATACGGGCAGTTCAGGCTTCCCAACCGATGTCATTAGAAATAATCGGCTGTCTCTTAAAGAGGTAACGGATCGGGAGCGCTTGGTTCCCCTTACGGATGAAATGGTAGCTACGCTACGCAAGGACTCGGGTATCGATTCCGTAGTTCGGCAAATAGTCCCCAAAGGCAGAAGGGGCATCAACCTTTTCCCCCAAAGTCCGGATTACCCTTGGAACTATAGTCAAATGGGTCCCATCTATATACCCAAGGAAGGGGCGACAGTTTCGCTGAATCTAAAAACACTGCCGCTATACAAAAAGATTATCCGCGAGTACGAAGGCAACACCCTGGACGTGAACGGCAACCAAATAGTGATCAATGGCGAAGTTGCTGACACGTATACCTTTCAACAGGACTATTATTGGATGATGGGGGATAACCGGGACCATTCAGAAGACAGCAGGGCGTGGGGCTATGTACCAGAGAACCATATCGTAGGAACGCCTATTTTCATATGGATGAGTTTTGACAACTTTACGGAACCCATGTCCAAATGGCGCCCCAGATGGGACCGCATCTTTACGACCGTAAACGGGGATGGCGAACCACAATCCTATTTTAAGTACTTCCTGATTCTCTTGGCGGCCTATTTCGTGGGCAACTGGTTTTGGAAACGCAAAAAGGCCCAAAAATAACCACAGGCACCCATGACCGTACTACATCCTGCTTATTTTCCCAATGTGGCTTTTTTAAGTGTGTATACAAAGGCTAAAAATGTGGTGCTGGAAATGCAGGACAACTATCAAAAACAGACCTACAGGAACCGGGCGTATATCTGCACGGACCGGGGCAAACATTTATTAAGCATTCCCATCGTGCACACCAAAGGTGCCACAGGCAGGCAGTGCTACAAGGATGTGAAACTGGACAATTCCTATCCATGGCAACGCCAGCATTGGAGAACCTTGGAAACTGCTTACAGAACTTCGCCGTTTTTCGAGTTTTACGAAGATGAAATCAAACCTTTGTACGAAAAGGAATTCGAGCTCCTCTTGGATTTCAATTTGGCTTCCATCCAAACCATCTGTGATTGCCTACAATTGGACTTTGTGGATGAATTCACGGATATCTATTCCCTTGAGTATGAAAAAGATTATCGGTATTTGGTAAATGCAAAAAAAGAGGTGCCGTACGAATTTCCCGAATATGTGCAGGTTTTTGGAGACCGACATGGGTTTATCCCCAACCTGAGCATTCTAGACGTACTTTTCAATTTAGGTCCCAACACCGCCGGGTATATTTCCGATATAGAAATACCCTTTTCCAATGCTTAGGTTCTTGGTACACTACGGGATTCATTTTATAGTCCCCATACTTGTTGCCTTATTTTTTTTTAAGGAACATCGGTTGAAAGTGGCTTTGATACTTTTAGCGGGAATTGTTCTGGATGTAGATCATCTTTTGGCTTTGCCCATTTTTGATGCCGATAGATGTAGTATCAACTTCCACCCATTGCACACTTATTGGGCGATCGGTATGTATTGTTTGATGCTTTTTTGGAAAACCACCCGAATCTGGGGTATCGCCTTTTTAATCCACATGGTGGCGGATCTGGCCGACTGCCTATTTATCCGAAACAACCTGTAGGACGGCCATGATGGGCTCGTGATCGGACAGACTTACCTTGTAATTTTTATGTCCCAACACCTCGATATTTGGGTCGGTCAAGATAAAATCGATTCGCAATGGGAATTTCCAAAAGTTGATGGTCCTACCATAGCCATTTCCCTTTTCCACGAAGGTATCGGCCATATCCTGTTTAAGCTCCTGATAGGCATAGGAATATTGGGTATTGTTCATATCGGCACAAACAATTTTGCTATGCCCCACCCCTTTCATGTGTTGCCTGATCAAATCTGCCTGTTCCTGTTGTTTCGCAAAGGAATTTCGCAATCTTCCCAGTAATCTATCCGATCGCTCCCTTTTCAGGCTTCTGGGACGCACCTTTAAGGATTCCAAATGAAGATTGTATACGCGAAGGGTATCCTTTTGGTACAATACATCCACAAAACTGGCCCCGTTCAAGGAGTTCTGAAACTCAATATCACCTTTATTGATAATCGGGTATTTAGAGTAGATGGCCATTAAGACCCCCTTTTCTTGTGAACCGACCTCGTAATTCGTAAAACTGTACGGATACTTGGTAAAAACCTCATTCCGCAAACCGTAATATCCAAATTCCTGCAAGCATAGTATGTCCGGATTTTCCTTTTGGATGAACTCGGCAATTTCGGGAACAATGGGTCGGTCATAATTCCGCGGAAACCCTTCAAACCCCTGTATATTGAAACTCATGACTTTTAGGGCATTATCGTCATACGCCTCCCCGGTATTGAACTGAACAAAAGAGCCCAAGCTAAAATAGCCAACCACCAAAGCGATAAAGGAGAGCCACAAACGTTTTGGCTTGACCATGAGCCAATATAAAAGAAATAGAAAGTTTGAAATCACCAACACGGGAACAGGGAGGCTTAAGAAGGAAAGGGTGGCCGATTTCATGTATTGTGCAACACAGGCCAATAGCAATGCCAACGAAAAAACAATATTTAACCCGTAAACGGTTTTACCCCAAAGAGTCATACGCCAATTTGAATCTATTCCTTACCTGCCTTAAAAAGAAAGTCCTTTTCCGCTTTAGAAAGACTTTCATAACCGGACTTGCTGATTTTGTCCAAAATGGCATCAATTTTTTTCTGCTTGCTCTGGGCATCATAATCGGTTGTACTTCTATTGGAAGGGGCACTTTGGTTCCTGTATACCGTTTTTAAGGGAGCCTTTTTTTCGGTGCGCTTGAATAGATTGGCAATACTGTCAAAAAAATTTGAAAACCCGGCCCCTATATCATTGCCCTTGAACAATTGACTGGCGTACAGATATCCCAGCAAAGCACCTCCCAAATGGGCCAAATGCCCCCCTGCATTACCGCTGGTGGGCAGTTGGATCAAATCCATCAAAATAACGAATACCCCAATATACCAGAGCTTTACATTGAAGAAAATGACCCGTACTTCCTGGTTGGGAATATAGGTGCAAATAAAGATAAGAATGGCACTCGCACCGGCCGAGGCGCCAATCAATGCGGCGTTCACGTTGAAGAATGCCGGAAATATGTTATAGCCCAGCATAAAAAATAAGCCCCCAAGGATAACGCCCAAAAAGTATACGTTTAAAAACCGTCTACCATCAAAAAGGTTCAAAAAAATTCGGCCTACAAAAAAAATAAGCAGCATGTTCCAGAACAAGTGTCCCAGTCCGCCATGAAAAAAGGAATACGTAATAATGGACCAGGGCTGCATCAAAAACCCGAAGAAATCATTGGGCAGCTCAAACCATTGGACAATCGCATTTTTGGAGAAGCCAAATAGAAATGGAATAAGTGCGTTGACAATATATACCACCACGTTGATCGCGATAAGCTTCTCGGCCACACTTAAGCGTGCATATTGATATTTTAAATCGAATCCTGCCATTATCTGTCCCAGCGATTATTGTTAAACTGATTCTTTTTCCAATACCACATCATTATAAAACCTACAAGCGCACCTCCAACATGGGCAAAATGTGCAATTCCCTGTCCGAAAATCCCATAGCCTGTAATCCCTGAAAACAAATCCAAACCGATCAATACGGGAATGAAATACTTTGCCTTGATGGGAACCGGAAGAAAAATTAGGAAAAGTTCACTGTTGGGGTAGGACATCCCAAAGGCCACCAATACACCATAAATGGCTCCGGAAGCACCAACGGCCGGTGTGTGATAGGCGCTTAAAAAATTGTCGACAGTTGATTTTCCAGCTATGTTATACCACTCCGTATTGTACTGCCCCCTAGTAACAATGTCCATAACAGAACTTTCCGATACTCCGGAACTAACGATGGCATTGAGTCCTTCCTGAAAGTAATAATAGTTGACCCCGGTATGGAGCAAGGCTGCCCCTAATCCCGCGGAAAAATAAAAGAACAGAAACTTATTTCGACCCCACATACGCTCCAAGGGTGTTCCAAATGCGTAAAGGGCGTACATATTGAAGAGGATATGCATAAACCCACCATGCATGAACATATGGGTCAAAATTTGCCAGATTGCGAAATTCTCGTTTTTTGGAAACCAAAGCGAGAACCATTGATACATTTGGTCCCCATAAATCTGTGTGGCAACAAAAAATAAAATATTGATGATCAATAAGTGCTTTATCGCCTCGGTTAGTCTGCTCATTTATATAAATTTTCTATCAATATCGGTTTCTGTAATCGTGGTATAGGTACGTTTGTTAAATGGGCTCAGGGCACTTTCCTTGCAGGCAAAGAGGTCGTTTACCAAACCTACCTGCGAACGGTCGTCCAACACCTCCCCGGTCTTAACGGATAGGGTCTTGGCCAAGGTCTTTGCCAACATATCCACCTGTGAAAAACTATCTTCGGCAACTTCCATTTGGAAATCTGAGATGAGCTGTTCCATAACCATTTGCACCTCACTTTCCGTAACCACTACGGGCACGCCTTTCACTTCCACTGTTTCGGGGGTAATATCGCCAAAGACAAATCCCACCGCACAAAGACTTTCTTTTATTTCCTTCAGTATGGATATTTCGCCCCGGGTAAAATTTAGATTCAGCGGGAACAATAATTGTTGGCTCACCGCCTCCTTGATGGTTATATTCTTTAAAAACCTTTCGTAAAGCACCCTTTGGTGTGCCCTGCTCTGGTTGATGATCAACATCCCGGACTTTATGGTGGAAACAATGTATTTCTTTCGTAGCTGAAAGGTAGTCGTTACAGATTCCTGGGTTTCCACCGAAGTATCAAAAATAGTGTTATTGATACCTTCGGATTCCATTTCCAGGATACCTATGTCCCGCTGGGGCAATTTTCGTTCCAAGCCGTGGTAAATGCTTTCCCATCCCTTGGCACTCGGTTGTCGGGAATACCCGGATGCGTTATTGGTTCCCGATTTCTCAAAGGGATTAAAACTGGAGTCGACCGTTATACTGGGCAGCGATACCGCTTTGTCCCTAAAATCGTATGGGGTCTCCAAATTTTGGTCCTTTTCAAAATCCAAGGACGGGGCCACATTGAACTGGCCCAAACTATGCTTTATGGTCGATTTTAAATACGCGTACAGAGTATGCTCGTCGTCGAACTTCACTTCGGTCTTTGTGGGGTGTATATTGATGTCTATAGTGGCCGGATCCACTTCCAGACAAATAAAATAACCCGGATGCATTCCAGGTTTTATCAATCCCTCAAAGGCGCCCAAAACGGCGTGGTGCAAATACGGACTCTTGATGAATCTATCATTGGCAAAAAAGAACTGCTCCCCCCTACTCTTTTTGGCAAATTCCGGCTTTTGGACGTATCCTGTAATTTTCACCACCTGGGTTTCCTCGTTTACAGGTACTAATTTCTCGTTGGTCTTTCGCCCAAAAATCTGAACGATGCGCTTTCTAAAATCATTGGCAGGAAGATTAAAGACCTCACTGCCATTATTATAAAAACTGAACGAAACCTGCGGATGCGCCAGAGCCACCCTGTGAAATTCATCCGTAATATGCCTGAATTCCACTTGATCCGACTTCAAAAAATTACGCCGTGCCGGAATATTGAAAAAGAGATTTTTTACCATCATGGAAGTCCCTTTGGGCACTACGGCAACTTCCTGACTTATAACCCTACTGCCCTCAATTTTTATATGGGTACCTACCTCATCCTCAGCGATACGTGTCATCATTTCCACGTGTGCAATGGCCGCTATGGACGCCAATGCCTCGCCCCTAAAACCTTTGGTATGCAAGTTAAAAAGGTCTTCGGCCTTTTGGATTTTGGAGGTAGCGTGCCGTTCAAAACTCAAACGGGCATCCGTATCGCTCATGCCAATGCCATTGTCCACCACCTGAATCAAGGTTTTCCCCCCATCCTTTACGATCAATTTTATGTCGGTCGATTGGGCGTCAATGGCGTTTTCCAGCAACTCCTTTACCACGGAGGCCGGTCGTTGCACTACTTCTCCCGCTGCGATTTGGTTGGCAACGTGATCGGGTAAAAGTCTAATAATATCCGCCATTATCAGGAAAAAAATATGGAGAGATCGAAATCAATTATATATAGGAAAATCAAAATGAGAATGGCCAAGATAATCACGAATCGGATTTTTACGTTTCTATCGCCCTGTCTTCGGGAATCTTCCAGGGCATTGCTGATCTTGTTCTTCAAACCCCGTTGATTGTTGAGGGTACTTCGAAACTGATCAAACTTGGGCTCTATCCGGTAGGGGCTTCCTTTGCCCTTATCGTCATAAAATCTAGGATTGTACTCGAACCTTCTGTTTTTTCGTAAACGCGTTATTTTACTCAGAAATCCCATAGCTTCAAAGTTACTCAAAATAGCAAAAAGCCCCTTACAAGAATCCCCAAAATTTGTTAACACGCCACATTACCTGGCAATCTGGATTTCTTACTATGTTATGGGAAAAACGGGCTTGAAAGAAAAGGAAACGGCTACTTGCCCAATACGGCCATTTTTATTGCCGCGATGGCAGCTTCGGCACCTTTATTACCGTGTTTTCCACCACTTCGGTCAATGGCCTGTTGCATGGTATTGTCCGTTAGGACACAAAAAATGACGGGAACATTCAATTGTACATTGAGGTCCTTGATACCCTGGGTGGTAGCACTACAGACAAAATCAAAATGTTTGGTCTCGCCCTGTATGACACTCCCTATGGCAATGACCGCGTCCGGTTTTTCCTGTTGTATCAGTTTTTTACAGCCATAGGTAAGCTCGAAACTTCCCGGAACGTTCCACCGTATGATATTGGACGCCTGCGCACCGCAATCCAACAAGGCCGTTTCGGCTCCTTGGTACAGCCCTTCCGTGATGTTGGAATTCCACTCAGAAACAACGATCCCAAACCGAAGATGCTTCGCGTTTGGGATAGTGTCCTTATCGTATTCCGATAGATTTTTGTTCTCCGTGGCCATTATGCGCCAGTTTTGGCTATGCCGATAAAGGCATCGATGGAAGTGGCCGCTTGGGAACCGGAAAATTCGTCCTTGATTCTTTGAAAGTATTCCAAAGCTTTTGATTTATTACCCATTTCCAAGGCGGTAACCCCGGCCTTGTACAAGAATTTGGGCGTCGTATATTCGTTATTGCTGTGCTTGAAAGCGGCCTCATAATAACCCAAGGCATCGGAGGGTTGGTCCAATTGCATAAAGGCATCTCCAAGACCACCTTTTGCCAGAGCCCCTAAAATGGCATCATCGGATTTAAAATCCTCTAAATAATCAATGGCTTCCTGGTACTTATTCATGTTCAAGTAGGACATGCCTGCGGAATAATTGGCCAAATTGGCTGCCTTGGTACCACTGTATTCCTCAATGATGTCCAAGAAACCGTATTTACCTTCCGCACCTTCCAAGGCAAGCGTGAACAGGGAATCCTTTGCCGTGGTGCTGTTCAAGGCCTGGTCAAAATACTGCTGCGGATAATACATTTCGTTGGCGGCGTTGGCTTCCTTTGGCTTCAATACAAATTGATTATAGGCCAAATACCCCAATACGGCTACGGCGACCACACCAATGATTCCTAAGATGTAATTCTGATTCTTGGAAACCCATTCTTCGGTCCTGGAAGCACCTTCATCCAACGAACTAAAAACTTCCGCGGTAGTACTTTCCTGCTCTTCAAACTCCTGAGCCTCAACCTTTGTTTTGGGCTTAAATCCTCTTTTCTTGTATGTTGCCATCTCTATTTTTATTGGTCGCGCAAAAATAAAGTTTTTATTGAAATCCAATAGTGTATTTATTCGTTATTTTTGGAAGTCCAAGCAATGGATGCCCTTTGCGCAATAAAAACTCGAATCTTTTAATGTATTTAAAGAGCCTTTCCCTTCTGAACTACAAAAACTTTGAATCCAAAAATCTGGAGTTTGATTCCAAGATCAACTGTTTTGTGGGGGACAATGGCGTTGGAAAAACCAATATCCTGGATTCCATTTACCATCTGTCCTTTGGCAAGAGCTACTTTAACCCCGTTTCCTCCCAAAACATAAAGCATGATGCCGATTTCTTTGTAATAGAAGGGCATTTTCAAAAGGAGGACAAAGAAGAAAAAATCGTATGTAGCTTAAAAAAAGGAAATAAAAAAATCATCAAACGAAACGGAAAACCGTACGAGAAATTTGCGGACCATATTGGGGTATTGCCATTGGTGATCATTTCCCCGGCCGACAGGGACCTGATTTTGGAAGGGAGCGATGTCCGCCGAAAATTTATGGATGGGGTCATTGCCCAGTCGGACAAGGAGTACCTACAACACCTGATAAATTACAACAAAGTCCTCTCGCAAAGAAACGCGCTTTTAAAGTACTTTGCCGCCAACCATACTTTTGACAAGACCACGTTATCCGTTTACAACGGACAATTGGAAAATTACGGTACGGAACTATTCAAAAAGCGGGTGAAATTTTTGGAGGACTTCATACCCATTTTCAAGGAGCAGTACAAGGCCATCACAAACAATATCGAAGATGTAAACCTTACCTACGACAGCAAACTGTTCTCCCAAAACCTGGGCACGCTTTTGCAGGAACATTTGGAAAAGGACAGAGCCTTGCAGTATACAAGCGTGGGTATTCACAAGGACGATTTAAATTTCTCCATTAGGGAGTATCCCATCAAGAAATTTGGAAGCCAAGGCCAACAAAAGTCCTTTTTGATCGCCTTAAAATTTGCCCAGTTCCATTTTATGCGCAATTTATCGAAGACCAATCCCATTTTACTCTTGGACGATATTTTTGACAAGCTGGATGAAAACAGGGTCTCCCACATCATTTCCTTGGTGAACAAGGAAAACTTTGGGCAGATTTTTGTGAGTGACACCCATGCCGACCGTACCGAAGCCGTTGTAAAAAAAATACACCAGTCGTATAAAATTTTTAAACTTTGAACCATGTACAGGTTGCTGTTTCTACTAATGCTATTAGGAGTTTCCTGCAATGACAGGATTGCCATGGAGGATTTACATCATTTGAACGGATACTGGGAAATCCAGGAAGTGGAATTCCCTAATGGCAACAAAAAGGAATACCCCATGAATACCGTGGTTGACTATATCGAGCTCAACGAGAATAACGGGTTTCGAAAAAAAATGGTGCCCCGGTTCGATGGTACGTTTGAAACTTCGGATGATGCGGAACCCTTTAACATTTTTGAAGAAAACGGTGTTTTTTATTTGCGCTATGAAAATCCATTGAGCGAATGGCAGGAAAGGTTGTTATCTTTATCAGAAGATTCATTTTCCGTTGAAAATCCGGAAGGAATCCTATATCGTTTCAAACGCTTTGAACCTATAAAACTGGATTGACCATGCCCCGAAGAGAAAACGACCATTTGAGCATGCAGGATGCCTTATCGGCCTTCATAAAAAAGAACAACCTGCAGGAAGGAATGGACAAGGTGGATGTTCGTACGGCGTGGGCCAATCTTATGGGCAATGGGGTATTAAATTATACGACGGATGTGGAACTTAAAAGGGACACGCTGTTCGTTTCCCTAACTTCTTCCGTGCTACGGGAAGAACTAAGCCATGGAAAGACCAAGATTATCACCATGCTGAACGAAGAGTTGGGCAAAGAGCTCATAAAAAAATTGGTGCTGCGTTGAACAGAAATCAGTAGCAGCTTGCCGTTAGCATGTTTCAGTTGCCAGTATTAAGTGTGCAGTTGGCAATGAACAATTACCAGTTATAAGTTAACAGTTGGCAGTAAACAGTAGGAGTTTACAGTAAAAAGTTTACAATGAACGATTTTGTGCAAAAGCTATAAGCCTTAAGCGAAAAGCTCAGCGTAAAGCGTTCATCACAAGGCGTCTAGCTACTACCTACAACGAGCAACGAGCAACGAATAATAAATAACGAACAACCAAAAAGCCAATACGGTCTCCCGGAGCAAAGCGAAGGCCACAAAAAAAGGCCGTCCAAATCATTATTTGAACAGCCTTACTTTCTTAAATTAAATTTTCCTATCAATATATTTCCCTACCGGAAAAATGAAACGCGCCCTCGATAGCGGCATTGGCATCACTATCAGAACCATGTATGGCGTTTTCCGCAATATCCGTAGCGAACATCTTTCGGATGGTACCTTCCGCAGCTTCGGCAGGATTGGTAGCACCGATCAAGGCCCTAAAATCCTCCACGGCGTTCTCCTTCTCCAATATGGCTGAAACGATGGGGCCGCGTGTCATAAATTCAACCAACTCCCCAAAGAAAGGTCTTTCCTTGTGTATGGCATAAAATTCCTGTGCGTCCCGTACGCTTAACTGGGTATATTTCATGGCGATGATCTTAAATCCGGCCGCCGTGATTTTTTCCAAAATAGCTCCAATGTGTCCATTTTCAACAGCATCGGGCTTAATCATGGTAAATGTTCTATTTGTAGTCATTTATTCTAAAATTTTGCGCAAAAATACGCTTTTCGCAAAGAACCACAACTTTATAGTAGCATACTAAAAGAATATGCCTTGTGAAAAGAATGTGGACCCTGTATTCGCTTTCCTATTAAATTGTATCTTTGCGCCCATGAATTTTGAGCAAGTAACGGCGTTGAAGAAATTGCTTTCCTCTTCAAAAAGGATTGCCATTGTACCGCATAAAAATCCGGATGGGGACGCCATTGGTTCCACCCTGGCGCTTTCCCATTATCTGTCAAAAAAAGGTCATGAAACCCAAGTACTCGCTCCCAATGATTTTCCAAAGTTCCTGAAATGGATGCCCGGGGCCACTGAAATCTTGAACTTTGAAAGGCATAATACGGAAGTAAAAAAGTTTATCGAAAATGCCGATTTGATTTTCACGTTGGATTTTAACGACTTTGGACGTGTAGGCCAAATGGCGGAATGTTTGGAAAATGCATCGGCACAATTCATCATGGTGGACCATCACCAGCAACCTTCGGACTATGCAGTCATCACGTATTCCGATGTAACCATAAGCTCTACTTGCGAAATGGTCTACACCCTCATCGATGCCATGGGGGACCGTGATTTCATCGACAGCGATATAGCAAACTGCCTATATACGGGTATTATGACGGATACCGGCTCCTTCAAGTTTAAGGCTACTACCAGTAAGACACATCGCATCGTTGCGGAACTTATGGACAAAGGGGCCGATAATACGGCCATCCACGAGAAAGTCTACGATACCAACTCGCCTAGCCGATTGCACCTTTTAGGCTGTGCCCTAAAGAACATGGTCATTCTTGAAGAATTCAACACGGCCTATATTACGTTGACCCAAGAAGAACTTGATAGGTACGACTATGAAAAAGGCGATACGGAGGGCTTCGTGAATTATGGCCTTACCTTGAACAATATTCGTTTTGCGGTTATTTTTATCGAGAATAAGGATGAAGGGATCTTTAAAATTTCCTTTAGGTCCGTAGGCGATTTTTCAGTGAACGAATTTGCACGGAACCACTTCGAGGGAGGCGGACATACCAATGCCGCTGGCGGCAAAAGCGAAAAATCCTTGCAAGAGACCATCGATTACTTTATATCCCTATTACCCAACTATAAAAAAGAGTTGACAGCATGAGAACCCTTGGCGTACTTCTCGTTTTCATTTTACTTTATGGATGTCAGGGTCCTGAACCTCGCAAACCGGTCCAGCGAAAAAGCGGCAGTTATTTCAAGGAATCCATTGAAAGGAGTAGAAAATTGTTGGAGGCCGAAGAAAAAAAAATCCAGGAAATCATAAAGATTGATTCTTTAAAGCATTACACCCATAGTGCTTCCGGTTCCTGGTATCATTACCTTAGGGTGAACGACTCAACGGAGTATACCCCCCAAACGGATGATATTGTTACCATGAAATATAATCTTCTGACCTTGGATAACGACACCTTGTATTCCGAAGATGAGATAGGAACATTTACTTATAAGGTAGACAAGCAGGAATTGTTTCTGGGCCTTAGAGCGGCGGTAAAGTTGTTAAAGGAAAACGAAAAGGCCACTTTCCTTTTCCCCTCGTCCATAGCTTACGGATATCATGGCGACAATAATAAAATAGGCACCAATGTGCCCCTTAAATCGACGATTACAATTTTAAACATAGAAAAACAACAGGATAATTTAGAAGAATAAATATTATGATAAAGAAAACATACCTATGGGCGGCCCTTGTCTTGCTTATGGCAAGCTGTAAAACCAGTCAGAGAGCGGATTTGGGCGATGGCCTTTTCGCCGATATCAAAACCACCCATGGCGATATTATCGTGAAACTGGAGCATGAAAAAACACCAGTTACGGTGGCCAATTTTGTATCCTTGGCCGAAGGCAACAACCCTTTTGTTAGTGAACAGTTCAAAGGGAAAAAGTATTATGACGGACTTACCTTCCACCGTGTGATGAAGGACTTTATGATACAGGGTGGAGATCCATTGGCTACGGGTACCGGGAATCCGGGCTATAAATTTATTGACGAGTTCAACGACTCTCTCATCCATGATAAAAAAGGGATACTTTCCATGGCCAATTCAGGGCCTGCGACCAACGGAAGCCAGTTCTTCATCACCCATGCTCCTACCCCATGGTTGGATAACAGGCACAGTGTTTTTGGTGAAGTTGTAGAGGGTCTGGAAGTGGTGGATTCCATCGCAGGCGTACAGGTATCCCCCGGAAATAATAAGCCCTTGGAACCCGTAAAAATGAATACCATTGAAATCATTCGTAATGGAAAGGAAGCGAAAAAATTCGATGCCGTAAAAATAATGACAGAGTATTTTGACGGGGAGGAAGAACGTCTTGCTGCCATTGAAAAGGAAAAAGCCGCAAAAAGGGCCGAAATCGAAAAAATGAAATCGGAGTTCTCATCCACTTTGGAAACTCAAAAGCAAGAGGCAAAAACCTTGGAATCCGGTCTAAAAATTCTTGTTTTGAACGAAGGCGCTGGCGAAAAACCCACAGTAGGCCAAAAAGTTGGCGTAATGTATGCCGGTTATCTGGAGGATGGTACTTTGTTTGACAGTAATTATGAAGAAGTTGCCAGAAAATATGACATGTTCGATGAGCGACGTTTACAGGGAGGCGGCTACATGCCGATACCTATGGACTACAGTCCAGAATCACCTTTAATAGCCGGTTTCAGGGAAGGTCTTTTAAGCATGAACGTTGGGGACAAGGTACGTATATTCATACCTCCACATCTTGGATATGGAGCGCAGGGGTCTGGACCCATTCCTCCCAATTCAGATTTGGTATTTGATTTGGAGATTACGGGAATACAGGAATAGTACATGTAAAGACCTGACAGGTTTTGGAAACCTGTCAGGTCTAAAAAAACCAAACCCGTCACGTCCTTAAAGGTATCTGACTTAGTACCTCCAGTAAAAACTTCCAGAATTTCTGTACGGAGGAGATGCTTACGCGTTCATCGGGAGAATGGGCCCCTTTGATGGTGGGTCCAAAACTGACCATATCCATCCTCGGATAATTTTGTCCTAATATCCCACATTCCAATCCGGCGTGACAGGCAACCACACGGGGTTTGGCATCAAAAAGTTTTGTATACACCGATGTGACAATCTTGAGTATTTCAGAATCCATATTGGGATTCCATCCGGGATAGGACCCAGAAAATGTAACCGAAAAGCCCCCAAGTTCAAATACCGATTTTAAAGCATTGGCCAAATCCATTTTTCCGGATTCAATCGAAGACCGGGTTAAACAACCGATTTCTATCATGCCATTGGCAACGGTCACCTTTGCCACATTGTTGGAGGTCTCCACCAAATCTTCCATGTTGGCACTCATTCGGTAAACCCCGTTATGAAGCCCGTAAATAGTTTTTAATAGCTGCTCCTGCTGCTCCAATTCCATCAATTTTTCAAAAGGATGATTGACTGTCTCAAAGTGGATATCCAGTTTCGGTTCCACCACCGCCAATTCGGTTTTGATAGCTTGTGCTTCGGTCTTCAATTTTTCCAAAAATGCGGGCAGCTGGTTTTCGTCCACATTTAACAGACATGTGCTTTCCCTGGGTATGGCATTTCTAAGGCCCCCACCATGTATTTCAGAAATCCTAAAATCGTATTCATTTCCTTGGAACAACAACCGATTCATTATTTTATTGGCATTGCCCAGACCCTTGTGGATATCCATACCGCTATGGCCCCCGGCAAGTCCTTTTACAGTAATTTTCAGGCCGACTTCCCCCGATATTCTAGGAGTCTGATTATAAGATTTGGTTGCTGTGACATCAATGCCCCCCGCACACCCAATATCGATTTCATCGTCCTCTTCGGTATCCAAATTCAACAGAATTTCTCCTTGTAACAGACCATCCTTTAACCCAAAAGCTCCCGTCATCCCGGTTTCCTCGTCTATGGTGAACAAGGCTTCCAAAGGTGGATGAGCAATTTCCGTGGATTCCAACAAGCTCATAATGGCAGCGACCCCCATACCATTGTCGGCTCCCAAAGTGGTACCCTTAGCTTTTACCCAATCGCCGGCAACAAACATTTGAATCCCGGTATTCTCGAAATCGAAGTCGGTTTCCGCGTTTTTCTGGTGCACCATATCCAAATGGGACTGTAGGGTAACGGTTTTTCTTTGTTCCATACCAGCTGTTGCTGGCTTCCGGATAATGACATTTCCTACGGCATCGGTCAAGGTTTCCAGCCCCAATGAGTTTCCAAAATCGACCATAAATTGAATCACCTTTTCCTCCTTTTTGGAAGGCCTGGGAACCGCATTCAATCTTGAAAAGTTCTTCCAAACGTTTTTGGGTTCTAATTCGAGTATCTGGTTTTTCATAAGATTGAAATTTTTCAGTAAAAATACATACCATAAAATCAAATCCCTATTTTTGAAATCATGAAGATGTCCTTAAAAACCGTAATCGCGGTTTCCTTGATTCCCCAAATTATGCTTGTAAAATGGTTGGGCCAAAACACAGATTTCATAGAATCCTATTACAGCATGGGGCTGTATCCCCATATATCCGGATTTTTCAGATGGCTCTTTGGTTGGATTCCTTTTTCCGTGGGCGACCTACTCTATTTCCTTCTAATATGTACAGTCATTTTTTACTTATACCGACGATGGACTTTTATCAAAACACAAAAACTGAAGTTTCTAAGGGATGTGCTGATGGTGCTGTCCATTGCCTACCTGACATTCCATCTGGTATGGGGATTTAATTATTATCGCAGACCGCTATCGGAGAAATTGGGTTTGACCGAAACCAAGGATTATCGAGAATTATTGGACTTTACGGAAAGGCTTATCCAAAAAACAAATTCCATACAAGAATATGTGGTTGGCGATACCCTTGAAAAAGTGAACATTCCCTATTCCCAAAATGAAATGTTTCAAATGAGCATTGAAGGTTATCATGAGCTTGCCAAGGAATTCGGTTTTTTGGGGTACGAACATCCAAGCGTGAAAACCTCACTTTTTAGCACCGGACTCACCTATATGGGCTACGCGGGTTACTTGAACCCATTTACCAATGAAGCCCAGGTAAACGGCATCCTGCCCAATTTTAGGTTTCCCATTGTCACCGGACACGAAATTGGCCATCAATTGGGCTATTCAGCCGAAAATGAGACCAATTTCATTGGATACTTGGTAACATCAAAAAACAAGGACCCCTATTTTCAATATGCAGCATATGCTTATGTCATGGGATATTGTCTCAGCGATGTACGGCGTGGAAATAGAGAAACTTTCGACCGAATGTTCCAAAAACTCAATCCAGGTGTCCGGGCCAATTTTGAGGAAATGGCCCTGTTTTGGGAACAATATGAAAACCCCTTGGAACCCGTATTCAAATCGATCTTCAATTCCTTTTTAAAGGCGAATAATCAAGAACAGGGTATTAGAAGTTACAACGGGGTGGTTTCCCTTGTGATAGCCTATCACAAAAAATATCCGCTTTAGAATACCCGCAATTTTAAAATTAGCTAACCAAAACGAGTAAAACCTTTAGCAATTTGATACTATTTATATCAATTTGTTATAAAATTTTCCAAATTTTAATAGCTGTGTTCAAAGTCACACAATTTGGCCGTTTTAAGTGTTAAAAAAAACTAAAATCATCGGATAGCAGGGATTAAACCTTAATTTTAAAAAGACTAATCAAACGAACTCAAAATGAAAAAACTTATTTTTTCACTATGCCTATTTTGGTGTGGTGCCCTCCTCTTTTCTCAGGATTACTTCCCTGAAAGTGAAGGCGTGAAAGCGAACAACAATAATTTTACGGCCTTTACGAACGCCAAGATTTTTGTGACCCCTACTGAAGTCATTCAAAAAGGAACGCTGCTCATCCAAAACGGCAAAGTGGTCAATGTTGGCGCATCCGTAACACTACCACAAAATACAATCGTGGTGGATTTAAACGGAAAATCGATATACCCTTCCTTTATAGATATTTATTCCAAGTTTGGGATAGAACAACCAAAGCGGAGCAGTGGTGGAAGACGTTCCCCGCAATTTGAGCCCACTCGGGAAGGGTTTTACTGGAACGACCATATCATGCCCGAAAACGATGCCATTGGCAGTTTCAAGTATGACGAAAAAGAAGCGAAGGAATTGATTGAAGCGGGTTTTGGTGCGGTGAATTCGCATACCCACGATGGAATCGCTCGGGGTACGGGTGTACTCATCGCCCTGAACAATGCGGGTACAGATGCCAACAGGGTACTGGATGATAGATCCGCCCAATATTTTTCGTTGGAAAAGAGTGTTACCAAACAACAGTCCTACCCCACCTCCCTAATGGGTGCGCTAGCCTTGTTGCGCCAGATGTATAGTGACGCAAATTGGTATGCAAACGGAAATGCATCCACAACGGATCGATCCTTGGAGGCATTAATAAAAAACAAGGGACTGGTCCAAATCTTTGAGGCCAAGGATAAGGGCAACGACCTACGTGCCGATAAAATTGGGGACGCCTATGGTATTCAATATACCATTCTAGGCGGTGGAAATGAGTTTGAGCGCATTGATGAAATAAAGGCCACCAACGCCAAGTTCATAATCCCCTTGAATTTTCCGGATGCCTATGATGTTTCCGACCCTTATCAGGCAGGGTATGTATCCTTGGAGGATATGCGCTACTGGAACCAGGCCCCCACCAATCCGAAAGTGCTGGCCGAAAATGGGGTCACTTTTTCCCTGACACCCTACGAACTAAAATCCATGTCAAAATTCAAGGATAACCTGATGAAGGCTATAGAATATGGCCTACCCAAAACTAAGGCCCTAGAGGCGCTAACTACGGTTCCTGCCGAAATATTGGGAAAATCAAATGTACTTGGAACCCTAAAAAAAGGGGCGCATGCAAACTTCCTGATTACATCGGGCGATATTTTTGACAAGTCCACGACCCTTTATGAAAACTGGGTACAAGGGAATAAAAATAGCATCAACAATAAGGACATCACGGACATACGGGGTGACTATACCCTGACTACCGAAGGTAAAACCTATGATATTTCCATAACTGGCGAACTCGCAAAGCCCAAAATGGAGGTAAAGCTGGATACCGTAAAACTGGATTCAAAAATATCCTATGAAAATGATTGGCTGACCTTTTCTTTTTCCGCCGATAAAGGTGCCAAAACCTACCGGATGATAGGAGCGGTGCTTCCGGATACCGACAATCTTTCCGGCAGGTTGATATTGCCGGACGGAACGGAAACCTCCTTTATGGCCAACAAAAAATCAGGTTTTGAGGAAAAATCCAAAGATGACAGCGATGCTTCCGATGCTCCCAAGGTAATGCCGGTTACCTTTCCAAATGTGGGCTACGGCTATACCTCCAAACCCAAGCAGGAAAATTTGTTGTTCAAAAATGCCACGGTCTGGACCAGTGAGGAAGCGGGAATTTTGGAAAATACGGACGTGTTGGTCAAAAATGGAAAAATCGCTAAAATAGGCACCAATTTGGGAGCCAGCGGCGCCAAGGTCATCGATGCCACAGGCAAACACCTAACTGCCGGAATCATTGACGAACACAGCCATATTGCGGCACTTGCTGTCAATGAAGCAGGTCATAATAGCTCGGCAGAAGTGAAAATGGAAGATGTTGTAGATCCTGAACATATGGGAATTTACCATAGTCTGGCGGGTGGGGTTACTTCGATTCAGTTATTGCACGGTTCCGCAAACCCCATTGGGGGTCGTTCGGCCATCCTAAAATTAAAATGGGGTGAGGAAGCGGATGGTCTTATCTACGATAACTCCCCCAAGTTTATAAAATTTGCCTTGGGCGAAAACGTAAAACAGTCCAATTGGGATAGCTACTCCCGTTTCCCGCAGACGAGAATGGGCGTGGAGCAGGTGTTCATGAACTATTTTCAACGTGCCAAAGAGTACGACGAAAAGAAAAAAAGCGGACAGCCTTATCGTTATGATGAAGAAATGGAAGTATTGGCAGAAATTATCAATGGTGAACGGTTTATTTCATGCCATTCCTATGTACAGAGCGAAATTAATATGATGATGAAAGTTGCGGAGCACTTTGGGTTTAGGGTCAATACCTTCACACATATCTTGGAAGGATATAAGGTAGCCGATAAAATGGCCGAGCACGGTGTTGGGGCAGGAAGCTTTAGCGATTGGTGGGCCTACAAATACGAAGTAAAGGATGCCATTCCCTATAATGCCGCCATCATGCATTCACAAGGTGTCACGGTCGCCATAAATAGTGACGATCGCGAAATGATGAGGCGTTTGAATCAGGAAGCGGCTAAAACCATCAAATACGGAGGTATGACGGAACTCGAAGCTTGGAAAATGGTTACCATCAACCCGGCGAAGCTCCTTCATCTGGATGATCGTGTGGGTAGTATCAAGGAAGGAAAGGATGCTGACCTTGTTTTATGGTCCGGCAATCCATTATCAGTGTATACGAAAGCCGAAAAAACCATCATTGAAGGTGCCACCTACTTTGACCTGGAAAAGGACAAGGCCCAGCGGGAAGCTATAAAAAAGGAACGCAACGAGTTGGTAAAAATGATGCTGGAAGAGAAGGCCGGAGGCAAAAAGACCCAAGGTCCAAAACAAAGTGTAAAACAAACGTTCACTTGTGAAACGCTTTAAAATTCTAAAAACGAAAATAGTTAGTAAGATGCAAAAATTAATAATTATACTTCTGGCAACAGCAATGTATTTGCCAAGTAACGCCCAACAGACCCCAGCCTCCAAACAGACCGAAGCCATTACCATTGAAGGCGCTACGGCACATTTGGGCAATGGAGAGGTCATTGAAAGTTCATTGATCATGTTCGAAGATGGCAACCTCACCTTTGTGGGGGATTCCAAAATGAAAATCGCCCGAAAAGGAAAGGTCATCGACGCAACAGGAAAACATGTCTATCCCGGATTCATTGCCCCGGCAAAAACCTTGGGACTTATTGAAATCAATTCCGTACGTGCCACGGACGACCAGGACGAGATCGGGGAACTGATTCCTCATGTGCGCAGTCTCATTGCCTACAATGCGGAATCCAAGGTGGTGGAAAGCATGCGGCCCAATGGTGTCCTAATTGGACAAATTGCCCCATCTGGTGGAAGAATTTCCGGTACGTCCTCCATAGTTCAGTTCGACGCGTGGAACTGGGAAGATGCGGCAGTCAAGGTTGATGATGGCATACACCTAAATTGGCCTAGAAGTTTCCGCCAAGGACGTTGGTGGATGGGCGAGGAAAGAGGCTATCGACCCAATAAGGACTATATTAAAGATGTGGAAACGGTAGTCACCTTTCTAAAAAATTCCGCTGCATATGGTAAAGGGACCTCAACCGAGATGAATCCGGCATTTGCGGCAATGCAAGGTGTGCTGGAGGGGTCTCAGAAAATGTATGTATATGCCGATGGGGAAAAGGAAATCATAGATGCCATAAACACGCTAAAATCAAACGGAATCAAAGAAGTTGTACTGGTAGGAGGGTATGAAGCCTATAAAATAACCGACTTCCTTAAAAAGAACAATATTCCCGTTTTGGTTCAGTTTACCCACAATCTTCCCGTTTTTGATGACGACGATTATGACCTTCCTTACAAACTTCCCAAACTCTTGGTGGACAGTGGCCTGTTGGTTGGTCTACAAAACAACGAAGCGTCCAATTTCCAAACCAGGAACTTGCCTTTCTATGCTGGCCAAGTGGGGCAACAGGGATTGGATAAGGAAAAGGCCTTACAGTTGATTACCGGGAATTCCGCTAAGATTTTGGGCATTGATGATAGTTATGGTACTCTGGAAGTTGGTAAAAGTGCCACACTTTTTATTTCGGAGGGAGATGCCTTGGACATGCGCACCAACCAGTTGACCCATGCGTTTATTGATGGTAGGAATATTTCCCTTGAAACTCACCAAACCGAATTGTGGAAACGATACATGGGCAAATATGAGGGGGAATAAATCGTTTCTAAAAAGATAAAAGTGTACATTTAAGTCGGTAGGTATCGACTGAATTGGAAATGAACCAAATAAAAACAAAGAGGCCGTCTAAAAACATACGACTCTATTCATATGTCACATCGAGCGCAGTCGAGATGTTTCTGTCGACCTTTCTACTGCGCTCAAGAGGACAGAAACTATAATCAATCTAATTACTAGATTAGGAATCTGATTATAAAAGTGTACATTTAAGTCGGTAGGTATCGACTTTATTGTTAGCGAATTAAGTATCAACAAAAGCTCGGTATGCTATCGGGCTTTTTTGTTTGTGTAAATAACAACCTTCCGTATGAAAAAAATATTCTTCCTAGGTCTATTGGTTTTGTTTTCCTGTAAGAAAAACAAAACATCGGAAAATGCTTTGGAATTGGCCGGTCTTAAAGAACCCGTAGAGATAGTGCGGGACCAATGGGGCATCAACCATATTTACGCCAATAACCAACACGATCTTTTCTTCGCCCAAGGGTACGCAGCGGCGGCGGACCGACTTTTTCAATTCGAAATATGGCGTAGACAGGCAACGGGTACCGTGGCGGAAATTCTTGGGGAACGTGAATTGAAGCGGGATATTGGCACCCGACTCTTCCAGTTTCGAGGAGATATGGAAACGGAAATGAACCACTATCACGAGGATGGCGTAGAAATCATAACCGCTTATACGGATGGGGTCAATGCCTACATTGACGAAGTATTGCAAAATCCTGATAGCCTGCCCATAGAGTTCAAAATATTGGACATACTGCCCCAAAAATGGACGCCAGAAGTGGTGATATCCAGACATCAAGGCTTGTTGGGAAATATCAATGACGAGTTACAAATTGGTAGGGCGGTCGCAAAACTGGGACCGCAAGTGACGAAGAAATTATTTTGGTTACACCCCAAAGATCCTGACTTGACCATCGACAAAAAAATTAACAAGGAACTCCTGTCCCAGGATATTTTGGAGCTTTACAATGCCTATAGAAAATCGGTAAAGTTCGCCCCTGAGGATATTAAACCCGAATATAGAGGCCAGGAGGTCGCTGATGCTTTTATTGAAAGTCAGTATATAAATAGGGATTCCCTGTCCATTGGGAGTAATAATTGGGTAGTCAACGGTAGCCGTACCAAGAATGGCAACACCTTTATGGCCAATGACCCGCACAGGACCATTGCCGTACCTTCCTTGCGCTATATGGCCCATTTGGTCGCTCCGGGTTGGAATGTTATTGGCGGCGGGGAGCCCGAAATCCCGGGAATATCAATAGGGCATAATGAATATGGAACCTGGGGGTTGACTGTTTTTGAAACCGACGGTGAAGACCTTTACGTGTACGAACTCAATCCTGAAAATCCGAATCAATATAAGTACCAAGGAGCATGGGTGGATATGAAAACCATTCAGGAAACCATTAAGATAAAAGGGCAAAAAGACACCATTGTCAATCTACACTACACCCAGCACGGCCCTGTAACCCTAATCGATACAAAAAACCACGTTGCCTATGCCGTTCGTTGTGCTTGGTTGGAGCCTGGAGGCTCCCCGTACTTGGCATCCTTACGAATGGACCAGGCCAAAAATTGGGAGGAATTTCGGGAAGCCTGTAACTACAGCCATATTCCCGGGGAAAATATGGTCTGGGCGGACAAAGAAGGGAATATCGGCTGGCAAGCTGTTGGCATCGCCCCTATCCGAAGAAATTTTAGCGGATTGGTCCCGGTTCCCGGGGATGGAACCTATGAATGGGACGGTTATCTGCCCATTGTTGAAAAACCGAACGACCATAACCCTGACAAAGGCTTTATTGCCACCGCCAACCAAAATGTAACACCAACCGATTATGAACATTGGGATGCCATTGGCTTTTCATGGTCGGATCCTTACAGGGGTAACAGGATCGAAGAGGTTTTAAGTAGTAAATCGGACTTTACCATGGAGGATTTTAAAGCCTTACAAACCGATTATGTTTCCCTTCCGGCAAAGGAACTTGTTCCCTTGCTAAATAAAATTACGTTGGACGGTACCTACCAAGAGGCCAAAACGAAATTGGAGGATTGGAATTTTACATTGAACCCGAATTCCATTCCCGCGGCCATCTATGTAACTTGGGAGGATTCGTTGGCAGAAATGATGGAAGATTTGGTCATTCCCAAAGAAGCAAAACATATTGTGACCTCCTTGCAACTTAAAACAATCATTGACTTTGTTTCACATCCTAAAATAGTTTTTGGGAGCGATACAGAGGGAAATAGAAACGAGTTGTTAAAAAAGTCCTTTCAACAAGCCATCGATAACCTGGAAAACAGATTGGGTCCAGATATGGAAAAATGGCAGTACGGTCAGGCAAAAAACAAACACGTATATATAGAGCATGCCTTGGGGAAAGTTGTCAACAAAGCAATGCGTGACACCCTTTTCAATCTAGGCCCTTTGCCTAGGGGCGGCAGTGGTACGACACCGGGATCAACAGGCGGTAATCTCAACCAGTCGAGCGGTGCCTCCTTCCGGATGATCGTAAATACCGGGGATTGGGATACTGCACAAGCTACCAATGGCCCGGGGCAATCCGGCAATCCTGAAAGTCCTTTTTATAGCAATCTGTTTGAACCTTGGGCCAAGGACCAGTATTTTCCTGTCTATTACACTAAGCAAAAGGTTGATTCCATAGCGGTTGAGCGTAAGAGGTTTCTACCCTTTGATAATTAGTCAGAAACGTTCACAAATTATTTAATGTCGTATTTGCGCAACTTTCAATGAGGTAGGGGAAAATTCGCCTGAAAGAAAATAACTTTTTTTAAAAATAAATGGTTTCCATTATCTAGTTGCCCATCTTGTACCTAAATACGCCATTGGCAAATAGGCTCCAACCAAATCCAAAATAGTAAACCATACTGGCCCGTTCAACATTGTGATATTAATTATCCCTCCAATCAAAAAGAAAACCCCAATTATCAAACCTATGGATAAAGGACGTGCTGCTGCGATTTTGGCGGCTACAAATGCACCGACCAAAGTTCCTAATGCGTGAGCGAGAAAAGGAAATATAAAGTGTTTTGGTTGAAACAAGTGTATTGTCGCTTTCAATCCTTCCATGGTTGTAATATCTCCTCCCTCCGGCGGCGGTATTATAGAACCGCTAATCATGACAATACCCATATTTACGATGCTTCCTACTAAAACTCCGGTAATTACTGCTAATATATTTTTAATAATGGGGTTCATTTTTACTTTTATTTAGATATGAATGATAATCGTTTACTTTATAGCAAAACCAAGATAGCATTTTATGTTCATTCCAATAATAAGAGATTAAATAGTAATCTTTTGCAAAAAGCAATTACAAAGTTTACCTTGTGGAAATAAAAGATACCAGCTCACCTTTTGTATATTTTAAATCTCTTGGTTCTAGGCAAATAAAGCCATCGGCACGGGACAAACTCGTTAAATCACCCGAGCCATTCTCCACCACCGGTGTAACCTGGAGGCAGCTGTCCAGCCAATGCGTACGTACCTGAATAAACCGGGTCAAGGGAGGTTTAATATCAAGTTCAACAGTCAATTGAGCATATTGATTTTCTATTTTGATTCCCCAGGAACGAAACAGCCACGGCAAAAAATATAAATGATAATTGGCAAAGGTCGATACCGGATTCCCGGGGAAGGAGAATATAACGGTATTGAATTCCTTATGGATCCCGAACCAAAAGGGCTTTCCAGGGCGCTGCGCCACCCGGTGAAATAGCTGCTCCACACCTAGAGTTTCCATCACTTCCGGTATAAAGTCGAACTTACCTTTTGATACGCCACCACTCAACAACAGGACATCATTTTCACGCAAGGCGGATGAAAGACCATCTTCAATACTTTTTTTATCGTCCAAAAGATGCAAGGAACTTCCCTCGATTCGCAAATCGGATAGGGCCGATACCATGGTAAAACTATTCGATTTTCTAATCTGATGGGGTTCCGGTAGTACATCAACATCCACCAATTCATTCCCTGTAGCGATGCTGCATACGCGTGGGACCTTTTTCACCAAGACATTCGATTTTCCCACTGAGGCCATCACCCCAATTTCGGCAGGGGTTATTTTGGTTCCTTTCGACAATATTTGGGTTCCCTTGCTTTCGTCGCTCCCTTCATAGTGAATATTCTGACCCTTGGTAACCGTTTCATTGATGGTTACACGATTATTCTCAATGGTTAGATGCTCGTACATTATGACCGTGTCCGTGTGCTTGGGCAATACGGCACCCGTCATGACTTCGATACAGGCCGTTTCATCTTGAAGGGTACATTGTGCCATACCAGCACTGGCAATGTTTTCAATACGCAGTGTTTCAACTTTGCCTATAACAGCATCAAATTGGATAGCAATTCCATCCTTGGTTACGCGGTCGAAAGGAGGGAAATTCCTGTCAGCATAAATGGGTTCGTCTAAATACCGACCCATACTATCCATCAAAAGTACGTGTTCACTCCCTAAATTCAGGGGATGTTCCAATACCTTTTGCAATGCTTCCTTAAATGTAATCACTGTTGTTTATTTTTGGCTTTTGGTTGTTGGTTGTTGGTTGTTGGTTGTTGGTTGTTGGTTGTTGGTTGTTGGCTAATGAAATAATTTTTACCTCTTAACTCTGCATTCTTCGCTGTTAGCCTTTAGCCTTTAGCCTTTAGCCTTTAGCCTTTAGCCTTTAGCCTTTAGCCTTTAGC
>NZ_JAQPCH010000013.1:0-55325 GCF_028464205.1 Maribacter sp. PR66
TTAGCCTTTAGCCTTTAGCCTTTAGCCTTTAGCCTTTAGCCTTTAGCCTTTAGCCTTTAGCAAAAAAAATCATTTTTCATTTCAATTTTTCACTTTTCGTTGTTCGTTGGTGGTTGTTCGTTGGTGGTTGTTCGTTGGTGGTTGTTCGCTTTTAGTTCAAGTGGCATTTCACTATTTCACTATCCAACTATTTCACTAAAATTCAAGGTTCAGATTTGAGGTTTAACTTCATTCTAAAATCTATATTCTTACTTCTAAATTTCCATTTTTCACTTTTCACTTTTCATTTTAAAGGACACCGAATCCATTTACCAAAAGCACCCTAATTCCCACAATCAGGACCAATAGTGCCGTTACCCGTTTGATACCATTCGCGGAAAGTCGCTTCAAACTGATACGAATTCCCAACTGACCTCCCAATAGCACGGCAATTCCAAGACATAGGGTTTCCAACCAAGGGAGGAACAAGGAATCACTTGTTACCAATCCCATGAGTCCCGATACCGAATTGACCAAAATAAAGAAACTGGCCAAGGCCGCTATTTTAATGGCCTTGTCCCAACGTAAATGGTTTAAGATCGGTGCCAGGAATATACCCCCGCCAATTCCTACCAAACCCGATAGAAAACCTATTCCGGCCCCTAAAAAATAGCTCAGGTAACCCGGATATTTTTTGGTCTCCGGTACCGACTTTGCCCAATTAAAGGTTTGTAATGCCAAAAAGGTTGCCGAAAGAATCAAGGAGATACCCAGAATATTAAAGAATATATTTTCCTTTAAGCGGAACGACGCTCCAAGAAAGGCCAAAGGAATACTAGTAATTATAAAAGGGAGAAAATCCTTCAACTTGGCGTGTCCGTTCTTAAAATAAAGGTAGGTGCTCCCAGAAACCACCACCAGATTACAAATAAGTGCAATGGATCGTATGGCAAAAAAACTTCCTAAAAATAGGGTTAAGAGGGCCAAGTAACTGGATCCACCTCCAAATCCCACGGAAGAGTATAAGGTTGCCACCACAAAAAAACCGAAACATAAGAGTGGGAATTGCTCAATAGGTAGTTGCATAGGAGTTCAATTGGTTCATACCTCCGGCCACGTTGATATATTTTCCTTCCGGAGACAATTCTTGCAACATTAAAACAGCCTTCCTACTACGGATTCCCGACTGACAAATAACATATACCGGTTTTTCATTGGCCACCTCCCCCGCCCTTTTTTCCAATTCGTTTAAAGGAATATTTTTTGCACCGTAAATATGCTTCCTTTGGAATTCCTGATCCGTCCGAACATCCAAAAGCAACGCTTTTGTATCCTTTATCAGGTTTTGGATTCCAACTGCCTCAACGGACTCCAATACTACTTCGCAGTCAAAATCATAGGAATCCTGAATCCCATTTATCTTCAGATTTTCAGGATTTAGTCCGAATTTCATGTGCTGCATACGCTGAGATAGCGCGTCATAGAGTAACAAAACCCCTGCTAGTACACCGTCCAATCCGCAAACAATCTTTACAACTTCCAAGGCCTGCAAATTGCCGATAATCCCGGGAAGAATTCCTAAAACACCATGTTCGTTGCAATTGGGAACCTCATCCGCCTTTGGCATATTTGGGAACAAACATCGATATGTAGGGCCATTGTTGTAGTTAAAAACACTTACCTGTCCCTCAAAGCCGTGCAAAGCACCATATACAAAAGGCTTTTTTTGAAGAACACAAACGTCGTTTATTAGGTATCGGGTAGGGAAATTATCGGTAGCATCTACCACCAAATCATAGTTTTCAATAATTTTTTCGGCATTATCCGGTGCTAAAAAGGTTTTATAGATATGTATTGAAGTGGTTGTATTCTGTGCCGATAATCGTTCTTTTGCCATTTCTACTTTTGACTTGCCTATCATGGCCTCCGTGTAGAGTACTTGTCTTTGTAAATTGGACTTGGAAACCAGATCGGCATCCACTATTCCCAAGGTGCCCACTCCCATGGCATTCAGATAGGTCATTACGGGCACGCCCAGGCCTCCGGCTCCTACCACAAGAATCCTGGCCTTTGCCAAAGCCGCTTGCCCCCTTTCCCCGAAACCGGGCAAAATGGTCTGTCTATGGTACCTACCTTCCATTAGGCTTCCAGTTTTTGTACCGCTTCCTTATACTCCTCTTGGGAGTTGGCATTCAACAACACTTCCGGTCTTTTAGGAAATACGAGCAGCACATCATTATTGATCAAAAACTTTCGGGGACAGGTGCCATTGCCAGCTTCCAAATAGGAAATCGAAGTTCGTAAGGCTTCCGGCTCCCAAATGGCACACAAAGGTTCGGGTAGCGGATTTTCCCTTTGTGCGAAGGCGGTGGCCATCTTTTTGGTGTCTCTTTTCTCTATCAATTCCGTGATGGATTCCTGATCAATCAAAGGAAGGTCACATGCCAAAACCAGCCATGCCACATCCGGGTATTCCTTATGCGCCGATAACAATCCATTATACGGACCTCGAAATTCGTCTTTATCCAGAATGGTGTTGAACGTAGGCGGAATGTCTCCTTGTTGATCGTGCCGAATACTCATAAAAGTTCTGTCGCAAACATCCTCCAAAAGGTGATATATATGTTCCCTTTGTGGCACGCCGTGATAGGAAATCAATCCTTTGTCCTGACCCATCCGGGTGCTTTTCCCTCCGGAAAGCACCAATCCATAAATCTTATCGTTCGTAGTCATTTTTTCCTCCTGATTTTCTTTCTAACTGTACAGTAGAAATCACAATATCCTGGGACAAGGCCTTGCACATGTCATATAAGGTCAAGGCGGCCACGGAAACGCCGGTAAGTGCCTCCATCTCCACCCCTGTTTTTCCATCACACTTTACGGTACAGGTAATCAGAAATTGATTATCGCCCGGAACGATGTCCACATCTATTTTTGTCAGGTTGATCTGATGGCACAATGGAATCAATTCCGATGTCTTCTTGACTCCCTGTATCCCTGCAATCACTGCAGTCTGCACGATGCTTCCCTTTTTTCCCAAAAAGTCCTGCTGTTGCAATTCTTTAAAAACTTCCGTTGGAAATAGTACCCTACCGGAAGCAATGGCAATTCTTGAACTAACCTGTTTTTCCGAAACATCCACCATTTCGGCATTTCCGGATGCATTGATATGTGATAATTTTTTCTCCATGGCCTACCCTCCAATCGATGTCATGGAATTGGAAAAGACATCCCGATATTTTTCTTGGGCCTCGAAACCGGTTTTTGCCCTACTGCCAACAGCTATCAAAATTTGTTCTTCCACGTTGGATTTCGCATTTTCACTCCTCATAATGTCCCTTAGGTTTGCGCTGGGTTTTGCATACAAACAGGTAATAACATCGCCCGTGGCCGAAACCCTAAGTCGGTTACAGGTACCGCAGAAAGTCCTGCTAAACGAAGGTATCACCCCAAAAGTTCCCATATGACCGGGTATCTTATAATTTATGGAAGTGGAAGTGCTTGGTGATTCCAGTTTGTAGAAATCGGGATGTGCTTCCCTAATGTGCTCCAAGATTTTTTTATAATCCCAAGCAATTTTTTGGAAGGTTTTTGAACCACCGTTAAAGGGCATTTCCTCCAAAAACCGAACCGATACCGGATAGTGCTTCGCCAGCTCCAAAATGGGCAGAATGTCCTGGGTATTTTGTCCGTCAAGGGCGATAAAATTTATACGCACATTGAATCCTTCACTGATCAAACGAATCAGGTTGTTATGGACCGTATCGTATTGGTCCCTGCGAGTGATTCTCTCAAAAGTTGCTTTATTGATGGCATCTAGGCTCACATTGATATTTTTGATGCCCAAGGATTTTAGCTCATCGATATACGGCCCTATCAAGGTTGCGTTCGTGGTTGCCGAAATATCCTTCAAACCATCCAACTTTGCCAAGTATCTTAGCAATTCCATCAAATCCTTTCGTACAAAGGGTTCGCCCCCGGTTATCCTGATTTTATCGATTCCCTGACCTACCAAAATACCGCTTAGGGTTTTCAATTCTTCAATGGTGAGCAGTTTATCGTTTTTGGCAAAATTGATGCCTTCCGCGGGCATGCAATAGTTACACCTTAGATTACAACGGTCCGTAACCGCCAATCTTAGGTAATTTATTGTTCTATTATGATTGTCTATCAACATATTCTTTCAATATACGCTTTAGCGTTGCCAATGCAAAATAGCCGCCAGTGGGTTGGTTTCTCTTCCTTTTCATGGGTGGGCAGAAACCCAGACCGATTTATTTTTGAACAGTTCCTTTTTCCAAATGGGTACCGTTTCCTTCAAGGTGTCTATTAAGAACCGACATGCTTCAAAGCATTCCGACCTGTGTGCCGATGAGGCTCCCACAATGACCACCGCATCTTGGACCTCCTTCTTGCCGACCGCATGTTTTATGACCACTTTGTTCAACTTCCATTTTTCCAAGGCGGTATCCGCCAATTTGTCCATCTCTTTCAAAGCCATGGTCTCATAGGTCTCAAACTCTAGGGCCATCACTTGCTCGTTATTGGTAAACTCCCTGACTGAACCTACAAAGACGCAGATGCCACCACTGCTTGGATGGGATAATTCCTGATACACTTTGTTGGTATCCAGATCTTGTACTATTTCTATGATCTTATTCATTAGCCTCCACTTACGGGCGGAATTATCGCCACCTCATCATTTGATTTAAGCTGAACATCATCGGATGCATATTCGCTGTTAACGGCAATTGCCAAGGAGGTCAACTTCGAAAATTCGGGATATCTTTTTTTTAAGGCTTGTTTTAGCTCCGCCACAGAATTAGGGGAGTCTTCCCCAAAATCCATATCCAATTGGGATGTTCCAACAATATCCTTTGCAATTCCAAAAAAAAGTAAATCCATTTGACCCGATTTGTTTAATGGGCATGCCCATTTTACCTGAACCTCTAAATTACTTATTATTCTGGAAGAACCTAACGAATCAAAGACCTATTTAACCTTTCATTAAGTTTGAAAAAATACAAAATCAACTTTGGAATTTTCCTTCGACAAAAACCCCGGCTTCGGGTTTTGCATAATATTCATTGGGCTTGGATTCCTTACTTAATTCCACATTTTCAAACTGCACGGTATTTCGTATTTCGCCCATCTCCCTGCCTTCATAGGCAACCCAAGAAATCGATTTAGGCAAAATAAGGCCTTCCACTTTTTGCCAATCATCATAGCAAATCCACTTTATGTTATCGGAATCCTCCCCAGTTCTATAGGTTACCGTATAGCCCAACCAAGCCATTTGAAAAGTCTCCGGGTCGTAATGAAGGTAATACTCGTCCTTGGGTGACGTACCTACACCTGTATCATAAGTGATGCTGATTCCGGGAAAGGATTTGCCATCCACTAGTAAATCCTTGGTCTCCCCATAATTTATACCTTCATCGCCCAATACAAAGGGCATTGCATAAAAATAGAACATAAGGTTGTGATAAAATACCGGGTCGCCTTGATATGTTTTTTCAGGGTCAGCCAGCCAAACCTTGGTACCATCGAATCCCATTTGAACAGCACCCATGATAACCAAATCCATTCTTTTAGGTAGATCCACAACATGGATTTCATTGGTTTTTTCTTTCCCGATTTCATAGGAAAGCGTTTTGTATTCCTTCCATGTCCCGTACGTCCCATGGGCATCAAATATGCTTTCTAGGGCTTCCGGATACCTGCTTACTACGTTACTTGTCTCGGTAGTTTTACCCATGGTTTCATTGGTGTTCTTCTCTTTGGTAGCCTCTTTACAGCCCATCAGCATAAGAAGCATACAGATTGGCAATAGTTGTTTTATCATTGTTCAGGAATTAGTTTTTAAGTTGGTCGGTCATACCATGTTTAGTTAACAGATTAAATTATTTTTGTTGCCGATGAAGGAAATAAAACATATTAGCAGCCTACAAAACCCTCTGATAAAAAAGGCCCTTTCACTAAAGGAAAAATCCAGGGAACGAAAGAAATCCGGACTTTTCGTTCTGGAAGGAAGAAAGGAAATTGAACTCGCGATTCATGGAAACTATACCATTGACACCTTATTATTTTGTCCGGAACTTATCTCATATGAGACGTTGGAGACTTCCTTAGAAATAGAGAAGGCTTCTTTGATTTCGGTTAGTCCCGAGGTTTATGGAAAATTGGCGCATAGAAATACGACGGAAGGCGTTATCGCCATAGCCGAAGCCAAGAACCACAACTTGGAAGGGGTTTCCTTTCAAACCAAAAACCCCTTGATCCTTGTAGCCGAGGCCCCGGAAAAACCAGGGAATATTGGGGCTCTCTTAAGAACGGCCGACGCCGCAAACCTGGATGCCGTCTTCATCGCTAATCCTAAAACGGATCTTTACAATCCCAATATCATTCGGTCTAGTGTAGGATGTGTTTTTTCAAGAAAGATTTTTATGGCTGATACTTCCTCGATTATTTCTATTTTAAAGGAAAATGGCATTGCCCTATATTGTGCCGCACTTTCCGCTTCCAAACCTTACACGGGGATTGACTACAAAGGGCCCACAGCCATTGTTGTAGGTACGGAGCATAGCGGACTCAGTGATGAATGGCTTTCAAATTCCACTCAAAACATTATCATTCCCATGGAAGGCGCCATCGATTCCATGAATGTTTCGGTATCCGCGGCAATACTTATCTTTGAGGCGAAACGTCAGCGATTGGAATAACAAAACCGAAATTCGTTCGTTAATCTCAAAAGTCTTTATGGACCACACCGTTGTTTTTTATTGTATTCTGGGAATTCTCTTAGGGGAATTTGTCCTTACCACAATATTAAACTACCTCAATGCCAAGAAATTTAGGGATCCCATACCGGCGGATGTACATGATGTCTACAATCCGGAAGAGTACAAAAAATCACAGGAATATAAATTGGCCAATTACAGGTTTGGCATCGTAACCTCAGTTTTTTCACTCGTATTGATCGTAGGCTTTTTGGTTTTTGGAGGTTTCGGTTTTGTGGATACCATCGTTAGGGATCTTACCAACAATCAAATCCTACAGGCCCTGCTGTTCTTTGGATTCATTATGATCGGCAGTGATTTTCTGGCTACGCCCCTATCTTATTACCAAACTTTCGTGATCGAGGAGAAGTTCGGTTTTAACAAAACAACGGTGAAAACCTTTCTTTTGGACAAGCTTAAAAGTTGGTTAATGACAATTGTCATTGGCGGCATTCTTTTATCCCTGGTCATTTGGTTTTTTCAGTTCGCCGGCAAAGGCTTTTGGCTTTACACCTGGGCATTGATCGCGGTCTTTACCCTATTCATGAATTTGTTTTACAGCAAATTGATCGTTCCATTGTTCAACAAACAGGAACCCCTGGAGACCGGTTCGTTAAAGGAAAAAATAGAGGCATATGCTAGCAAGGTGGGCTTCGAGCTTAAAAATATTTTCGTGATCAATGGATCAAAAAGGTCGACCAAGGCGAACGCCTATTTTTCCGGGTTTGGAAAGGAAAAAAGGGTAACACTCTACGACACCTTGATCAATGATTTGGAAGAGGACGAGATTGTGGCCGTTTTGGCGCATGAAATTGGGCATTACAAGAAGCACCACATCATCTTTAATTTGATTACATCGGTTTTATTAACGGGCTTTATGCTCTTTATCCTTTCATTATTCATAAACAACCCTAGTATTTCCTTGGCCGTTGGGGTTGACCGACCCAGTTTTCACGCGGCACTCATCGGTTTTGGAATCCTATACAGTCCCATCTCTGAGCTTACCGGTCTTTTGATGAATTATTTTTCTCGAAAATTCGAATATCAGGCGGACGATTTTGCAAAAAACACCTTCGCCGCACCTCCCTTGATAACGTCCCTAAAGAAACTTTCAAAAAATAGCTTGAGCAACCTCACCCCCCATCCTACCTATGTTTTTGTCCACTATTCACATCCTCCCTTGGTAGAAAGAATCCGAAATTTAAAGGCATAATTTTTGTTGTCTAACAGCTAGGATTGTGCTAATTTTAATCAAGTATGACACAGGCTGCATTAGAACAAGAGAACAAATTAATCGCACAGGAGTACAAGGAACTTCTTCGTATCAGTTACCAAACCTTAACGGATGACGATAAGAAACTAATACGGAGCGCCTTTGAAGTTGCGGTAGATGCGCATAAAGAGCAGCGGAGAAAATCCGGGGAAGCTTATGTGTTTCACCCCATTGCCGTGGCCAAGATCGTTGCTTCGGAAATTGGTTTGGATGCTGTAAGTATTGCCTCAGCCCTGTTGCACGACGTTGTGGAGGACACACCGTACACACTGGACGATATTGACAGGATGTTCGGGGAAACGGTGGCACGTATTGTGGACGGACTTACAAAAATATCCCATCTTAAAAAGGATATGAATATCTCCCAACAAGCGGAGAATTTTAGAAAAATGTTATTGACCTTGAACGACGACGTTAGGGTCATCATCATAAAGATCGCCGATCGCTACCATAACATGCTCACCATGGATTCCATGCCGGAGCATAAACAGGTGAAGATAGCTTCCGAAACCTTGTACATCTATGCCCCTTTGGCGCATAGAATTGGGCTTTACAACATCAAAACGGAACTGGAGGACCTGAGTCTAAAGTATACGGAACCTGAGGTTTATTATGATATCAAAAGTAAAATAGAGGAAAGCAAAGAGGAGCAACAAGCGTACATAAATGCCTTTTCTGATATCATAGACAATTCCCTGAAACAGGAAGGGCTCAATTATTACATCAAAGGCCGTATGAAATCCATTTTCTCCATGCGGCGTAAAATGAAGACCCAAAATGTAGGTTTTGATGAAATCTATGACAAGTTCGCCATCCGTATCATTTATAAATCCGATGCCAAGAACGAAAAGTTTTTGGCCTGGAAGATATACTCCATCGTAACCGATCATTTTACACCCAACCCGGTTCGCTTGCGGGATTGGATATCCTCTCCAAAATCAACAGGTTATGAAGCTTTGCACATCACCGTGATGGGGCCTAAAGGAAAATGGGTAGAAGTACAGATACGAAGCGAGCGCATGCACGAGATTGCCGAAAAAGGGTATGCCGCACATTTCAAGTACAAGCACGGCGACCAAAAGGAACAGGGAATCGAGGTCTGGCTGAACAAACTTCAGGAGGCCTTGGAAAATTCCAATTCAAACGCGGTCGATTTTGTGGAGGAGTTCAAACTGAACCTTTACTCCAAAGAAATCTTTGTATTTACCCCAAAAGGCGAATTAAAATCGCTCCCAAAAGGAGCGACACCGCTGGACTTTTCTTTCAACATCCACACAGAAGTGGGCATGCGCACCCGTGGTGCCAAAGTCAATGGTAAATTGGTACCGCTAAATACAACGCTGCATAGTGGAGACCAAGTAGAAATCATTACATCGGAACAAGCGAAACCCAACCAGAACTGGTTGGATTACGCCACCACTGCGAGGGCCAGGGCAAAGATCAAATCGGTTTTACGGGAAGAGAAAAAATCAGTTGCGGAGGAAGGAAAGGAGATACTCCGAAGAAAATTAAAGTCGCAAAAAATTACCTTGAACGAGGATTCCGTCAATAAGATGGTGACTTTTTTCAAGCTGAAGACGAGTTTGGACCTGTTCTACAGGGTGGGTATCGGTTCCATAGACAATAAAATGATTCGTGATTTTGCATCTTCCTACAGCAATGCCTTTATCAGTTTCTTCAAAAACAGGATCAGAAGGACGCCGGCACCGGAGGATATCGACAAGGAGGAGATTACCTCCAAATACGATCTTTTGGTCTTTGGCAAGGAAGAGGAAAAATTGGATTACAAGCTGTCACAATGCTGCAACCCCATTCCCGGTGACGACGTTTTTGGGTTTGTGAGCGTATCCGAAGGCATCAAGGTGCATAAAAAGAATTGCCCCAATGCCATTTCCTTACAGTCGAATTATGCCTACCGCATCATCAGCGCGAAATGGGTAGATTCCACGCAGGAAGAATTCAAGGCCGATATTCAACTAACCGGCATCGACAATCTTGGACTGGTCAGTGAGATTACCGAAGTAATATCGGACAACATGCACGTAAACATGCGCAACCTCAACTTTAGCACGGACGGCGGCACATTCACCGGAAGAATTACCGTAGTCGTGAAAAACAAGGGCATCCTGAACAAGCTCACCGAGAACCTCCAGCAAATAAACGGTATAGATAAAGTAACCCGACTATAGTGTTTTACAGTCATTCTAAATTTGGAATTTGACACCCTATTTTGCATAGTCGGAAAAGAGCATTTTAGCCCATTGGATTTCGATTTTGACCGCTTACAAGGGCATGGATAACATTTGATAAATTCTTGAACAGGCCCTTAGAAAGGAATAAAAATTTAACTGTACCTTTGTACATTAACACAATTTGTATGGCTTCCGAGAAGAATCAGGAAATAGTGAAAAACGTCTTTACCACTTTTTTGGAGGAAAACGGACATAGAAAAACGCCTGAACGCTACGCGATCCTTCAAGAAATTTATGATAGCGATGATCATTTTGACATTGAATCGCTCTACATAAAAATGAAGAACAAAAACTATCGTGTTAGTAGGGCCACTTTATACAATACCATCGAGCTTTTATTGGACTGTAAATTGGTGCGCAAACACCAATTTGGAAAAAACCAGGCACAATACGAAAAGTCCTATTTTGACCGGCAGCACGATCACGTAATACTAACGGATACGGGTGAAGTCATGGAGTTTTGCGATCCCCGGATCCAGTCCATCAAAAAAACGATAGAGGAAGTATTCGACATCAAGATAAATACACATTCGCTGTATTTTTACGGAGTAAAAAATAATTCAGAAAACACAAATAACTAACCAAGCAAGTTTAATTTAAATGGCAGTAGATTTATTGTTGGGCCTACAATGGGGGGACGAAGGAAAAGGAAAAATCGTTGATGTACTCACAAAAAATTATGACATAATCGCCCGATTTCAAGGAGGTCCCAATGCCGGACACACCTTGGAATTCGACGGTATCAAACACGTTCTACATACCATCCCCTCCGGAATTTTCCATGAAAATGCCATAAATGTGGTTGGAAACGGCGTCGTCATTGATCCTGTCATCTTTAAAAAGGAATTGGACAACCTTAAAAAGTTCAACCTGGACATAAGGTCCATCCTCTTGATTTCTAGAAAGGCCCATTTAATATTACCTACACACCGCTTGTTGGACGCCGCGTCCGAAGCGGCCAAAGGCAAGGCCAAAATTGGATCTACCTTGAAGGGAATCGGTCCTACGTATATGGACAAAACGGGCAGGAACGGTATGCGCGTTGGCGATTTGGAACTGGACGATTGGAAGGAAAAATACCGTAGCTTGGCCAACAAACACGAGGCCATGATCAATTTCTACGATGTGGACATTCAATATGACCTGGCAGAGTTGGAAGCAGAATTTTTTATGGCGGTCAAGGAACTTAAGGAACTGACCTTCATTGATAGTGAGGAATATCTGTACCAAGCTCAAAAAGCGGGTAAAAAAATATTGGCCGAAGGCGCTCAAGGGTCCTTGCTGGACATTGACTTTGGAACTTATCCCTTTGTAACTTCTTCCAACACCACGGCGGCAGGAGCCTGTACAGGATTGGGAATAGCGCCAAACCAAATCCAGGAGGTAAAGGGAATTTTCAAGGCCTATACCACAAGGGTAGGCAGTGGCCCTTTCCCAACGGAACTGTTCGATGAAGTTGGTGAAACCATGGGACGGGTCGGTAATGAATTTGGGGCAACTACGGGAAGGCCTAGAAGGTGTGGATGGTTGGATTTGGTGGCCCTTAAATATGCCGTTCGAATTAACGGTGTTACGGAGTTGATGATGATGAAGGGGGATGTCCTTAGCGGATTCGAAAAACTAAAGGTATGCACCGCCTACAATTACAAAGGAAAAAAAATCGAGCATCTTCCATTCAATATTGAAGCCGAAAACGTGACGCCTATTTACACTGAAATGGACGGTTGGGCAGAGGATTTAACCAAAATGGAAACAGAAGAGCAATTCCCTAAAGCATTAAAAGAATACATCTCATTTTTGGAAAAAGAATTGGAAGTACCAATTAAGATTGTTTCAGTGGGACCGGACAGGACCCAAACGATACATAGGTAAGAACATAGAATTCATAAATTTTAGGATAGCGATATTGACAAAAGTCAGTATCGCTATCCTTTTTTTATTAAATTACCAATCAAACCAAATAACTTACAAAACCAAAAATGACTAAGCTCAAGTTTCTCCCACTGCTTTTTATTTTAATCATCTCCTGTAAAACCGATAAAAAAGATGACAGCCCCAAGGAAACCGTTGAACAGGAAACATCGGACGAATGGATTGTACTGTTCGATGGTGAAAGTACCGAAGGATGGCGGGCCTATAACGGGGAGGAACTCCCACCAGGCTGGATCGCGAAGGATGGCGCACTCACTTTTGATACGGAATTGGGATTGGAACAGGATTACACTGGGGGAAAGGATATAATTTATGGTGCGGAAGAGTTCGAAAATTTTGAACTGTATCTAGAATGGAAGTTACCGGAAGGCGGTAATAGCGGAATTTTTTACCACCTAAAGGAAGGCTATGGCGGTCCCCCGGAAGTTGCTCCGGAATATCAATTGATCGATGATGAAAACTACGCCAAAATCCACGACCTTACCGAATACAACAAGAGCCTGGGCTACACGGAAAAACCGGAAGAACTGAAGCCGCTACAACAAACAGCTTCGGACTATGCCATGCACGCCGCAGATGCCAGCAAAAAAATACTGCATCCCGTAGGGGAATGGAACGCTACCAAGATTGTCTTCACCCCGGAAAAAGTGGAGCACTGGCTGAACGGCCAAATGGTATTGTCCTTCGTTCCATGGTCCGAAGATTGGTACGAACGCAAGAATTCGGACAAATGGAAAAATAGCGAGGACTACGGAAAATACAAAACGGGATATATCGGCCTTCAAGACCATTCCAGTCCGATCTGGTTTCGAAATATCAAAATCAAAAAATTATAGACCAACAAAATGAAAAAAAGGGAATTTTTAAAAAAATCGGCTATACTGGCCTCCTCCACGGCTATCATGCCATCAATTTTAATCGCCTGTAAGGAAGAGCAAAAAGAAGTGGTAAAAACTCCATTAACCCGACTCAGAACCGCGCATATTGGTGTAGGCAATATGGGAGGAGAGGATTTGAGGGATATTTCCTCGCACCCCAAAGTGGATGTTACCGCCCTATGCGATGTGGATGCCAACAATCTGGCAGCAGCCAAAAAGTTGCATCCCAATGCAAAGACCTATACGGATTATAGGGTTATGTTGGAAGAAATTGGTGATGAGATAGATGCCGTAATCGTAAGTACGCCAGACCATACCCATGCACCCGCATCCATGATGGCCATGAACATGGATAAGGCCGTGTATTGCCAAAAACCCTTGACACATTATGTTTCCGAAGCCAGGGCGATGAACAAATTGGCAGCTGAAAAAGGTTTGGTAACCCAAATGGGAATACAGGTACATTCCTTTTACGATTATAAACTGGCTACGCTTTTGATACAGTCGGGCATCATTGGAAAGGTTCATACCGTACATGCGTGGTCACCCAAAAACTGGGGATATGACGGACCGGAACCAGAAGGTTCTGACCCGGTACCCGAAACCCTCAACTGGAACCTTTGGCTGGGAACATCGGCAGAAAGGCCTTATAAGGAGGGAGTCTATCACCCAGGAAACTGGAGAAAGTTGGTAGATTATGGGTGTGGAACCTTGGGAGATATGGGCGTACACATTTTTGACACCCCATATAACGCACTGGAATTGGGCGTTCCCAGAACCATCAAAAATGAATGTAGGGAACCGAACGGTTTTGGGTTTCCTGAAAAAAATATCGTTACCTACGAATTCCCCGGCACCAAGCATACGGCGGAATCCTTAAAATGGATATGGTATGACGGACCTGGAGCACCGGAAATGCACGAAGACCTAAAACTACCGAATAGCGTTGCGAATACGGGAGAAAATTCCAATGCGAACCAAGAAGAATCCGAAGAAAATAAAATTTCCTTGGATGCCGGTATTGCCGAAGCGGGACAACTCCCTGAGCAGGGGGCTATGTTCGTTGGCGATAAGGGCCGACTCCTATTGCCGCACTTCATGCAGCTTCCACAAAAAATAGTAGATGGGGAATATGTGGATATTTCCGAGGAAATTGCGCAAGTGGAGCAAGCGAACAATATGGGGAAACCCATTAGGGATTATGCTTCGGAAGGACCAAAACACTATCACCAATTTGTGGACGCCTGTTTGGGCAAAGCGGAATGTAGCGCACCATTTTCCTATGCCTCAAGGCTTACGGAAACCATACTATTGGGCGTGATTGCCGGAAGGTTTCCCAACCAAACCCTACACTGGGATGCCCAAAACGCAAAATTCGCCGAAGAGGAGGCCAATCAATATTTGGCCGGTGATTACCGGGATTTTTAATTTATCCAGGGCCGACCTTGAAACACGTCTAAACTTTGAAAAGCTAGACCTGACAGGTTTTAAAACCTGTCAGGTCTATTTGTTTCTATACGCAACTGTTAGCTGTTGTCCTTTTTGAGGTAGTTCAACATTATGACTATATTTAATAGCACTTATATTCAACCAATGAAACGCCAGTTTACCTACCCGTTAGTTTTTTTATTGATTTTCCTTTCCGCCTGTAAAAACCAGAAAGAGCCTTTAGTCGAAATAAACCCTAAAAGCAGTATTGTTCTTATTGGCAACAACCTAGGTTCCAGAATGCTGAATTTTGGTTTTTTTGAGACCGAAATGCAATTGAGGTTCCCAAAGGACTCCCTGCGGATTCGGAACATGTGCGATGGTGGAAACACCCCCGGGTTCAGGCCACATTCGTCCAGAAACAATCCATGGGCGTTTCCTGGCGCGGAGAAATTCCAAACGGAACTGGCCCAAAATTCCGGCAGCGAAGGATTTTTCCCCTCTCCGGATGAATGGTTGACACAATTGGAGGCGGATATCGTTCTTGGATTTTTTGGCTATAACGAATCCTTTGAAGGTCCAGAGGAGTTGGATAATTTTAAAGGTGAATTGGAGGCATTTATCCAACACACCAAGAATCAGGTCTATAATGGAAAAACAAGTCCAAAACTGGTCCTAATATCCCCAATTGCATTTGAGGACCTTTCCCAAAAGCTGGACCTACCCAACGGTCAAAAGGAGAATGAAAATCTTAGGTTGTATACAGATGCCATAAAAGAGGTAAGTCTTGAAAACCAAGTACCCTTTATAGATGTTTATACGCCGACCTTAGGGTGGTTTGCAGATAATGATGACTACACGATAGATGGTTCTCAGTTAAATGAAAAAGGGTATCAAAAATTTGCTGCCTACCTTGTGGAACAGCTTACAGGAATCCCCGAAGTCGGTAGCGCCTCTAAACGAATGGCCATCAACAAAATGGTTAACGAAAAGAATTTCTATTGGCATAATGACTATAAAATTCCCAACGGAGTGCATGCCTATGGAAGGAGGTACGACCCGTTTGGACCCGATAATTATCCCTATGAAAAATTGAAGGTCAGGGAAATGACCGCAATCAGGGATACCGCCATCTGGTCCATCCTCCAAAATAAGAATTATGATATTTCTATGGCCGATGCCAGGACCACGGTACTCCCCGAAGTAGAAACAAATTACAATCTAGCGGACGAAGGAGATATGATCAGTTACAAATACGGGGAGAACGCATTGGAAACACTCACGGTCCCGGAGGGATATAAAGTGGAGTTGTTTGCTTCCGAAAAGGAGTTTCCGGATTTGGCCAACCCCGCACAAATCTCCTTCGATAATAAAGGCCGATTATGGGTGGCTACCCTGCCCTCCTATCCACATTATCGTGTAGGCGATGCCAAACCGAACGATAAACTGATCATTCTTGAGGATACAGATAACGATGGAAAAGCGGACAAGCAAACGGTTTTTGCGGACAGCCTTCATTTGCCCATAGGATTTGAGTTTGCCCCAGAGGGGGTGTACCTGAGTCAGGGAACGAACCTTAAACTTTTAACCGATACCGATGGCGATGACAAGGCGGATAATATCGAAATCCTGCTCAGCGGTTTTGATGACCATGACACCCATCATGCCATTTCCGCTTTCTGTGCGGATCCTTCCGGGGCTTTTTATATGGCCGAAGGAGTTTTTCTCCACACCAACGTGGAGACTTCCTACGGTCCCGTGCGAGGCACCAATGGCGGCTTTTACCGATACAATCCGCAGCGAAAAAAATTGGAGCGCGCCGTTCAAGTGAGTATTCCTAATCCGTGGGGAATCGCTTTTGACGATTGGGGACAGGACTTTTTCCTGCATACTTCCGGGCCAACGGTCAATTGGATGATGCCCAGCACCTTAAAACCGATTTATGGTGTAGCATCTCCTTTGACAGAGGACCTTATCGAGGAGGCCCATCGGGTACGGCCTACCTCCGGCATGGAATTTATCTCCAGTAGACATTTTCCAGGCGATGTACAAGGAGATATGATCCTTGCCAATTCCATTGGGTTTTTGGGAATGAAGCAACATCAAGTGATGGAAGATGGTACGGGATATAAAACAAAACATCGGCTGGACCTCATCAGCAGTACGGACAAAAACTTTAGACCCGTAGAAATGGAATTCGCCCCAGATGGTTCCCTGTATGTGGTAGACTGGCACAATGTACTCATCGGCCATATGCAACACAATGCACGGGACCCATTACGTGATCATGTCCACGGACGGATTTACCGGATCACCTATCCTTCCAGACCCTTGGTGGAACCAGCCAAAATCGACGGGGCATCCATAGAGACCTTATTGGGGAACCTAAAACTGCCAGAATATAGGACCCGATACAGAACCCGACGCGAACTTAGGGCCAGGAATACCGATGAAGTTCTGGAAAAATTAAAAACGTGGGTAAACAACCTAGATGCATCGGAGGAAAATTTTGAACACCACAGATTGGAAGCCTTATGGGTAACCTGGGGACTGAACAAGGTAGACAAAAACCTGCTTGAAAGCCTGCTGCAATCGCAGGACCATAGGGTCAGGGCAGCCTCGGTACGCGTTCTCAGATATATGGGACATCAACTGGACAATGCACAGGAACTTTTAAAGACAGCGGCTGCCGATGCACATGGCCGTGTACGCTTGGAAGCGATAACGGCCGCCTCCTGGTTACCAAAAGAGAAAGGATTGGAAATTCTGGAAATTGCGGGTCAACATCCTTTGGACCGATGGATGGAAGATTCCTATAAGTTCGCCGAAACAAGACTTACCGGTAACTTCTTGGACACCACAGAAGAAGAAAACCTCATCACTACGCTTGAAGGGGAGGATTTAAAGGTGTTCGCCCAAGGAAAGAAAATTTATGAAACGGAGGGCTATTGCATTACCTGCCACCAAGAAAGTGGTACCGGTCTTCAACAGGCTGGCTATCCAACTTTGGTAAATCAACAATGGGTTACCGGCGATGAAGAAAGACTTATTAAATTGGCTTTACATGGCCTGTACGGGCCCATGGACGTCATGGGCAATCACTATGACGGTCAGGTTCCTATGATGCCTTTTAAAGGTCTATTGAACGATGAGGAAATCGCGGCGGTACTGACCTATGTGCGCAATGCATTTGGAAACAAAGCGTCTGTCGTACAACCCGAAACGGTACAACGTGTCAGGGAAGCCACCAAAGACCGAAACGATTTTTACACCCCGGATGAATTGTTGAAGGAACATCCTATGAAATAGTATTTAAATGAAGACCATGAAACCCTCATCGAGGGATTTGTTATGGTAAGTTAAATACCTCTACAAAAGGAAATGTTTAAAAATGAAGCTCTAAACCTAATTTTAAAAGTATGAAAGAACGAATCAATTTCAGACACTTAATGGTATTTGCTTTTGTGATACTGGCCTTCGCCTGCAAGGAGGAAAAAAAGGAGCCCCAATTGGCGCAAAAGAAAACTGAAAATCCACCACATATCGTGTTCGTAACGGGGGACGAGGAATATCGCTCCGAAGAATCCATGCCAATGTTGGCGGCCATAGCCAAAAGGGAGTTGAACGCCAAGGTCACTGTTGGTTATGCCTTGGACTCCACTGGGACTATAGACCCCAACAGATTGGACCATATTTCAAATTTGGAAGCATTGGAAGAAGCTGATTTAATGGTCATCTTTACCCGGTATCGGCAACTGCCCAAAGAAGAACGGGAGTATATTTCAAACTATGTGGAATCAGGAAAGCCGATCGTAGGCTTTAGAACATCGACCCACGCCTTCAAATACGATGATCCAACCTTGGAATACTGGAACAATGAATGGCCTACCAAAGTATTCGGTCAGCAATGGATTACCCACCACGGTCATTTTGACGACGGTAAATTTCCCGTTACGAACGTATCCGCCATCGATTCCAGTAATGTCATCCTCAACGGGTTTAAACCTTTTGAAGCATATTCCTGGCTCTATCATGTGGATGGTGGGGATTGGAGTTTGTATGGCGACTCAAAATCTATTCTAAAAGGATACTCCACCAAGTCCCAACATGAAATAGAAGGTAATTTGGATAAATTTCCACTGACCAACCCCGTAGCCTGGACCAAAAGTTATACCGGTAACAGTGGGAAAGCAGGGCGCGTATTTTTTACCACCTTGGGCCACCCTTATGATTTTAAACTTCCGCAGGTGCGCAAAATTGCCATGAACGGAATTTTTTGGGCATTGGGGAAAGAGGATAAGATTCCTGAGGATGGGGTGAACGTTACCTTGGCGAGTCCCTATGAACCCAACAATTCCGGATTTGGCCAAAAGTACAAATTGAACCAAAAGCCAAGACCGATACCCTAATGGCAAGAAACCGATACTAAAAATAGTCCAGCTAATATTGGAAAACCGAGTTTCGAAATTGGTGCCCAAAGGAAACGAATAGGCATCAAGGTTTCCTAAAAGAATGCTAAGGATGTGCCGGCCACCGCTAAAAATCCTATTTTTGAAAAAAAATTTGTGTTGCGTAGTACCGTATTGGGAACCTTGTTCCTTTTTGTAAGCATATGCGTTTTTGCGCAGGAACCCCCAGAGGAACCTAAACAAATCAATATTGTTTATGGGGCCAACTTCACCAAAAACGAAACCGAATATCCCGGTGCCTCTATTTTTAGCAAGGATGAAAGACAGGTCCAATTTGAACACCAAGGGGCCGACCTATGGTGTGACGTGGCCATTTATTTTCAACGTGAAAATCGGCTAGAGGCCATAGGAAACGTGCTCTTAAAACAGGGCGATTCCGTAGAAATGACGGCCAAAAAAATCAACTATCAGGGGGATGAAAAATTGGCCAAGGCTTGGGGCAATGTCGTGTTAAAAAACGCCGATATGACCCTACGAACCGATACGCTTCGGTTGGACCGTATCAAGCAAGAGGCCTACTATCAGGATAATGGTACGGTAATAGATTCGGCCAATACCCTTACCAGCAGAATTGGTCGGTATTTCATGGAACAGAAAAAGTATCAGTTCTTGGACAGCGTACATATTGACAATCCCGAATACATTTTGGATTCCGAACAGCTGGATTATTACACCACTTCCAAAAATGCCTATATGTACGGGCCATCGACCATCGTTGGGGAAACCTATAAGATTTACTGCGAACGTGGGTTTTACGATACAAAAGTAGAAAGCGGTTATGGAATTAAGAACACCAAAATCAACTATAATAATCGCATCGTTGAAGGGGATAGCGTTTATTTTAACAAGGCAAGGGAATTTGCATCGGCCACCAACAACATCACTGTTACGGACACCATAAACAATGGCGTGATAAGGGCCCATTATGCGGAAGTCCATAAAGCGAAAGATTCGGTTTTTGCGACAAAAAGGGCCGTTTCTATTTTGGTACAAGAACTGGATTCGCTGTATGTACATGGCGATACCCTGATGGTCACGGGAAAACCGGAAGCCCGTATTACGCGTGCGTTTAGAAACGCCAAGTTTTTCAAAAAAGACCTTAGCGGTAAGTGCGATTCCATCCATTCCGAAGAGAAAACAGGTGTCACCCAACTCATTAAAAATCCCATTTTATGGAACGGGGCCAACCAGATGACCGGCGACAGTATCCATCTTATTTCCAACCTGGAAACGGAAAAATTGGATTCGCTGAAAGTACTTCAAAATGCCTTTATCATTTCTCTGGACAGCATCAGTAAAAAAGGGTATAATCAGGCGAAGGGCATCAATCTGTACGGTCAGTTTGTGGAAAACGAATTAAAGATTATCGACCTGGTTCAGAATACGGAGGTAATCTATTACATGTACAACGATGACGATGAGCTTATCGGCATTGACAAAACAGTCTGTAGTGCCATCAGAATAACCATGGCCAATAACGATGTAGAGGACCTGACGTTTTTTACCAATCCCGATGGAACCATCTATACGGAAGCGGAACTCCCGGAAAACAGTAGAAAACTCCAAGGCTTTATTTGGCGGGGCGATGAACGCATCATGACCAAGGACGACATCTTTGATGAGGACGATAACAATATTGAGTTGGTCACCATCCGGGGAATTGACAATCCCATAGATATTGATGCCGAAGAAGAGGAGCGGAGCAAAAATGAGAGCGACCCCGTGAACAACCTTCCCAATACCAAGGCTACGGATCCAAGGCAAAAAAATGCTTCAAGAAAATAATCCATCCCATTCATGAAAGAGGATTTTCTCAAATATCAGGCACAGACTTCCCCATATCCGTTGGGAATTGAAATTTCACACGCAAAGGGGAGCTATATTTACGATGTTGCCGGAAATGCCCATCTGGATTTTGTTGCCGGGGTATCTGCCTGCAGTCTGGGGCATTGCCACCCAGCCGTTGTAGCGGCCATTCAAAAACAGGCACAGGAGTATATGCACGTAATGGTGTACGGGGAGTATATCCAATCCCCTGCCACGGAATACGTCAAATTATTGCAACAACAGCTACCTGCGAACCTGGAAGTGACCTATTTAGTGAATTCCGGGACGGAGGCCATGGAAGGAGCCATTAAATTGGCAAGACGCTATACGGGTCGGTCACAGATTATTGCCGCCCATAACGCCTACCATGGCAATACAATGGGTAGTCTCAGTCTTATGGACTATGAGGAACGTAAGGCCCCCTTTAGACCTCTGTTACCGGATGTGCACCATATCCGGTTCAATAATTTGGAGGATATTGATCTCATTACTGAAAAAACGGCATGCATAGTGCTGGAAACCATCCAAGGAGGAGCGGGTTTTATTTTGCCGGAAAACGACTATCTCAAAAAAATCAGAAACCGATGTAAAGAAGTTGGAGCTTTATTGATTCTGGACGAGATTCAGCCCGGTTTTGGCAGGACAGGCAAACTTTTCGCTTTTGAACATTTTGATTGTGAACCGGATATACTGGTACTAGGCAAGGGAATGGCATCCGGCTTGCCGGTAGGTGCCTTCATTGCAAGTAAGACCATCATGGATACCCTGAGCGACGGTCCCAAGATGGGACACATTACCACTTTTGGAGGAAATCCAGTTATCGCCGCCGCCAGTTTGGCGACGCTCAAAACCCTTTTGCAAACGACCTTTATCGAAGATACCTTGGAAAAGGAAAAACTGTTTAGGGATTGTTTGAAGCACCCCAAAATCAAGGAGATACGCGGAAAGGGACTTATGTTGGCATTGATTATGGAAACTCCGGAAATAGCCGATCAATTGGTGCTAGAAGCCAAAGAGAAAAACCTGATTTTATTTTGGTTGTTGTTTGAAAAAAGGGCAGTACGTATTTCTCCTCCATTGACCATTTCCATGGATGAAATCCGCAAGGGATGTAGGGTTATTCTTGACATTCTTGACAGAATCTGACAATATTTTGTTAACTAATTTGTTAATAATATACCGCCTATTTGGGGTACTAAGCACCAACAAAAGATTAATTTTAAATCCATAGTTTAACCAAAACGTTCCTATGGCGTTAGAATCTAACGAAAGACCTGACAAGCCCATTACCAAGTTTGAATCTATGCTTAAGACCGATGACGTCTATTTTTTTGACGCGGAGGACTTTGAGGACATAGTGCACCACTACCTGAACAACGGTAAGATTTCCCTGGCCAAAAAAGGTATTAAAATAGGTTTACAACAGCATCCATGTTCCATTGAACTGAAACTTTTGCAGGTGGAGGTCATGGTGTTTGAAAACCATTTGGAAAACGCCGAAAAATTATTGGACGAACTGGAGATGTTGGATAGGAACAATGAGGAAATCTACATCCAAAGGGCGAATATCTTTTCAAAAAAGGACAATCACGCGGCAGCGGTTTCCCTATTGCAAAAGGCTTTGGAACTAACGACCGATTCTTTTGACATTTATTCCCTCTTAGGCATGGAATATTTGTTCATGGACGATTTTAAATTGGCGAAGGAAAGCTTTATGCGCTGTGTTGAATTCGATAACGAGGATTATTCGTCGCTCTACAACGTCATTTATTGCTTTGAATTTTTGGAAGACTACGACGGTGCTATTTATTATCTCAACGAATACCTGGACAAAAATCCATATTGTCAGGTTGCTTGGCATCAATTGGGCAAGCAGTACTACGAAAAGCGTATGTTCCCCGAAGCCCTAACGGCATTCGATTTTGCCATAATATCCGATGACACCTTCATAGGGGCCTACTTTGAAAAAGGAAAAGTGTTGGAGAAACTAGGGAAATACAAGGAGGCCATAGAGAATTACGAGACCACCATCAATATTGAGGATCCTACCTCCCATGCATTCCTACGTATTGGAAAGTGCTATGAAAAGTTGAAGAACAAGGAAATGGCCAAATACTATTTCTACCAAACCGTTCACGAAGATCCTTTGTTGGATAAAGGTTGGTTGGCCATTACCAATTTTTATTACAATAATAAGAATTACGAGAAGGCCCTTTATTACATAAACAAGGCATTGAACATTGACGGGGAAAATCCGTTGTATTGGAAGAAATGTGCCAATATCAATTACGCTTTGGAAAATTACGACCAAGCCGATTTCGCCTACAAGCAGGTGGTAGATCTAGGAAACTATGAATTGGACACGTGGTTAAAATGGGCCGATGTAGCGCACTATAACGGAGACACATTGTCCGCCCTACAAATTCTGGCGCAAGGAAGGGAGTTTTATCCAAAAAATTTGAAAATTATTTATAAATCGGTTGGGTTTAACTTAATCATTAAAGATTTTATCAATGCCAGAATATGCCTTCTGGATGCCCTGAAACTCGACAAAAAACGAAAACAACTCCAACTTTTTAATAAACAATTTCCCCAATACAGCAATTCAGAGTGGATTAATACTATTTTAGCGAACTACAAAAAAGCTTCTTGACGTTTCACTCCAAAATTGTATGGGAAATAGAAAATTAATAGACTACCTATTCATAACACTTAAGGGAATGGCCATGGGGGCGGCCGATGTAGTACCCGGCGTTTCCGGCGGCACCATTGCCTTTATTTCAGGGATTTACGAAGAGTTGATTACAGCCATCAACAATATTAATCTTGGATTATTAAATACGTGGAAAGAGGATGGTTTTAAGGCCGTTTGGAAATCCGTGAATGGAAATTTTCTATTGGCTCTATTCATCGGCATTTTTATAAGCCTTTTTTCACTGGCGACCTTGGTAAGTTGGTTATTGGAAAACGAGCCCATTTTGCTCTGGTCCTTCTTTTTTGGGTTGGTACTGGCCAGTGTTTTTTTTGTGGGCAAGGAAATCAAACGATGGAATCTTGGAATCGTTTTTGCCATGATATTGGGAGCCTTTGTTGCATTTTACATTACCACCCTCCCACCAAGCGATAATATTGACAGCCTTCCGTATCTTTTTCTTTCTGGAGCTTTGGCCGTATGTGCCATGATTTTGCCCGGAATTTCAGGAGCGTTCATTTTGGTGCTTTTAGGGTCCTATAAAACCATCTTGGACGCGGTACATGAAAAGGATTTTGCAATAATCATCACTGTGGGTCTGGGAGCTGTCTTCGGGCTGTTGAGTTTTGCAAGATTGCTAAAGTGGATGTTCACCAATTATAAGAATTTGACCTTGGCAATATTAACGGGTTTCATTCTAGGATCCCTCAATAAAATTTGGCCATGGAAGCGCATCTTGGAAACTAGGGTTTTTGGAGAAAAAACCGTGGTTATCGACACCAATACTTCCCCTTTCAACTTTGAGGGTGATCCCCAAATATTATATGCCATCCTTGCGGCCCTCATAGGATTTTCCCTTATTTTTATCTTGGAAAGAACAGCTTCCAAAAAATAGGCAAGGTCCCAAATGAGCGATACTAGAACTTTACTGGACAAACTATTTTTAGTGGTCAAAGGACTATGTATGGGCGCCGCCAATAAAGTGCCCGGAGTGTCCGGCGGTATTGTGGCCTTCGTTGCCGGATTCTACGAAGAATTCATTTATTCCCTCCAAAAGGTAAATATCAAGGCTTTTAAGCTTCTGATCGCTGGTAGGTTCAAAAGTTTCTACAGATATATCAACGGCTCTTTCCTTTCGCTCCTAATTTTCGGGATGTTGGTGAGCTATTTCAGTGTTTCAAAAGTGCTCGATTATTTTTTGGTCAAAAAGGAACTTTATGTTTGGGCGGCTTTCTTCGGGATGATCATAGGGTCCATTTATTACATTGGAAAGGATTTTGGGCATTGGACAAAAAAAACGGTTCCAGCCGCCCTATTGGGGCTTGCCGTAGGCGTGGCCATTAGTTTTTTGAGTCCCGCAAAGGAAAACGACAATCTGTTGTTCATTTTTTTCTGTGGCATGATCAGTGTATCGGGTATGACACTTCCCGGATTATCGGGTTCGTTCATCCTGATTTTGCTAGGTAATTACGTTTTGCTTCTGGTAGATTCCGTAAACGCTCTCTACGACACTTTTTCAGAGGTGTTTGTGGGGGATTTCAGTTTCGTTTCCAATGCGGAACGCCTTAGGACATTGAAGATTCTTGCGGTATTCACCTTGGGATCGGCGGCCGGATTGGTAACCTTGTCACATATTCTCAGTTATGTGCTAAAACATTACAAACATATTTCCACAGCAGTAATTCTAGGGTTTATAACGGGATCTTTGGGCGTAGTATGGCCTTGGAAAAAAACAATTTTTAAGGAGGACGCTGATGGTACTATTCTTTTGGACTCCAACGGAAAAGAAATCATCATGAACTACGAACGCTATCTTCCAGATCTTGGGTTGACCGAAACCTGGTGGGCCTTCTTCTTCATAGTTCTGGGTGTTGGTATTTTGTTACTTTTGGATTGGTATGGAAAAAACAGGAAACGGTTTGCATAGATTCGGGTTGGTGGGTAGAAATATCTCCTATTCCTTTTCAAGAGGTTATTTTTCAAAAAAGTTCGAGGCACTTGGTCTGGACAGCCATCGGTATGAAAACTTCGATATCCCGTCGATAGCGGACTTTGAATCGGTCATTTCCAACACCGAAAATCTCATCGGCTTAAATGTTACCATTCCCTACAAGCGGGAAGTGCTTCCATTTTTGGATGCCCTTGATGCATCGGCAGCGGAAATAGGCGCGGTAAATACCATAAAAATCCGGGGAAATCATTTAAAGGGATACAATACCGATGCCTATGGTTTTCAAAAATCCTTGGAACCATTTCTCAAAACCTACCACAAAAAAGCATTGATATTGGGAACAGGTGGCGCATCCAAGGCCATTGCCTTTGTGCTTAAGCAATTAGGCATCCAGTTTTCATTTGTTTCACGAAAATCAAAGTCGGGTGATTTTACCTACGAAGAGCTATCGGAAGAAATTATAAAAGAGCATTTGTTGATCATAAACTGTACTCCTTTGGGTACTTTCCCCAATATAATGGACAAACCTGCCCTACCCTATGCCTATTTGGGACCAAAACACCTCCTGTTCGATTTAATCTACAATCCGGAAAAAACGGAATTTCTACGATTGGGGGAAGCCCAAGGCGCTGTCATATTGAACGGATTGAAAATGTTGGAACTACAGGCCGAACGCGCTTGGGAAATCTGGAACGCAAAGGACTATTGATTGGTTTCCATAATCGTTTTCCAACACTATGGTTTTAACTATGTTACATTTAGCATAACCATAGGTGTATTCTAGGCCCACAAAAAGAAAACCCATATACTTTGCAGTTATTTAGGTTGTCACTATCTTGTAGACACCTAATTTTCCATGATGTCTGAAGAAAACGAGAAAAAAATAACCGAAGAAAACGTAGCCGAGGAAAAGACCGAAGTTGTAAAGGCCGATAATTCCATTCTAGAAGAACCTACCGAGGAAAGAACCGACAATGCTGAAAATGAACCCCTTGTATCGAATGAATCGGAAGAGACACATACCGAATCGGTAGAGGAAGCCTCAGAAAAAGAGGTGGATGTCCAGGACGAAATCGATGAAAGCAACGCCGAAGATGCCGAGGATACGGAAACCCAAAAGCGACATGAAATTCCGTTTTTGGATTACCATTCCATGTCCATGGAAAATCTCGTTGGTGAACTTCAAAAATTGGTCAGGAACGAGAAAGTACAGGCCATTAGGAAGCATGTGGACACCATTAAGGACGAATTCAATCTGAAGTTTCAGGATTTTATCGAACAGAAAAAAGAGGATTTCGTGGCCAATGGAGGCAATGAAATCGACTTTCGGTACAATTCCGTTACCAAGCGTCAGTTCAACGAGGTATATACGGATTACAAGGAAAAGCGAAACCAGTATTACAAGAACCTTGAGAAAAGCCATAAGGAAAATTTGGCGTATAGATTGGAACTTATAGAGAGCTTGAAAGGTCTGGTAAACATGGAAGAGGATATGAACACCACGTACAAAACCTTTAAGGAGATTCAGGAAAATTGGCGAAATGCCGGTCCGGTCCCCAGAGCCGAATACAACAATGTGTGGCGAACCTACCACCACCATATCGAGATTTTTTATGATTTCCTTCACCTGAACCGGGAACTCAGAGATCTGGACTTCAAACATAATCTGGAGGAAAAGCTCAAAATCGTGGAACGTGCCGAAGCCCTTGCCGTGGAGCCGGACCTCAACAAAGCCTTTAGGGAACTACAGGTGCTGCACAAGATTTGGAAGGAGGACATTGGACCCGTGGGCAAGGAACATAGGGAAGAAGTATGGGAGCGTTTTAGCGGTGCTACCAAGGCCATTCATGAAAGAAGGCAGGAGTATTTTAAGGAACTGGACAAACTAAGCGAGAAAAATCTGGAAAGGAAAAACGAAATAATCCAGGAAATTGTTAAGCTTTCGGAAAATGTGGCCAACAATCACAGGGGCATCCAAAAGCAGATCAAGCATCTGGAAGAACTTAGGGAACTCTTCTTTAAGGCGGGAAAGGTCCCCCAAAAAGAAAATGATAAGACATGGAGTTCCTTTAAGAATGCGGTGCGTTCCTTTAACCGAAACAAGAACGCGTTTTATAAAAACCTTAAAAAGGACCAACAGGACAATTTGGACAAAAAGAGGGCCTTATTGGATATAGCGGTTTCTCTCAAGGACAGTGAGGATTTTGAAACCGCGACCAATGAAATGAAACGCATTCAAAGCGAGTGGAAAAAAATTGGTCATGTCCCCAGAAAATATTCGGATAAACTTTGGAAGGATTTCAAGACTGCCTGTAACCATTATTTTGATAGATTACATGCCTCCAAAAATGATTCCTATAAGGAGGAGATGGAGAACCTCAATAAAAAAGAGGCCATCCTTGCAAGCCTAAAGGATTTCAAACTGAGCGATAAAAAGGAAAGCGACATAAAGGAAATCCAAAAAATGCTGGAGGAATGGAAGGTCATTGGCCATGTTCCCTTCAAACAAAAAAACATCAATCAAAAGTTTCATAAAATAGTCGACGCCCTGTTCAATAAATTAAAGGTAAGCCCCCAAGAATCGGAGTTGTTGAAATATGGAAATAAAATTCAAAAGCTCAAGGAAGAGGACAACCAAGAAATAGCCATTCAAAAGGAACGTAGCTTTATCAAGAAAAAAATCGAGGAAAGCAAAAACGAAATAATACAGCTTGAGAATAACCTACAGTTTTTTTCAGACGATTCCGAAAACAATCCATTGGTCCAAGATGTAATCAACCGGGTTGAAAAACATAAGGAAGCCTTGGACTCCTGGAAAACGAAACTTAAGAAGTTGAATATCTTAAGGAACAACTTGGAAAAGGAGGATGCCGAAGAAGCTAACGACGCCCCTGAAGAGGAATAATCCAATACTTCCTGTTTTACAGTTCTTTATGGTTATACACTTTACTGTTCCACCAAAAAAATACGGGATATGAAAATCCGAATAGTTAGTTTAATGCTTCTTTTTTTCGTTGGACTTATCAGCTGTAATTCCGGTAAGGAAAGAACCGAGGAACCTTTGTCCAAAATTGATTGGAGAAGTAAGGAAGTGAATCTTGGCCAAAAAGATTCATTGCTTACCGGAAGCACTTACTTATCCGTTTATTCACAGATATACAGTTACACGGAGCATACCTCCATTGATTTAACGGCGACCGTAAGCATACGCAATACAGATGACAAAAGGAAGCTCTATCTTTTAAAAGCCGACTATTTTGACACCCACGGAAATAAAATACATTCCTATATCAACAAACCTATAGAAATTTCCGAATTGGAAACGTTGGAAATAGTCATTGCGGAATTTGATAAAAAGGGGGGCACTGGAGCTAATTTTATTTTCGATTGGGCAATTGAACCTGAGAGCACCTACCCTATTTTTGAAGCAGTAATGATTTCAACCTATGGACAGCAAGGTTTATCATTTACTACCCAAGGACACCAAATAAAATGATGTGAAGGAAATAATCACTACCATCCTTTTTCTTTTTGCAGTAATTGACCCAATAGGTTCAGTTCCCGTCTATTTGGAGGCCACCAAACACTTTGACAGGCTTCATAAGAGAAAGATTGCAGTAAGAGCCTGCATTGTCGCCTTCTTCATATTATTGTTCTTCATCGTCATTGGCCAACTTATTCTTGAAGGCATGGAGATTTCACTAGATGCCTTTCAAGTTTCGGGTGGCGTTATTTTGTTTCTCTTTGCCTTGACCATGATTTTTGGCGACGGTAAACCAGAATCGGAAAAGCATTTAATCTCGGATTACAAACATGTTACTATCTTCCCGGTGGCAATACCAAGCATCGCTTCCCCTGGTGCTATCATGGCCGTTGTTTTGATGACTGACAATCACAAATACGCTCTGAATCAGCAAGTAATAACTACCGTTTTGGTTTTGGTAGTCATATTTTTAACCTGCTTGTTGTTACTTGCCGCCAACATAGTACAAAGAAGAATCGGTGAATATGGCATTACGGTAATCAGTAAGATTATGGGACTAATTTTGGCCTCTTATGCCGTGCAAAGCATTTTGGACGGCCTCAAGGATTTTTTCCATTAGAATTATACATAATGGTCAAAAGCAAGGTTTTTATTTTTCCATTGTTAATTTGGGTTCACTTTTTCTACAACGACCGAATACATTTTAGTTTTGATGCTCTAACCGGACCCTCGGAATTACCCATTTCGGTTGAGCCGCAGGATCCCATTCAAAACAAGGCCTTTTCCGTTTTGGATTCCAAATGTAATTTCTGCCATATGACTAGGAAAAGGCTTGATCACTTTACATTGGATAACATGAACGGTCTGGTGTCTAAAATCAATGAGCAGGTCTTTGTAAAAAACAAAATGCCCAAAGGAAAAAATAACGCCCTCACACTTGAAGAAAAAAATTCCCTATTGCTATGGATTAACAGGGAATCACAAAAGTAAAAAGGAGGCATTATAGCCTCCTTGCCGATTTATTTGGCAACGTTCACGGCCCTTGTTTCCCGTATCACCGTTACCTTTACCTGACCTGGATAGGTCATATCCGTTTGTATTTTCTGCGAAATTTCAAAGGACAATTGTGCGGCCTTTTCATCGCTGACCTTTTCACTTTCCACAATTACCCGCAGCTCCCGCCCTGCCTGTATGGCATAAGCTTTCTGAACACCCCCAAAACCAAAGGCAATCTCCTCCAAATCCTTCAAACGTTGAATGTAGGAATCCAGCACTTGTCTTCTTGCTCCGGGACGCGCACCACTAATGGCATCACATACCTGGACGATCGGCGATATAAGTGTCTTCATTTCAATCTCATCATGGTGGGCGCCAATGGCATTACATACCTCTGGTTTTTCACCGTATTTCTCGGCCCACTGCATACCCAATATAGCGTGCGGCGTTTCAACTTCGGCCTCGGTGTTGGGCACTTTTCCAATGTCATGCAACAAACCGGCCCTTTTGGCAATTTTTGGGTTTAAGCCCAATTCGGATGCCATAACGCCACAAAGTTTCGCAACCTCGCGGGAATGCTGCAACAAGTTCTGCCCGTAAGAGGAACGATATTTCATCCTTCCCACGGCTTTGATCAATTCTGGATGTAGCCCATGGATACCCAAATCGATAACCGTACGTTTCCCAATTTCAACAATTTCGGCCTCTATCTGCTTCTCCGTCTTTTTAACTACTTCCTCTATCCTTGCCGGATGTATCCTTCCATCGGTAACCAACTTGTGCAAGGACAATCTGGCCACTTCCCTTCGTACGGAATCAAAACAAGATAGAATAATTGCCTCCGGTGTATCATCTACAATAATCTCAACTCCGGTAGCTGATTCCAATGCCCGTATATTCCTTCCTTCCCTACCAATGATTCGACCTTTAACATCGTCCGATTCAATATTGAAAACGGATACACAGTTTTCCACCGCTTCCTCTGTTCCAATCCTCTGTATGGTATTGATAACAATTTTTCTAGCTTCCTGCTGGGCGGTAAGTTTGGCCTCTTCCAACGTGGTCTGTATATAGCCCATAGCATCGGACTTGGCCGTATCCCTCAAACTCTCGATCAATTGACTTTTGGCCTCATCAGCAGAAAGACCGGAAATGACCTCCAATTGCTGCACTTGGCTCTTATGGAGCTTATCCACTTCGGCCTGCTTCTTTTCAAAAAACTCCTTGGCATGCTCAACTTCCTTCATCTTGTTTTCAAGTTGGGAATTGAGCTGTTTGTTCTTGGCAAGTTCGCTACTCACTTGAGACTCCTTGTCTCGTGTCCTTTTTTCCGCCTCCCCTATTTTCTTGTCCTTCCCAATGATGACCTTCTCATGTTCCGCCTTAAGCTCCAAGAATTTCTCCTTGGCCTGTAGTATCTTATCCTTTTTAATGTTTTCTCCCTCTATCTTGGCCTCTTTCAAAATTTGGGCAGCATCCTTCTTGGCGTTGGCGATGGTTTTGGAGGCCTTGCCCTTTTCCATAAACTTGGCGATGGCAAAACCGATGGCCAAACCAACAATGGCCGCTATAATAATCATTGTACTATCCATATTGTTATATTTAAAAAAAAAGCCCACATTGGAGAAGTTTTGTACAAACTCCGATAAACAGGTTTAGGGCTAACAGACTGATCAAGGATCCTTATACGAGTAAGGCCTGCTTTTACAATCTAAACTCACCCTTTTTAACTTAATTAATGTTGAGTTCGTCAAAAGGTATTACCAATGTGGGCAGTAACTTAATGTATTTAAAAGAACGTTTTTATTTTGATGCAAGCTGCAAATTTACCAGTTCCGCGAGCGCCTTTAAACGCTCCTCTGCTTCCTTGGTGCCCTTTGTCTGTTCTATCCCCTTCTGCTCAATTTTGGAGGCAAACTGCAAGGCGCACATGGCCAATACATCCTGCTTATCCCGCACGGCATAGTTCTGCTCAAATTTTTTGGCCAATTGTTCAATATTTTTGGCCGCCTTTCTCAAACCTTCCTCCTGACTTGGGTCAATGGTCAATGGATAGACCCTGTCAGCAATGGAGAGCTTTATTTTGAGCTTTTCAGACATAGTATGTTACATTATTCAGAAAGCTGTGCTATACAATAGTCCAACTCCCTTATCAATGTATTTATTTTAAGCTTAGCTTCTGTTTTGTTTGTATTACTGCCAAGCATTGAATTTGCCAGTTTGAGCGAATTGTACTTCTCCTCCCATTCAGACACCGTTTTACGGGCATTTTCCTGATTGGACCGTACATTTTTTAATTCATTCTCCAACGTTTTGTTAGCCCTGTCCAAAACCTCCAATCTATGGAGCAACTTGCTAATCTTATTCTCTAAGGAATCAACGATTTGAATTAATTCGCCCATACAAAAATTCGATGCGATTTACACAAAGTTAACATTCGTTCGCTGACTTAGCAATACTTTTCAGAAATATTCTTTTGGCCATTTGGACAACCTCAATAAATAGGAGCGTTGGGGCCAATTTCATTTTTGGCATACGGAGCTTTCTCCAATTGAAGCCTATTATTTATTTTCGTAGCAACGTAACATTGCTATGAAAAGATTTACCGTTGGACTCCTATTATTATTTTCCACTTTTGGTTTCACCCAAGAAAACTATCCCCAGGACGCTTTTAGGTCCCCGCTGGATATCCCCCTAATTTTGGCCGGTACTTTTGGCGAACTTCGCTCCAATCATTTTCATGGGGGTATCGATATCAAAACACAACAACGTGAAGGACTGCCAGTATATGGCATAGCCGATGGTACCATTACGAGGATAAAGGTTTCCATCTGGGGCTACGGCAAGGTGCTGTATGTAGCCCATCCCAACGGATACACATCGGTTTACGGTCACCTTCAGAAATTTTCCCCTAGAATTGAGGAATATGTAAAAAAACTACAGTACAATAAAAAATCCTTTGAAGTTGAAGCCTTCCCTGATTATGGAGAACTAAAAATTGAAAAAGGCGAGCTCATCGCGTACAGTGGAAATACGGGAGGTTCCGCCGGTCCGCACCTGCATTTTGAAATTCGCAGTAGTATTTCGGAAAAACCCACCAATCCAATGCTTTACGGAATCGATATCCCCGATGCCACAAACCCTACCTTGGAAAAACTTTTTGTTTATCCACTTTCCGATAATTCGCAAGTGAACCAGAGCCGGGAAAAGGTCCAAGTCAATTTTAGTCGGCAAGCGGACGGGACCTATTTGGCGAGCACCGTAAACGCCCTGGGAAAAATAGGCGTCGGTTTTGTGGGATATGACCGTCTGGATATGGCCGCGAACAAGAATGGGGTCTACGCCGTATCGCTTTCGGTAAACGGTAAAACATACTGCTCCTACGATTTTGAATCATTTTCCTTTGGCGAAACTAGGTATATCAATACACTCATCGACTATGACCACCTTGGACGCTATAGGGAACGAATCCAAAAATTGTTCAAATCCCCTGGAAATTACCTGAGCATTTACGAGGATCTTTATAATAATGGCATTATTGAGGTGAGCGAAGGTTTGAGCTATAACCTGCAACTACTGATTTCCGACTTCAAAGGGAACAAGGTTACCCTCAACATTCCCGTGGAAGGGAAAAAGGAAGAAATAAAAATTGAAAAGGAGGATGACCGGACGGATTATTATGTTATCGCCAAGAAACCCAACAACTATGACCTTGGCGGGGCAAAGGTCTATTTCCCCGAGAATACTTTTTACGAGGACTTTTACATCGATTTGAAAAAAGGCCAGGATACGGTTACCATCCATAGAAACACAGTTCCAGCGCACAGGAATTTCACTATCACCTTTGACGTGGACAAATATCCGGTAGAAGAACGAAAACAATTGTTCATAGCAAGATTGGATAATCGTTTGAACCCCAGTCATTTGAATACCTATAAACGAGGAAATACATTTACGGCAAGGACTAGAAACCTGGGCACCTATACCTTGGCAAAGGATACCGTTCCTCCCAAAATACGTACAAAGAACTTCAAGGAGAAACAATGGCTAAACAACTACAGATATCTCAGTGTCCATATTTCGGACGACCTTAGCGGGGTGGACAGTTATTCTGCCACGCTCAACGGGGAATGGATATTGATGGAATATGAGCCAAAAACGAATACGCTTACCTATAATTTTGACGATTCAATTTTGGATAAAAAGCAATGTGTACTGGAAGTTACCGTTACAGATAATGTGGGCAATACCAGTACCTTGGCCACACCTTTTTACAGAAATTAAAGTCTTTGAAGCTTAGGAACATCATTTTCGTCCCACTAGTGCTTTTTTGCACTGTTGGGGCCGCCCAAACTGCCTCCATAACAGGAATTGTGTTGGATGAGGAAAACACCCCCTTGCCCAATGTCGAGATTACATCGGGCAGTTCCAGAACCTTCTCGGACGAAACGGGCTTTTATCTTCTGGAACTGGTTTCCGATGTAGAAACGTCCGTAACTTTTTCACATATTGGCCACCAAAAGGTCATTCTTGAAAATTTATTGTTGAATACGAATGAGACCTTTGAGTTTCACCCGGTTCTAAAAATGGATGTGCTGCAAGTGGACGAGGTTACCGTTACTTCCACTGGCAATAGAAAGCCTATGGAAATCCTGAACATCTCCCCCGAAAAGATCAGAAAAATACCTGGTGCCAATGCCGGCGTGGAGAATATCCTAAAGCTGTTGCCTGGCGTAACCTCCAACAATGAATTGAGCACCCAATATTCCGTTCGCGGGGGAAATTACGATGAGAATCTGGTCTACATAAATGATATTGAGGTATATAGACCTTTTTTAATTCGTTCCGCACAACAGGAAGGCCTTAGTTTTGTCAACAGCGACCTTGTGCAGGAGGTCATGTTTTCCGCTGGAGGTTTTCAGGCGAAATATGGGGACAAACTCTCTTCCGTACTGGATATCAAATACAAAATCCCAACCAGTTTTAACCTCACGGGTGACTTTAGCTTTTTAGGGGCCAATGTTTCCATGGACACACGTTCCAAAAACAAGAAACTAAGCAGCACATCGGGTTTCCGGTATCGAAACAATTCACTATTACTAAACAGTCTCCAGACTCAGGGAAGTCTTCAACCCAACTTTACGGATTTACAAAGTTTTATCACCTATCAGGTTTCTAACAAGTTCAATATAAATTTTTTAGGAAACATATCGGTGAACAATTATAGAAATGAACCGAGACAGAGACAGACCAACTTTGGGACCATTACGGATCCCCGGGCACTGACCATTTTTTATGAAGGAAGGGAAAACAATCGCTTCGCAACGGCATTGGGTGCCCTCAAGGGAAATTATTATTTGAATGAAAATACCACCTTAAAATTGATAGGCTCCATTTATCATACCACGGAGGAAGAATACTCGGATGTTATTGCGAGTTATCTACTGGGCCAAGTGGATAGTAATTTGGGGAGCGACAACTTTGGACAGCCCACCAACAGTCGCGGTGTGGGTTCCCAGTTTAACCGTGCCAGAAACGATTTGGACGCAATCATAGTCAATCTTTCCCACAGGGGGAGCCATCGGAAGGATAAAACGAATGTGGAATGGGGCGTAAAATATACCCATGAGGATATCAGGGACCAACTACGGGAATCTGAATTCATCGATTCCTTAGGGTTTTTTGTACGACCTCCGGGATTATCTTTTGTGAACAATCAGCCAGAGGAACCGTTTTTAGCGCCTTTAGAGGCCTATCAAAGCATTAATGCCCTAAATTTTGTTAAGACCAATCGGTTTTCCGGTTTTGTACAAATGGGCACCCAAACAGCGTGGAACTCCAACGTATTATATTACAATGTAGGCATACGCGCCCATCACTGGACGGTCAGTGGACAGAATGTAGAAAAAGTATCGCATACCGTTGTAAGCCCTAGGGCCCAAATTGCCATAAAACCGAATTGGAAGCGGGACATGCTGTTCAGAATTGCCACGGGCCTTTACCAACAACCGCCTTTCTACAGGGAGTTAAGGGATAGCACGGGTACTATCAATCCCTATGTGGAAGCCCAGAAATCCTTTCATTTCGTTACAGGGAACGAATATAGTTTCTTGCTTTGGGAACGGCCGTTTACCATGATCAGCGAGGGATATTATAAAAAATTGACTGATGTGAATCCCTACACATTGGAGGACGTTCGTATTCGATATAGCGCCAATAACGATGCGGAGGCCTATGTGTATGGAGCTGAAGTAAGACTCAACGGCGCCTTTGTTCCCGGAACCGAATCCTGGGTAAGCTTGGGCTATATGGAAACCAAGGAAAATAGGAACAATAGAGGCTATATTTCAAGACCAACGGACCAAAGGTTGAAACTGGGCATCCTGTTCCAAGATTACATTCCCAACATTCCAGAGCTGAAAATGTATTTGAACCTGGTGTACAGCACGGGCGTACCAGGAGGTTCCCCCAGTTATGCGGACCCCTATATTTTTCAGAATAGATTAAGAGATTATAAACGTGCCGATTTAGGAATTTCCTATATTTTTGCCGATAAGAACAAATCCTTTCCCGAAAGCCACTGGTTACACGCTTTCAAGAATTTGAGTGTCGGTTTTGAAATTTTCAATCTGTTCAACAATCAAAATTCGATAACCAATACATGGGTAAGGGATGTGGATAGTAAAAATGAGTTTGCCGTACCGAACTTTCTCACATCCAGGGTTCTTAACTTGAGATTACAAATGCGACTGTGATATAGAATAATGCAGAAATTCATACTTTACGTTTCCCTGTTTTGCGCCATTGCCTTAAACGCCCAAAAAAACATTTATGAAAACCCTCGTTTCGATGAAATGAGCGATGACCATAAAATGCTGGCCATTCTACCCTTCCTTACCAATTTGGACCTGAGGGAAAATGCATCCGAAGAAGATATCCAATCCCTAGAGGAAAAAGAGGGATATGCCGTTCAGGATGCCTTTGAAACCTATTTCTCCAAAAGAAAGAAAAAAAAGAAATTTCCGGTGGACTTCCAGAATATTAAGGACACCAAGGCGATTCTTGCCCAGCACAACATTGATTACCGCAATATAGATGTCTATACCACCAAACAACTGAGCGAGATCCTGGGCGTAGATGCCATTATCAGTGGCACGCTGGACTTGAACGTGCTATTGTCCAAGGGAGTTTCCACGGATTTTAGTATAACCGATTATTTCTCTGGAGCTGCGGACTATGGAAGGATCGGAGTTAAGATAAGTGATGGCGATACGGGCAAACTTCTCTGGAAATATGAAAAGGAAATCAACAAAAAGACCGGCAAGAATACCGATGACCTGATAGATCGGATGATGAAGCTTGCCATTCGAAAATTCCCATACGAACGGGAACGTAAAAGGGACAGAGGCCAATAAAAGGTTTTTGCTATTGGAGGGTAAATTCCTTAAGCACCCCAATCGTGTAATCGATTTCCTCTTTGGTGTTGTACTTTGAAAACGAAAACCTTAGAGAAGGTTTTTTTAGGTCCTCGCCGCTTAAAATTTCGTTGAGCACATGGGAACCGGAATCACTACCGGATTGGCAAGCGCTTCCCTTGGAACAGGCAATTCCCTTAATATCCAAATGAAAAAGAAGCATTAAACCCTTTTCTGGAGATACGGGCAAACAGACATTGGCAAGGGTATAGGTACTTTCTTCCAGACTTCCGGAAAGACCATTGAACTTGGCTCCCGGAATCTCGGTTTTAATCTTTTCCACAAAATACCCTTTTAATTCCTTTACGTACGACTGCTCTTTTTCAAGATTATCATAGGCCAAAACAAAGGCCTCTTCCAAGCCTACGATGTTATGGAAGGATTCCGTTCCCGCCCTAAAACCGCGCTCTTGGGAACCTCCGGATATCAAACATTTAAGACCGGAATTCTTGCGAATAAAGGCAAAACCAACCCCTTTTGGGCCGTGAAATTTATGCGCGGCGGCAGCTAGAAAATCGACCGGGACTTCTTTTACATCCCAAGGGTAATGTCCAATGGACTGCACGGAATCCGAATGGAACAAGGCCCCGTGTTCCTTACACATTTTGGCGACCTGTTTAATATTCAACAAGTTTCCTATTTCATTGTTTACATGCATAAGACTTACAAGTTTTTTGCCCAAGTCCTTTTGCAATAGTTCCTGTAGATGTTCCAAATCTGGATTTCCAACCTGGTCCAAACGAACGTACAAAACATCAAGTAGGCCGGACTGTTCCATTTCCTCCACGGTATGCAGTACGGCATGGTGTTCAATTTTTGAGGTGATAATTGTCTTTACCCCGCAGTCCTTCACGGCGCTTCGTAAAATCATGTTGTCCGCCTCCGTGCCCCCGGACGTAAATATAATTTCAGAAGGTAGCGCATTCATATATTTGGCAATGGTTTTACGGGCGCTTTCAATAGCCGTTTTCGCCGTTCTACCGTAACTGTGCGTAGAGGATGGATTACCATAATTGTTGGCCAAGGCATCCTGCATTTTAGATATTACTTCGTCCCGAACCTTGGTAGTAGCGGCATTGTCAAGATATACGTGCTTCATGACTTCCTGAATCAGATTTCTTTAGAGCCGCAAAAATAATTGAAATAAAGGAAAATGCCTTGATATAAGGGGAGGATATGCCAAAACTATAAATCATATCAATGCTATTTCTACACCAGGTTCCAAACCTTGGCCCTGTTAATTTAAACATAATTGGTGTTGGGTCGATTGAGCCATATCCAATAATTCAATTAAATTTGAGGGATGAAAAAGTATGTTGTCTTAGCGCTGTTTGCGCTTTTCCTTTCGTGTGACGATGGGGATTTGGAAATAGAAACCCTGGATTTCGATAGTATTACTTCCGTGCAAAGTTGCGGTGGGGTCTCTGTAACTTCGGCCAATGTGCTGTTCAAGATCAATGGGGATGAGGCCCTGATTCTTGAATTGCCCAATGGGGCGATAAAAAACGAGGCTACTATGGAGGACATTACCGTGAACATTACGGAATCGGGTTCCGTGACCTACCGAATCTTCTCGGGCACGGTCTCCTCGAACTATTTCTGTGACGATGTGCCACCTGTTGAACCTGTCGTCACCAAGGAAATCATTGCTCAGGATGGGGTCGTTTTTATAACTACAGCGCCCGTGGATTCCGTTACCTTTGAACATAACATACGCCTAAGCGGCATTTCTTTGGTAACCGAAGATGAAAGTAGGATTACGGATCTGCGCATCAATGATTTCGGTACCGTTACGACCAAATTATAGTTTTCAGTAGTTCTGAAATATGTATACTTCGGTAGCCCCTAATCCATATTTCTGGTAATCGGCATCATAATATTTTACATTCTCGTATTTTCTAAATAAGGAGTACAATTCCTCCTTTAAGACTCCCTCGCCCACCCCGTGTATAAACACTACTTTTTGTATGCGTTTGCCAATGGCAAAATCAAGCTGCCTTTTCGCAGTGTCCAGTTGTAGGTTCAACATTTCAAAATTGCTCAAGGGCTTTGGGTTTTTCACCAACTGATTGATATGTAGGTCCACTTCCATCTTTGGTAGGTTTCTTTCCTTGGGCTTGACCGTTTTTTTAGTTCTTTTTTTGGGAACCTCCTTTTCCTTCTTTACCTGGGACACCTCAAAATTACTTACCCTTATGTCATTGGAGACCAGCACCAATTCCGTGTCCTGAAATTGCATGGGGAATCCGTCCTTGGTCTTGAGCGTAACCATATGACCGCTTACTTGTGTCACGGTTCCCGATATGACATCGTCAATTGCCTCTACCCTATCCCCTATTTCAAATTGCGTCATTTTTTATTTTGTTTACCCAAAAATAGTGGTAATTTTCTGCTTGTGAATAAAGCGTACCATGCAACTATCGGCATTGTTATATATACTCAACATTGAGAAGTACATGCTTCCCTGTTTTACGAAGCAATTTCTGGGTGTGGACTGTCCGGGATGCGGATTACAACGGTCCCTGTTGTTTTTGTTTAAGGGCGAATTTGTGGAGGCCTTTAAAATGTATCCTGCCATATATCCTTTGATTGCCCTGTTCGCGTTTTTACTAGTGAGAAATAGGTTTAACTTTAAACACGAGTCCAATATTACGTTTTCACTCATGTTTATAAGCACTGCGGCCGTATTCATTAACTTTATTTTAAAATTTATCTAACCAAACCTTTTAAAAATTATGGAACAACAAAAATTACCTAATGAAATAGCGATCATCGTTTTATCAATCTTTGGAATTATCTGTTGCTGGTGTTTTGGTCTTGGGATCATCCCAGCGGTGATAGCCTTGGTATTGGCCCTTAAATCACAAAGGATTTATAAGGAAAAACCTGAACTGTATTCCAACTTTAAGACCATCAACATTGGCAAGATTCTGGCCATTATAGGAATTGTTTTAAGCGTATATTACATAGGTAGCGTGATATACCAAATAAGCACTATCGGTTGGGACGGCATTATGGAACAACAAAGGGAAATGATGGAACAGTGGGGAATTGAAGAGTAGTCAACTATGAATATGCAACCACTACCCGGCGCAAGTAATGCCCTAACTTTTGGCATTCTGTCCATTGTTTTGACCATTTTCTGTTGTGGTCCTTTTGGTGCTATTTTCAGTTTCATAGGACTGAGCAATGCCAAAAAAGCGGAGAACATATATCGGTCTGAAGTCGGCAATTCGTACAGCGGATATGAAAATGTAAAAACAGGAAGGATCCTTTCCTATATTGGATTGGGCCTCGCCTTGATCTATTTGATTTTTACCATTATTTATTTTGGGGCAATCATAGCCCTTGTAATGTCATCAGGTAATTTTTAAATAATAGGAATCGAGAGAAAAAAATCCCCGAAGAATTTCGGGGATTTTTTTATTTCTTAAACTCGGACAACGTTCTGATGATTATGCCGACACAATCCAGTAGCTGTTCTTTGGTCATTACCAGTGGTGGCGCAAATCGGATGATGTTACCATGCGTAGGTTTCGCCAATAAACCGTTTTCCTTCAAGGCCATACAAATATCCCATGCCGTGGAGCTTTCTTCGGTATCATTGATTAAAATAGCGTTCAAAAGGCCCTTACCCCGCACCGCAGTAACCAAATCGCAATTGGGGATGAATTCATTCAGTTTTTCCCGGAACAGTTCCCCAAGTTCTTGGGCGTTTTCTGCCAATCGCTCCTCTTTAATGACACTTAATGCGGCCATGGCAACGGAAGCGGCCACTGGGTTGCCCCCAAAAGTACTTCCATGATTACCAGGTCTAATGACCTCCATAATATCGTTATTGGCCAATACAGCGGAAACAGGATAGGCCCCACCGGACAATGCCTTCCCTAAAATTAAAATATCGGGTTTTACCTCTGGAGTGCCACTACAATGCTTATCTGAACAGGAGCAATTACCGCAGGTAGCCAAAAGTCGGCCCGTACGCGCAATGCCTGTCTGTACCTCATCGGCAATGAAAAGCACATTATATCTTTCGCAAAGTTCCTTCGCCTTTTTTAAATACCCATCGGACGGAACATACACCCCGGCCTCACCTTGGATAGGTTCCACCAAGAATCCGGTTACATTGGGGTTGTCTTTCAAAGCTTCCTCCAAGGCCTGCAGGTTATCGTATGCGATTTTTAGGAAGCCCTTGGTATAAGGCCCAAAGTTCCTTCGTGCAATAGGATCATTGGAAAAGGAAATGATCGTGGTGGTCCGTCCATGGAAATTGTTTTCACACACAATGATTTCCGCTTCGTTCTCCGGAATCCGTTTCTTCTCATACCCCCACTTTCTAGAGATCTTCAAGGCGGTCTCTACGGCTTCGGCACCGGTGTTCATCGGAAGGAGTTTATCAAACCCAAAAGTTTCCGTTGCATACTTTTCAAACGCGCCCAATTTGTCATTATAAAATGCCCTGGAAGTGAGCGTTAAGGTTTGGGCCTGCTCCATCATGGCCCCAACAATCTTGGGATGGCAATGCCCTTGGTTTACTGCAGAATAGGCCGAAAGAAAATCGTAATACTTTTTGCCTTCCACATCCCACACATATACACCGGCTCCCTTGCTCAAAACTACGGGCAACGGATGGTAATTGTGGGCCCCGTACTTATCCTCCAATGCAATGGCATCTTCAGAAGTGATTTTTTCTAAAACTGACATGATAAAATTACTTTAAATAAGACTTTAGCAATTCCTTCTGTACCTTTATCCTTTCGCTATCCCGATGGGCATCGGAACGAAAATTCAGCGTGGGAGAGAAATCATCCCTGTAGAGCTTCAAAAGTACAAATATTCCAATTCATTTTAAAGCTTTTTTGAAGGGTGTCAACGCACTTGTTAATAGTATGCCTATCCTAACCTTCAATCCAAAGAAACCTATTATTTTTGCCGCATGCGAAAGAACAGAAGGAGACTCATTTTTGAAAATGTAGCAGTCATGGACGCCGGTGCCAAGGGGAAAACCGTGGGGAAGGCCCCAGATGGAAGAATCGTATTTTTGGATAACGCCGTACCGGGCGATGTGGTGGATGTGCAAACGCACAAGAAACGAAAAAGCTATTTTGAGGGTACAGCCGTTGCGTTCCACTCCCTCTCGGAAAAGCGGGTCGAACCTGAATGCGAACATTTTGGTGTTTGTGGCGGATGCAAGTGGCAAAATATGGGCTATGATCACCAGCTTTATTATAAACAAAAAGAGGTTGAGAACAATTTAAAGCGAATAGGTCATTTGGATCTACCCGAAATCCAATCCATTTTAGGCTCCAAGGACATCTATTTTTATAGGAACAAAATGGAGTTTTCATTTTCGGACAGCAGGTGGCTTACCATGGATGAAATCCAATCCAACAAGGACATCGATAACAAAAACGCCCTCGGTTTTCATATACCGGGCATGTGGGACAAGATCCTGGACATAAAAAAATGCCATCTGCAGCGGGATCCATCCAATGCCATACGGTTGGAAACCAAAAAATTCGCACAAGAAAACGACCTTACTTTTTTCAATCCAAGAAATCAACATGGTTTGCTGCGCACCCTCATGATACGCACGGCTTCGACGGGTGAATTGATGGTATTGATACAGTTTTTTGAGGAAAACAAACCTCAAATAGAACTATTGCTAAATCATTTAAAGGAAACATTCCCTGACATTACTTCCTTGCTCTACGTAGTCAACACAAAACAAAACGACACCATTTACGACCAAGAGGTGATTTGTTTTGCAGGGAGGGACCATATTTTTGAAGAGATGGAAGGCCTTTCCTTTAAGATTACCGCAAAATCCTTCTATCAGACAAATTCTGAACAGGCCTACGAACTTTATAAAGTAACCCGGGATTTCGCCATGCTTACCGGGAACGAACTGGTGTACGACCTTTATACCGGAACTGGAACCATAGCCCAATTCGTTGCCAAAAAGGCCAAAAAAGTCATTGGAATCGAATCCGTTCCGGACGCTATTCTGGATGCCAAGGCAAATGCGGAACGAAATAATATTAATAATGTGGCTTTCTTTGTTGGGGATATGAAAAACGTTTTTAACGATAGTTTCATTGCACAACATGGAAAACCAGATGTCATCATAACCGACCCCCCAAGGGACGGCATGCACAAAGATGTGGTGCAACAAATTCTCAACATTTCCCCACAACGTATCGTTTATGTAAGCTGTAATAGTGCTACCCAGGCCAGGGACCTTGAGCTGATGAAAGATAGGTATGAGGTAGTAAAGGTTCAGCCCGTGGATATGTTCCCACAGACACACCACGTTGAAAATGTCGTACTTTTGAAAAAGAAAAATTAGCATGCAGAAGTTAGGTTGGGTCTTGTTCGCGGTATTGTGTATCCTCTTTGTGGCTTCCTGTGAGAAGGATGACATTTGTGTTGAGGGAGATACACCGCTGCTTGTTCTGGAATTTTTTGATGCGGCCAACCCCACCGCAAACAAAAATGTCACCGCCCTGCGTATTTTGGGCGAAGGGCAAAGTACAGCGGTCAATACGTTTACAGATCGGTCCAATTTGAACAACGTCCAAATCCCTCTCAGAACGGAAACGGATGCAACCACATTTTTGATGATTTCCAACTCTGCCACAAACGATGGCGGACAAGAAACTGGCAATATAGATACCCTGACCTTCAATTATGAACGCCTAGAGGACTTTACATCGCGTGCCTGCGGATTTATTGTCAATTATGACAGTCTTACGACCAACCTACAATCCGGCTCTGATAATTGGATCTTGGATATAGAAATCGTTAGGGCCAATATTACAAACTCAGACTCCACAAATGTCAAAATATTTCATTAATTCCCTTTTTCTATCCGGACTGATGTTTGGTTTTGCCCAAAGCAAACCCATTGACACCCAGCCCAAGGATACCGTGGAATATAAACAGGCTTACGGACTGCGTGCGGGAATCGACCTTAGTAGGCCCTTGATCAGCGCTTTGGACGAGAACTATACGGGATTTGAAATTGTGGCCGATTATAGACTCACGGAAAAACTGTACTTGGCCGCTGAACTAGGTACGGAAGACAAGACAAAACAGGAAGACCTATATAATTTTACCACAACCGGAAGCTACCTCAAATTGGGGTTTGACAACAATACCTATGAAAACTGGTACGGGGAACAAAATTTGCTCTATTATGGAGGCCGATTGGCTTTTAGCAGTTTTAGTCAGACCTTGAACAACTATCAATATTTCAATTCCAACAGGTACTGGAATCCGACGGATTTTGTAGAAGGCTCCAACATAGCGGAGGAATTTTCCGGAAGGTCCGCCGTATGGATAGAGGCACTTTTTGGTACCAAAGTGGAACTGTTCGCAAATATATTTTTGGGAGCGAGTGTACGTTTGGGAATTTTGGTTTCCAATTCTGACGGTGGGGACGATCGGTTTCCCAACCTTTGGATTCCAGGTTTTAACAAGGTCACGGACGGTACCCGGTTTGGTGTAGGCTATAATTATTCCATTTCCTATTTCCTACCCCTCTACAAAAAGAAAAAACAGCCCAAGGAACTGGAGCCTGAGCAATAATCACAATTCCTTAAAACCCTTCAGGAAAATCCACTTCATCAACAATTTTGGAACACCCTCAATGCTAGCGACGGCAAATTTTGGGGCAATAACCATTGCCAAAACTGCGGAAATTACCGAAATATATACCGGTTTGATGGCCAACAAATAAGAAAGTCCAAACCGGAATAGGAGGAAAATAACGGCAAATCCCAAAAAATTGAACAACAATGCCTTTTGCTTCAAACTCATGCCTCTGTATTTCCAGTTTTATTATATTTCGCCTTCTTACTTCCCTCATACATTTCATAATGTACCAAACGGGACTCCAAATGGCTGTTGAATACCTTTATTTTGCGTGAGGGTCTTAGCCCAACAAATTTCAGGGCATCCAGATTTGAAGTAATCATCCATGCGTTGGTGCCGGGATATCCCTGTTTTAAGGTATCACCAATGGAGGCATAAAAGTTTTGCATGTCGATGTCCAAACGTTCGCCGTACGGCGGATTGAAACACATGTGTAAAGGTCCTTCCGTCTCCTTTTCCGTTTTGAAAAAGTTATCCCTTTTTACTTCTATATAATCCGATAGGTTTGCATTCTCAATATTCTCCGTTGCCTTTCTTACCGCTGAGGGAGCTTTGTCCATTCCGATGATTTTATGATGGAATTCCCTGGTCTTTTTGAGACTTGCCTCGATAATTTTTTCATAAAGATCTGCATCAAAGTCGGGCCATTTTTCAAATGCAAAACCTTTCCGGTTGATGTTCGCCGGAATATTGCAGGCAATCATGGCCGCCTCCGCCAGCATGGTTCCACTGCCGCACATAGGATCCATAAAATCGCACTGGCCGTCCCACCCGCTCAATAATAGAAGTCCGGCAGCAAGGACTTCATTTATGGGGGCTATATTGGTCGCTGTCCTGTAGCCCCTATGGTGCAGGGAGGCCCCGGAACTATCCAAGGAAACATTGCATTGATTTCTGTGAATATGTACATTGATTCTTAGGTCCGGGTTCTTGACATCCACATTGGGACGTTTGCCATCCGTTTCTCGGAATTTATCGGCAATGGCATCCTTGGTCTTTTGGGAAACATAGAGCGAATGGGTGAAATTATCGGAAAAAACAGTGGCATCGATGGCAAACGTATCGTCCACGGACAAATATTCGGCCCAGTCCATCCGAAAAATCTTTTTATAAAGATCATCCTCCCCTGATACGGAAAAGGTGGCGATGGGTTTTATAATTTTAATAGCGGTCCGCAAGCATAGATTGGCCTTGTACATGAATCCGGTATCGCCGTCAAAGGCCACGTTGCGAATCCCAATTTCAACATTTCCTGCACCAAGGTTCCTAAGTTCCTTGGCCAATATTTCTTCAAAGCCAAAAAGTGTTTTGGCTACCATCCTAAAATTATTCCCCATACCCATTGTTTAGCATACAACAAAAATACGTTAATTTTGATGCAGCAAAGATTCGCCATTCTCAATTAGACAACAAACCCTGCTTTTCATGATTTATATTCTGCCAATTCTTGGTGTACTGCTAAGTTTTGTTTTTGTTTTCTTTACCAAACCCAAAAAAAAGGAGCATTTTAGATTATTACTGGCCTTTAGCGGGGCATTCTTGCTTGCATTGACCATTTTTGAATTGCTGCCGGAGGTGTACGAGCATTCCAATACCAAAAGTATAGGAATATTTATCATGTTGGGGATATTGCTGCAGATATTCCTGGAGTTCTTTTCCAAGGGTGCGGAGCATGGACACGTTCATTTGTCCAAAACCGATACTAACTTTCCATGGTTGCTTTTTGGAAGTCTCTCCATACATTCGTTGTTGGAGGGTATTCCCATTTCCGAAAACAACAGTATTATCTATGGAATCCTGATCCACAAGATAGCCATCGCCGTAATTCTGAGCTTCTTTTTATTGAACTCCAAAATGAAAACAATTGCATCGGCATTGTTCATACTACTTTTCTCGATGATGACACCTTTGGGAACCTATCTATCGCAATCCTTTGGTTTTATAATGGATAACCTGATGTTCATTAATGCCATTGTCATTGGGGTTTTACTCCATATTTCTACGGTAATCCTATTTGAAAGTTCAGAAGGACATAAATTCAACCTAAGAAAACTAGTGGTCATTGTACTTGGAATAATCATAGCCTATTTTATTTAATGTTCAGCAAAGAGGAATCACGAAGACTCAGGGAGGAATTCTGGATTTCCTATGGTAAATCATATCCCAAAAAATGGATACTCTATAAAACCAAAATAAAGGGGCTGACCTTTAAATTCACTTTTGACTCCAAAAAAGCCTTGGTATCCATTGATGTGGAGGGCGACCTTGAACAACGTATATTGCTATGGGAAAAACTCCTATCCTTAAAATCCGTTCTTTTGGAGGACTACTGGCACAATGCAATATTCGAAGAATACCACTTGCTGGAAAACCAAAAGGAGATTTCCAGAATTTATGTTGAAATTAAAGGTGTATCCATCCACAACAAAAATACTTGGCTGCAGACCATGTTATTTTTTAATGAAAACATGAATCTTGTGGAGGCCTTTTTTGAAGATTTTAGGGAAATACTAAAACCTTGAATCCCCTATTCAGGGGTCTGTTTTGGAAAGGCATTGATAGAAAAGTCGCACTCCGTGTTTCGCTAGCCCAGACAAAACCCTTTGTTAAAGAAGGCTTTCCCGAATACCCAATTCAAGTCCTGATAATTGGGCAAGTCCCATAGCCCTTCCTATCAAGGAGTATCCAGAGTAGAATTCGTCCTGTCTCTGGATATCGTCCAAAAGCACATGACCGTGATCGGGTCGCATTGGAATGTTCACGATACCTCCATTTTTACTTCTCTTTAACTGTTCCTCAACGATAGCTTTCATCACTTTTTGCATAGGAACGGAACCGTTTAGGTGTTCCGCCTCATAAAAGCTTCCATTCTCGTGTCTTTGTACATTTCGCAAATGGATAAAATGAATCTTATCACCAAAATCCTTGATGATCTTCACCAAATCATTATTGGAAGAGGCCCCCAAGGAACCGGAACAAAATGTTAATCCATTACTGGGCGATGGACAGGCATCCAACAAAAACTTGAGTTCCTCATAATTAGATACTATCCTAGGAACCCCAAATACCGAAAATGGTGGGTCGTCTGGATGGATGGCCATTTTTACACCCAATTTTTCTGCCTCGGGAATCACAGCTTTTAGAAAATAGGCCAAATTATCCTGAAGTTGTTGTTTACTGATTCCCAAAACGATTTCATGGTTCTTTTTGAACTCGTTCAAATCGATAAGCTTTCTTGAACCCGGCATTCCGGCGAGGATGGACTTTTCGAGTTTGGATATTTCTTCGGTCGATAAATTTTTGAAAAAGGAGGCTACCTCCTTTAAAAAACCTTCGTCATAGTCCTTTTCCGCATTTCCGCGTTTAAGGATATACAAATCGAAAGCTGCCGCGGCTAGTGGATCGTATTGCAACGCCGATGCCCCATTGGGCAATTTGTAATCCAAGTTGGTACGTGTCCAATCGATCAGTTGCATAAAATTATAGCAAACGACTTTTATATCGTTCTTTGCCAAATTCTTAAGCGTTTCAATGTAATTGGAAATATATCTGTCCCTATCCGGAAGACCATATTTAATGGACGTATGGATGTTTACACTTTCCACCACGGACCATTCCAATCCGGCACCTTCAATTTCAGATTTCAAGGATGCTACGGTTTCAATTGGCCAAACCTCTCCCAAAGGTACTTCCTGACAAGCGGCCACAATACCTTCTACTCCAATTTGCCTTATATCGCTTAACCGAACCCCAAAAGAGGGACCAAACCACCTAAATGTCTTTTTTAAATATTCCATTAAACTCCTGAAAAAGAATTAAAACCACCATCCACATCATAACACACACCCGTTACAAAACTGGAAGCCTCGCTCAATAAATAATGGACCATACCATTTAATTCCGAAGCATCCCCAAAACGGGCCATGGGCGTATTGTTGATTATTTTGTTTCCGCGCTCCGTGTAGGTGCCATCCTCGTTGGTCAAAAGGCTTCTATTTTGATTTCCGATAAAAAACCCAGGAGCGATGGCATTTACGCGAATCCTGTTCGTGAATTTGGAAGCCATTTCGTTGGCCATCCATTGGGTAAAGGTATCCACGCCCGCTTTGGCCATCGAGTAGCCCAAAACCCTTGAAATAGCCTGCTTTGAGGCCATAGAGGAAATGTTTATAATGGAACCGTGTCCTTGCCTAGCCATAAGTCCGCTCAACACAATGGTAGGTATAACCGTTCCGAACAGGTTGATATCCAAGACCTTTTGTGTATCCGAAATCGCTATGTCGTAGATACTCTGATTGGCACTTAAAGTAGCTCCAGGTATATTTCCCCCGGCAAGATTAATCAACCCATCCAAGGTTTCAAACTTTTGGGCAATCTCCTCCCGAACTTCGTTAAGTGCTTCCTCATTTAAAACATCCACTTCAAAAGTAAATGTGAGATCCGGGGAAATGCTATCCAGTTCATTTTTTTTATCCCTTAATTTTTTTGTTGACCTTCCCAGTAAAATTACCCGAGCCTCTTGCTCGATCAAGTATTTGGCGATAGATCCGCCCAAGGTTCCCGTTCCTCCAGAGAGTGCAACAATCTTATTTTTTAGGGAAAATAAATCGGTCATTTAAGTATGTTGGGTTTAAACGTCACACCGGAATCCAGTAATCCGGGAACGAAAGTTATTCGCACTAAAAATAAGATATTCGAAACTCATATCCCACCAAGTGGCCTCAATAAAGAAATTTTAATTACTTACATTCGTAACGAACAAATGTATAGCCCATTAGAATCCATTTAAAAAAATGAAACCCTCAACGAGGGACTTGTTATGGAAAGTTAAATACCTCTTTAAAAGAAAATATTTAATAATCAAGCTATTAACCTAGTTTTAAACGTATGAAAACTTTAGTCTATTCCCTTATTTTGCTATTTCTGTGCCTTGAGGTTTCTTCACAAGATCTGGAACCTTTCGATTTAACCCAGGAATGGACAAATTCCATCGTATCCAAATTACCGAATGATTACCCAAAATTGAAAGAAAGGAAAAAGGTGTTGATTTTTAGCCTATTCACCGGGTTTGACCATTGGACGGTTCCACACACCGAGGCCGTAATCAAAGGAATCGCTGAAAAAAGTGGTAATTTTGATATCACTACTTCCAAGGATGTTGCCATGTTCAACAAGGAAAATATCCAGCAATTTGATGCAATCGTATTGAATAACAATTGTTCCGAAAGGGATTTTAGAAATCTTTTCTACGACGTTTTTAAGAAAGAATTGAATGCTGATGCCGCTTGGTCAAAAGCCGAGCAATATGAAACCATTCTCTTGCAATACATCCGGGACGGTAACGGTTTGGTGGTACTTCATGGTGGCATTACCATGCTAAACAAATCCAAAAAATTCAGTGAATTGGTGGGTGGAAGTTTTGATTATCATCCCAGGCAGCAGTTGATCCAAGTCAAACTGGCGGATAAAGACCATCCTATTCTTAGAGCCTTTGATGGGGAAGGCTTTGCACATGTGGACGAACCTTATTTTTTTGACAACGCCTATTTTGAGTATGATTTTAAGCCTTTGCTATATATGGAGGCAGAAAAAATAGAAGGAAAAAATAAAGATTTTTCCAAAAACATAAGTTATTTGGCTTGGATAAAAAAGTTTGGAAAAGGAAGGGTCTTTTACTCCGCCCCTTCACATAATCCACAGAGCTATGAAAACCCTAGCATACTTTCATTTCTGCTCAATGGATTGTTATATGCAACGGGAGATTTAGAATGTGACGATAGTCCAATCAAGTCCTAGTCACTTAATTTTCAAAATCGAGTTCCAACAGTTCAGCCTCGGTAAATTCATTCCCATCCTGGGATTCTATTTTCCTTAATTCACCTACGCTTTCTTCCGAAATCCACTGAGGGTTATCCGCAAATGCATTGCTCACATAGGTAATTACATCTGCTATGTCCTTATCCGATAACGTTTCGTTATTCTTTAACCCTGGCATAGCCTGATTCATTTCAAACCGATTTCCATTTACGTGGATGGGTCCCTTCAATCCATTTAAAACTATCAATGCCAAGCGCTCAATAGGCTTGGACACATACTCTGAATGTACCAATGGCGGAGCAAGGCCCTCATTTCCCCCTCCGTTGATGCCATGACATGCAGCGCAAATCTGCCTAAAGATTTTTGCACCCTTGGTTCTAGGATCTTCTTTCAATCCCTTACTTACGTAAATTGGATTTAGAATAGCATCGGCTTTGTTTTGTATGCTTTCCAATAGCATTTGGTACAAAATCGATGACCTATCAAAGTCATTTTGGTCCAAAATCACCTTATAATCTTCCAGTATCGTCTCGGCACCACTTACCAAAGCTTCGGATATAATAGGATTTCCCTTATATAAAATACTATACTCCACAAGCAAGGGCGCTAACAATTCTTTGGATCCATGCGCCCAAATACCCAATGAACTGGCCAAATAAATATCTTTAAATAGACTTTTTTCCTTGATTATCCCATTCCCTAATTCAAGGAAATCGGCAGTATTTTTGCTATTTACGAATGATTCGAGCAAAACAATAGCATGGGCAGCCAGTTGTTCTTCGCCATTTTTAGCAACTTGAAGTAAAAGATCAAAATCCAAGGTATCCATTCCTTCCAACGTATATAAGGCATGAATTTGCGAAATACTTGGTTCCTTTTCTTTCACCAAATTGACTAAAGAGTTCACTAATCCTTTCTTGTTTCGGTCTATTAAAAGTTGCTGGGCACGATTCCTGACCCAACCGTTTGGATGATCTAGCCATTCTAAAAGATGCTCATCTGTAGCTGTCTCGAGGTTTACTGGGGTTGCAATTGAAATATTTTCACTTTCTACTTTTAGGATCCTACCTCTGTTGATAATGGTATCCAGGGACTTTTCCTTGGCCTTCTTTTTGAAGTATGGACTCAAATACGCATGGTGACCAATTACGCCCCTGTGCATATCCACAATATACAATGCCCCATCCGGACCATTGGATAGGCTTACGGGTCTAAAGCCTTCATCGGTCGACGCTAAAAACTCCTTTCCTTGCCAAGCCTGATAGGCACTGGTACTGTCGCCATGAAATTCCAAAATATTACGCTTGACCAGGTTTGCCTCGGGCACGCAGACAAAAACGTTCTGGTCATATTCCAATGGAAACATTCCTCCCCTGTATACCAGCGGTCCACAAGCTGCGGTTACATCTACCAACAAACTGTCCTTATCCAAAATACCTTCGGCATATCCCCTATTGACCAAACTGGCGTGTAACGGGTACACTCTCTGGTCTTCCGTTAGCAATTTATGTACGCTATGGGCTGGTTTCAAGAACTTGTTACGGGTAGTTCTGTTTGGCAAAACATAATCCCCCAATAATTGTCTGGAATTATCATTGTAGTATAAACGCCCAAAGTTGTCATGGGTAATTCCCCATTGCCCTCTGAATGTAGTGGGCTCCTTCAACCATTTGCCATTTTTTTGACGATACCTAAAATGCGATTTGGCATTATAAATCCAGTTATCCACATTCATCATTAGTCCATTGGGCTGATGTTCCGGATTACCGTCCGGAGCATACATAGAATCGACCAATATGCGATTAACCGGTCTGTCATTCTGTACTTCAACGAACCAAAGATTGGGGGGTTCCGCATATAACAAACCTCCGTATACATGGGCAATCGCCCTAGGCAATCTCAAACTATCCAAAAACTTTTTGGCGTGGTCCATAACACCATCACCATCCCTATCCTCCAAAATTTTAATCGTTCCCAGTGGCAACTCCTCCCCTTTACCCTCCATAGTATTCATATAACCATTCATTTCGGCGACCCAAATTCTTCCTCGATTGTCAAAATCCATAGCCACAGGGGCTATGAGTAAAGGTTCTGAAGCAACGGGTTTTAATTGAAAACCATCCTGTATAATATAGTCTGTCAAATCGACATCTGTTTCAGGATAATCCTTCTTACATGAGACAAAAAGAATAAGTAGAAGTATAAAGTAGTTTCGAATAATCATCGAATATTCAAGTTAGACAATTATTTAAAAAATTAGATTACATCGGTATATAAAAAGAACCAATGACAAAAGGCACCTGCCAAAACGAACAAATGCCATATAAAATGATTGTAGGGAATTCTTTGAATTGCATAAAATATAATTCCAATACTATAAAATATGCCTCCAAGAAACAAAAGGGTTAGACCAAGGTTGGTAGAATTTGCGAGGAGATTTTTAAGGTCGAAGACGATTAACCATCCCATTATCAGATATAGTAATAAAGAAATAAATTCAAATCGTCCCGTATAAAAAATTTTTAATCCGGTTCCTAACGCTGCAATTGCCCAAACAATATAAAATAACGTCCAACCGTTTCCATTCACCAAAGTTATCAAGGCTACGGGGGTATATGTACCGGCAATCAAATAATAAATATTGATGTGGTCAAGAATTCGAAGTCGTTTTTTCCAACGGGGATTCTCAACAAAATGATACAATGTCGAAGACGCAAAAAGTACTATTAGACTAATACTATATAACCCAATACTAAATTCCGAATAGACCGACCTATGATTATTATCTTTCCATAAAAAAATAAGACCTATACAAGCGGCAATAACACCGCAAAAGTGAGACAAGGAGTTTAAACGTTCTTCTGTATCTTGATTTCCTATTTTGAAGAGTTGATTCAAATTCATTTGTACTGCTTGCCCTTTTTAAATACGATGTCAACGTCCTGCAAAATGTTTATATGACGAAGAACATCACCTTTTACCGCAATGATATCAGCGTATTTACCAGGAGTTACGGTCCCAACCTTATCGGCAACGCCCATCCATAACGCGGGCCAATAGGTAGCTGCCCTAAGGGCATACATTGGGTCGATTCCAAACTCATTTACCCAAACATCAAATTCATGCCATGTTGATTGACTATGGAACTTCATGGGAATGCCACTATCCGTTCCTATTAATAATACGACCCCTGCATCCAAGAGTTGCTTGACCTTTGTTTCCAAGGTAGGCTTCCTGGAAGGCGTCAATTGAAAATAGGGAAGTCGATCGGGATGTGCAAAACTGTTCCTGATATCCGTAATTACACTGTCAGGCAATCCACGGTGCCAAGAGTCATTATCAAGTTCCTCCTGATTGTCCCTAACATATTCATAGTTATATAATCCTTCCACAGTAGGGCACCAGAATAAAGGACCTTGGCTCATATCTGCGGTACGTTCCCTTATCATTTGCATGATATAATCCGGATATTCCGGGGCCGAGGATAAACCAGTGTGTTCAAAGCAATCTGCACCAGCCAAAAGTGCCCTCCTGATTTCTTCCGGTCTGTGGGCATGTGCAACTACTTTAAGTTCTTGCTTATGTGCCTCATCAACGATTGCCCTTACTTCTTCCATCGTCATTTTATCTTGATCGATTAGCTTGATGACATCCACACCGGCATCAGCCAATTTTTTAATCTTTTTTCTACCATCCTCAATTCCATTTACTCCCCATCGAAATGCTTCAGTGCCGGGATAGGGCTCATGCTGGATAAAAGGTCCTGAAACATATAATGTGGCACCTGGTATTTCTCCGTTATTGATAGCATCCCTAACATTAATACTTTCTTGCAATGGTCCACCTAAATCCCTGGCACTTGTTACACCAGCTAATAGTAATTGTTCTGCTGATGAAGGCATTATTACATCCTCCAGTAATGGCGGGTATGTTCTATCCCAATAGGTGTAATCTGCATGACCATTGATCATGGTATGTACATGCATATCCCAAAGTCCTGGTAATACACTCATTCCTTCAGTAGATATCACAGTGTAGTCAGAAGGAATTTCTAAAGTGGCAACACTGCCAATCTCCTTAATATATTCTCCTTCAATAAGGATTACGCTGTTCTTAATAGGTATGCCCCCAAATCCATCTATAAGAGTTCCTCCTACTAGGGCAATCTTGGTATTTTGAGCGTTAACGGAATTCATGAATACCAGAACGACAACGAACAAAAACTGAAATTTTCGCATGAATATTAATTTTAAAAGAAAGATACTAAATAGGGAATATAAAACATATATCCAAGACACAGGATTGTTCAATCAAGAATGTAAAAGAATTTGTAATGACCTTAGGAAATAGTATAAATTTTTGGGCATAAAAAAAGCCCCCTTACGTTATGTAAGGGGGCTTTGAGGAAGGCGGCTACCTACTCTCCCACTTGGTATA
>NZ_JAQPCH010000014.1:0-52001 GCF_028464205.1 Maribacter sp. PR66
TAACGATAACGGACGCCACGGGCGCTACTTCGCAGTGCAGTGTTACCATATCGGAACCGAATGCAATCGAAGTATGTGATGGAATCGACAATGATGGCGACGGCGAATTAGACGAAGGTTTTGATTCCGATAATGATGGTGTTGCGGATTGTTTTGATGTTTGCCCAAATGGGGACGATTCTTTGGATAAAGATGGCGATGGCATTCCAGACGCATGTGATGTGGAGGAATGTGACGGCAAGGATAATGACGGCGATGGTAAAGTTGACGAAGGATTTGATGCTGATGGTGATGGTATTGCCGATTGTTTCGATGATTGTGATAATACTTTGGATACTGATCAGGACGGTGTACCAGATTGTTTGGATAAATGTCCCGGTTACGATGACAACCTAGATTCTGATGGAGACGGTACTCCCGATTGTATGGATGACTGCGATGACACCGTTGACACCGATGGTGACGGCATTGTCGATTGCAATGATGACGAAATCGATTCGTCCTGCCCAGATAATGTCGACGCTAATGGAGTATCAATGGATTCTGACCAAGATGGTGTACCGGATTGTTTGGACAAATGTCCAGGATATGACGATAACCTAGATTCCGATGGAGATGGTACTCCGGATAGATGCGATGTTGAAGAATGCGATGGTGTCGACAATGACGGTGATGGTGATATTGATGAGGATGTTGTTTTACCCATGGTCGAATTCCTTGCCTTTGGGGAAATAAGTATCGATGCTGGAATTCAATACAACCTTTCTGGAGGTAGCCCTGAGGGAGGTACTTATAGTGGATCTGGAGTAACCGATAATGGAGATGGCACCTATGATTTTGACCCAACGGTTGCGGGAATAGGTAATCACACACTAACTTATACGTACGAGAACGAAAATGGTTGCTCAAATTCTGCAACTGATGATGTAGAGGTTTTGGAACCGGTTCCCGTGATTGTTCTAATCAATGAAATTCAACCAAACCCATCTGGGACGGATCCGTCTACACAATTAATCGAACTAAAAGGTCCTGCTGGACAAGCTTTTACGGGATGGATAGTCATCTTGGATTCTGATTCTGGAAATGCCTCTGGAGGGGTCAATGATGTGGAGCAAATTTCGGGGACTTTTGATGCAAATGGACTTTTAACGGTTTCGATTCCAGATGTTGAGAATCCAAGCTTTACAGTAATCCTTACAGATAACTATCAAGATGGTATTGATGATTTTGATAGTGATAACGATGGCCAATTGGATGGAGATATTTCAAATCTTGGTAATGTTTTGGATGCGATAGGTATTCCTGATGTATCAGGCGATGAAAACTTTTTGTACGGCACTCAATTGGGAGGTGATGACTTTAAATTTACCGGGGGTGAACCTATGCTAGTTTTTAGGGATAGTAATACGGATGCTTGGTATGCTATTAATGACCATACTGATGGAATGGCTTATGATATAGATGCAAATCCGTATACGTTTAGCTCATTTAGTGGAAATTTGGAGGCACCAACCTTTGGAATGGAGAATCCATATCTAGTAACAACGGCACGTACTTTGCAAATGGAGGTCTGGCCTAATCCCACGGTTGAAATATTAAACTTGGAGGTTCCAAAGGCGTCTGGTATAATCAGATTTGACCTTTATGATATTTCTGGTAAGTTGGTCAAAAGTGTTCCTGGTAATTCTTGGAACTTACAACAAATTGACGTTAGGAGTTTAGAATCAGGTGTCTATATTATAAGGGCTAACGGAAGCAGTTCAAACAATATGATAAAAAAATTCATTAAGAGGTAATTAAATCAATACTTGACCAAAAGCCCTTTAGAATTAATTCTAAAGGGCTTTTTTCATTTCGGCACTTCCTAAAATAGTGGCAGAACAGCCCATATCACTAGTTTTCAACTTAGGTTTGTAAGATGAAGATTACAATACCTCTTGTCGACCATCCCTTTAAAAATGGGCGTTAAGCGGATTGCCGATGAACACGGCATGATAACGATTATTGTTCTGAACCAACTGCTTTCCCTATACTTTTATCCCACAAAAAAATTTGAAAACCAAACTGACCCAACTTCTTTCCACCTTGAACTCTTATTGGAATGACCTCTTTAGAGAGGGATTTATGCAAAATGGTACGCCCATGTAGGGAGTAAGTGCCAATGAGAAAGTACATGTTCATTATGGTTACGAAAATTAGAAAGGAATGCCCAACAATATGATAGACTTTTTATCCAATTACGTTTACCTTTCCTTGATTGCCGGTTTTGCCGCTTTCTTTTTGTCTTCGAGCATTTATCTATATCCAGTAATAATAAATGTATCGAAATTAAAGGGTTTGATGGATGATCCCGATCATCGAAAAATGCACGTTTCCAAAACCCCAAACTTAGGTGGATTGGGTATATTTTTGGCCTTTTCCCTTTCAATCATCGTGTTTGGCATTTTGACCGACCTTGTTCCTACAGATTTAGCAAAACTACTTGCAATCATGGGCTCATCCATAATTTTGGTCTTTTTGGGAATTAAGGATGACTTGACCGGAATGGCGCCTAAAAAGAAATTGATCGGTCAGTTGATTGCCGTCTTAAACGTTGTGGTGCTTACGGATATTAGGATATTGCATTTTGGGGGTATTTTTGGTTTAAACGAATTGCCTTACATAGCTTCCGTATTATTTTCCATTTTTGTTTTCATGTTGGTCATCAACGCCTTCAACCTGGTGGATGGTATTGATGGTCTTGCGGGTTCACTTTCTATACTTGGAAGTATTACGTTCGGCATACTTTTTTCCATCAAAGGCAATTATTTGATGTCTTTGGTGGCTACCATATTCGTGGGATCGGTCTTGGGATTTTTAAAGTATAATCTATCCAGGGACAAAAAGATTTTCATGGGGGATTGTGGATCTCTGTTAACCGGGTTTCTTTTGGCATATCAAGGTATTTATTTTCTAAACCTAAATATGGAAATAGGGACAACCAATAGCTTTACAAATTCGCCTGTCATTTTGTTAGCCATCTTTTCGTATCCGCTGTTTGACCTTTTGCGGGTCTTTGCAATACGGATTCGCGAGGGAAGGAGCCCCTTTAGTGCCGATTCCAACCATATCCATCATCAGCTCTTACGCATAGGATTGTCCCATAAAAAGTCCACGTTTACCCTGGTAATCGCTAATTCATTGGTCATCGCCTTTGCATTCCTAACGATGCAGTTGAATGTTCATGTACATTTGGTAGCAGCGGTGTTGTTTGGTGCATTTATTTATTTACTTCCATTTTTAAAAGTTTTTGGGGTTAAAAATGATGCCCTTTCCAATGCTTCCAATACTGGGTCGGGATTAATGAATGGAAGTGCTAGCCATGAAGTTACTTCTTTAAAGGATTTGGCTGCATCGGACCAAAACAAAACTTTCAAATCCAATTTAAACGGAATGTCCACTAAGTCAAATGGTCAATACAATGGGAAGGAATTTATTAAGGACAGAACCAAGACCTTTAATACCTTAAAAGGAAAATTGAGGAATAGAAAGAACAAGGCATTGGATAAAGACAGTGTCCTTTAATAGAAGGGTATAATCTATAAACCATATAGAAATTGCTCCGTGAGCCGGTCAATTAAAAAAGCAAGCGTTGGAAAAATCCCTAGAACTTACCAAAGTAGATAAGCAAAAAGGAAGCAGTTATCGGCAGATTATGAAGGCTACCTCCATTTTTGGTGGGGTACAGGTTTTTAATATCCTAATTTCTATTTTACGATCCAAAATTATGGCGGTGCTACTAGGCCCTGCTGGCGTTGGTATTTTGGGATTGCTAAATACCACTATACTGTTAATCAGTTCATTGACTAATTTTGGCCTTGGAATCAGTGGCGTAAAGGACATTGCCACGGCGAAAGATTCCAATGATGACTATCGCTTGGCCAAAACGATAAGTGTACTTAACCGATTAATTTGGCTAACAGGAGTTGCAGGATCCTTGATAACCCTTTTTGGGGCGAAGTGGCTGAGTGAAGTGGCCTTTGGAAATACAGAATATACCATCGCCTTTATCTGGTTGTCCATAACCGTACTTCTAAAGCAATTGGCCAGTGGCCATTTTGTGATTTTACAAGGATTACGGAAACTTAAGGACTTGGCAAAAGCCAATATGATCGGTTCTGCCATTGGCCTTTTATTGTCGATACCTTTTTACTACTATTTGGGTCTGGAAGGGATAGTGCCAGGATTGGTGATAACCGCTCTAGCAACATTTCTGGTCGCACTTTATTTTGGTAAAAGCATTAAAAAAGAACGGGTTCCTTTACCTTTCAAAGAATTGAAAGCGGAAGGAAAGGGCATGATGACCATGGGTTTTATGTTGAGTCTCAGCGGAATTATGGTATTGGGCGAATCCTATATTTTAAGGGTTTTTATCAATTATTCCGGAGGCGTGGAGGAAGTAGGGCTTTACAATGCAGGAATTGCCCTGATAACTACGTATGTTGGATTGCTTTTCACAGCGATGGAAACTGACTATTACCCTAGGCTTGCTTCCGTGGCCTCAAATAATACAAAGGCAAATGAACTAATTAACCAACAAACCGAAATAGCCTTATTGATTTTGGCACCGGTATTGGTGGGGTTAATGGTGTTTATCGATTGGGTGATTATCATTCTTTATTCTTCGGAATTCTTGGCCGCCAATGTGATGATTTACTGGGCCTTTTTAGGACTCTTCTTTAAGGTTCCGGCATGGGTTATAGGCTTTATATTTATCGCAAAGGGAAAGAGTAAACTGTTCTTTTGGAACGAGCTGGTTTCCAATCTCTATCTCTTGCTATTCAACATCCTAGGTTATCATTATTGGGGGCTGGAAGGTTTGGGAATTTCCTTTTTGGTCTCGTACGTGGTATACCTAGGACAGGTTTATTTTATTGCCAGCAGAAAATATCGATTTTCCTTCCAAAAGGGATTCTCCAAGATTTTTGGTTTGCAATTCATCTTGGGAGTGCTGTGCTTGGTCGGTATTACTATGTTGAATACACTTTGGATGTATATCTTGGGCGTCCTTCTTATCCTTTTGTCCGGATATTTTTCCTTTGTGGAATTGGATAAACGCCTAGGTCTGATACAACTCATTTCGGGGTTTTTGGGTAAGAAATAAGCAATAGGCACAACTAATTACAATTGGAATGAGCGATATTAAAAAACTGGCACTTTATGGGGTTTTGTTCGTTCTGATCTATTTAGGGCCCGTGCCGGTGGGACCCACAACGTTTTCCCAATTCTGGAAGATTCCCCTTTTTCTATTTTTGGTTTGGCAGGTTTTGATTATTCGTAATCGGCGAAAACCAAATTTCTTAAAATGGTCCTACGCCAGGGCCGGAAAAAACCTTGTGACGGCAAACTTTTCCGTAAGCTATTTTGCCAGTATCATCGATTTTGTCCGATACATGATGTTCCCGCTCATGTTCGAGTATGCAATGATCAAAATAAAGGACCTAAGGAATTTGGACAAGATACTTTTAGGTTTTGCCCAGTTTGTGATTTTATCCGGGATCCCCTTTATTTTGGGCATTTTGGAAACCAAGGCAAAGGATACGGTAGACTATGAAAGCTTCGGCACCTTTTCAGGAATGTTCCAAAATACGCACGGTGCCGCCATAACCACCACAACCGCAGTTTTGATAATGATCGCCTTTCTAAAGGCAAAATCTACTATCATCAAGTATACAAAATTGAATTACGCCATCGTCGCATTTGGTATTTATCTGGTTTACTTGACCTTTGTTAGAACGGGATATGCCATGTTGGCCATTGGGCTCGTATTCTTATTTCTTCCGAAAAAATTCTCCATAAAGCAAATTGCTACGGCTACCCTTACTGTTGCAGTATTGGCCGCTGGATTTTTCTATCTCTTGGAAACCAATGAGACATTTTACAACCGAATTTTTGACATAAGGAACGGCAAACAAACCGCAGCAGGCTCTGGCCGACTCATCTTTTGGCAAACGGCGGTAGAATTATGGTACAGTGGAAACCTTTTTGAAATGCTCTTTGGTTTTGGTTTCGATGCCTTGGTGGACAAGATCAAGGATGCTACAGGGATACGGGTGTACGCCCATAATGAGTTTTTTACCCAATTGGGCCAGAATGGAGTCCTTGGCATCGTTTTTTTCTTCGGATACCTTATTTCACTCTTTAAATTTATCTGGAAAAGAAAGAATAGGCCTTCGTATCGCTTGGCATTGTCCGTATATTTTTTGTATCTGTCCTTGATGCTGACCCAAGGTGGAATGTGGTTTGAGCTGGATGTCTTTATGGTACTTGTCTATGTAAAATTGGAGTTTGAGGACATGATGTTCAAAAAAGTGACTGTTCTAAGAAAAAAGAGGAATATGGAAAAATCATATACACCTGCCATTACGCAATAAATCCCTTAAAAGTTAGTGATCGCCCATGGCAAAGATTCTTGTGACCGTACCAAATCTTAAAACTCCGGGAGGGGTAAGTTCCTTTTGGAATGCCCTCTTGCCCGAGTTCCAGATAAAAAAGGATTTGAAAGTTACACCTTTGGAAATAGGAGGGCACGGCAAAAATCCCTTAGGCCCATTTTTAGATCAATGGAAGCTTATGAGTTCCCTTAAGAAAGTGGATTTGGTGGTACTCAACCCTTCCTTAGGCGCCCGTAGTTTCTTTAGGGACGGACTGTTTGCAAAACAATTGGCCATGGGTAACAGGAAGTTCGTGGTCTTTTTTCATGGCTGGGACCTAGATTTTGAAAAGAAGGTAACTAAAAGCTATATAGGTTTTTTCAAGGGTTCATTCGCTAAAGCCGAACAGATATTCGTCCTCTCCAGGGATTTTGAAACCAAACTCAGGGAATGGGGCTATACCGGCAAAATATCCATAGCGACCACAACCATTGAGAGTGGGCTGATTACCGGTTTTTCTATCAAGGACAAAATTGAACATATTGGAAATTCAGGAAACCTTCGAATCCTGTTTATGTCCAGATTGGTAAGGGAGAAAGGAATTTACGAAACGATCGATGCCTACAGAAAGCTCAAGTTGTCGTTCCCCAACATCGAACTTTTTATTGCCGGGGACGGAGAGGAAATGGAGTTGGTAGCCAAGGAAACCAAGAATGATGTTGATATCGTAATGCTAGGACATGTGGCAGGGGATAAAAAAAAGGACTTATTGATGAAATCCCATGTGTATTGCCTGCCCAGTTACACGGAGGGGCTGCCTACATCGGTTTTGGAAGCCATGGCCTTTGGAATGCCCGTAATTACAACGCCAGTGGGTGGTCTTAAACACTTTTTCAAGGATAAGGAGATGGGCTATTTTGTGGATTTGAAGAAGAAGGAGGATATGGTCCATCGGCTACAAGATTTGATTTCAGATACCGAAAGGAGGGTCACTATCGGTACTTATAATCATGGGTATGCCCTCAATAATCTTACAGCGGACAAGGTGGCCCATCGATTGGCCGAATCCTTTAACAGCATTATCGAACGCCCATAATTCCATCATGATCCTATGAATGAAGATAAAAAATTGAAGAGGATAGCGTCGGTTTGCATGAAGGATGATCTGTCATGTTTCGACCCATATGATATATGGATGACCGATTTAGGTATTCAAGTAAAGTCCCTGTTCAATAAAAACAAGTATTTGGGAATACTCCCCGCGGCCGGTGTAACACTTTTTGACCATTTCCTAAATAACAATACCCGCCTTGGCTACAAAAAAAGGGAATACCCAACGGCAAGGGCTATGGCAGCCCTTACTCTTTTGAATCTCTATAAAAGAGAAAATAAAGAAGAATTGTTGCAAGGCGCCAAATTGCATTTGGACTGGCTACTTGAGAACACCTGTAAAGGATATGCCGGACTCTGTTGGGGGTTGGGCTTTAAATGGGCCGCCGGCGAGGGATTGGACTACAATGAGAACACGCCGTTCAGTACCCACACGCCCTATGCCCTGGAAGCAATACATACCTATGTAAAATTAACCAAGGATACAAGCTATATCCGGCACATAAAAAGCATATTTGAATTTTATGAAAACGATATAAAGGTTCTTTATGAAGATGAAACTGAAATGGCCACTTCCTACGGCCCGTCCAAGGACAGACTGGTCACCAATGCGGTTTCCTATACCATGTATGCCTATGCCATTTTTTTAGGCTATTTGCCCGATAAAGACGACGCTATCAAGGAAAAAATTGGCAAGTTGTACAACTTTATTCAAAACAGGCAGCGAAACGATGGTTCATGGTTGTATTCGCCCGAGGATGAAGATTCCTTTATAGACTGTTTCCATAGCTGTTTCGTGCTCAAGAATATCCATAAAACGCATCAAATAATACCATTAAACGATGTGGAGAAAACCATAAACATGGGCTATGATTATTTAAAACTTCATTTTTACGAAGCCGATGCCGAACTTTTCAAAAGGTTCAGCCTTAGCAATAAACCCTCCATTATAAAATACGATCTGTACGATAACGCGGAGTTTTTACATTTGGCCGTGTTATTGCGAGATCTTGATTTTGCCAAAAAATTGGCAGCTTCCATAGACTTGAAATTTTGTAAAGGGGATGCTATTTATTCGGTCATTGATATGTTCAATTTCCGAAAAAATAAGAACACCTTACGTTGGGCCAACATGCCCTATTTATATGCGCTTTCGGCACTCTATCTTTTTCAAACGTAAAACCTCCCAGTCTCGATAATGTTCATTTTGTAGTGAATAAACGTCGTTCATCTATGGGCCCTGCATGTTTTATAATCTTGATTTTTTGTTCCCATTCAGTTTGTCCATCGCTTGTGGTGTTTAATCGTGTTTTTATGTTTTTGCCATTACGATGGATTTTCTTTGTCCTTGGTAACTTTTGCCTGAAAACACTAACAAACTAATAGTATGTGCGGAATTTTAGGATCGGTAGACATTCCCTTTTCGGAGGATATCCTCGATTTGATTGCACATAGGGGGCCGGATGATTTTGGTATCGAAAGGTTCCAAATTGGCGAACACGATGTTCATTTTGGACATCGCAGGTTATCCATAGTCGATTTGAGTCCCGCAGGGCATCAGCCCATGGTTTCCCCATGCGGTAATTACGTGCTCATTTTTAACGGTGAAATTTACAATCATCAAGAATTAAGACGTAGGTTACCCCAGGATTTCGAATTTAATGGGCATTCGGACAGTGAAACCCTGTTAAATTATCTCATCTATTTTGGTCAGCAAAGCATTGCGGACCTTAATGGAATTTTTGCCTTTGCCTTTGCGAATAAGGTGAAGAATCAAATGATTTTAGCTAGGGATTCTTTTGGTGTAAAGCCTTTGTATTATTCTTATAATCAGAGCGGAATAGTTTTTTCATCCGAAATTAGACCGATTCAAGCACTCCTGAATGAACACGAACTCGATGGGCAGGCATTGGTCAGTTTGTTAAGATTAAGATACAATGCCGCTCCCAGGACACTTTTAAAAAACGTTAAAAAAGTCCCTTCCGGTCATGTTATAACATGGAATTTTTCCGATTCAAAAATCACTCATGAATCTCATTTTTATGCTTCCCAATTACCCGAAACCATAAAAGGAAGTAAAAGGGAATTGGTGAATGCGTACGGCGATATTCTGGAAGCATCCGTAAAAAGACAGTTATTATCCGATGTTGAAGTGGGCGTGTTATTGAGTGGCGGTATAGACAGCGCCTTAATCGCGGCACTTGCAAAAAAACACTATAAAGGAAAATTGAAGGCGTTTACCATTGGTTTTGAAGGGGAGTTTGAAGAGGATGAAATAGCCGATGCCAAGGAAACCGCTGAACTTTTGGGTCTGGAACATCATGTGGAGAAGATTTCGTTTCATGATTTTCTAGGCTTGATAAAGGAGTGTTCCCGCATTGTGGAGGAACCTTTGGCAACGACTTCCATGATACCCATGTACTACTTGGCCAAGTTGACTTCGGCGCATGTAAAGGTGGTATTGACTGGACAAGGTGCCGATGAACCTTTAGGAGGGTATAGCCGATACCGTTCGGAAATTATCAGGGAACATCTACCATCCCCGATCAGGTCCGTATTGAAACCCACTTTTCAACTTTTGGGAACCAAGAACGATCAGTTGATTCGAGGAGCAAAGACCATGGAGATTGCCAATGAAATGGAGCGTTTTCTTTCCGTATATGAAATTTTTGACAAAGAGGAGATACAGGCATTACTTGGAAAAGAAGACAATCTCAGTAAAGAATTGATCGGTCATTTTTATACTACGTTGGACTGTAAATCCCGTAACCATCCGGCCGAAAAAATGATGGCCCTGGATACCCGTCTTAACCTATCTGACGACCTTTTGAACTATACGGATAAGATAACGATGAACTTTGCCTTGGAGTGCCGGGTTCCCATGCTGGACCTGGAATTGGTCCGTTTTATGGAATCACTTCCTTTGGAACGAAAAGTGAATTACCGAGAAGGTAAGCTGATTCATAAGGCCTTTGCCGAAAAATTTTTGCCAAGGAAGATAATCAATAGAAAGAAGAAAGGTTTTCAATCCCCAACCAATAGGTGGTTCCGGGAAGAAATGGAAACTTTGAAAAAGTTATTGTTAGATCCCTCATCAGCCTTTTCAAAGGTATTCAACCTTTCGTCCGTAACTAAAATTTTGCAGGACCATGCATCGGGTTATAATAAGGAGAAACAAATTTTTCTATTACTGAGCATTTATTATTGGTTCGATTCTAATGACACTAACTAAAAAAAATATGGTTTGGGAAATGTTGAACGGGGTCAAGACCGCCGTTCCCAATTCACGCGAAGAACTACTTGAATATGTTTTTGAGAACAAAAATATTCTGGTTGCCGTAAACGCCGAAAAAATTCATCATGCCACGGACCTTTCAAAAGAGATTATCAACAGAAACGTTGGATATCCTGATGGCGTAGGGGCCGTTTGGGCCCTCAACAGAAAAGGACATAAAAATGTGCAAAAGATTCCGGGGTGCGAGCTTTGGTTGGATATTGTGGCCAAATACCATGACAGCAAGAGTTTTTTCCTCATGGGGGGGGAAGATACGGTTATCAACAAAACGGTGGAGCTTTTAAAGACACGGTATCCCAATATGAACCTAGTGGGATACCGTAACGGTTTTCTAAAGGATCAAAAAGAAAAGGAAGACCTATTGGAAGAGATTGCTTTAAAACGCCCCGATGTGGTCTTTGTGGCCATGGGCAGCCCCAGACAGGAGCTTTTGATGGAAGAGATGGCGAAGCTACATGCTGCCGTCTATCAAGGACTAGGCGGAAGTTTTGATGTTTTTACCGGCAAAGTTCACAGGGCACCGGAATGGTGGATCAAAAATGGCCTCGAGGGTGTTTACAGGACCATGAAAGAACCCAAGAAGCGTGTAATGAGAGATATTAGGGTATTGCCCTTTTTTATGAATTTAATATTGAACAGGCTATGATACATCTCGCAAAAGCATCCGATTTTAAAGCTTGGAACGGTTTCCTCGAGGAGGAGAAGGAACGACAGCTTGTTACCATTGCCCACAACCCTTCCTTGGGACGCATTTTAGCCAAGACCTTTGGTTACAAGGAAGAGAATATGTTTATCATGAAGGATGACCAGATCATTGGTGTCCTTCCCGCTGTAAAGGTGGGTAAAAAACTGGTATCCATGCCCCATTTTTCATATGGTGGTCCTATTTTTTGTTCCAAGTCCAAGGAAAATCTGGAGGTTTCCAACCTTTTGAACGAAACCAGTTTTGAGGTAAGGGGGCTACAGAAGGTGACGGATAATTTTTATGCCAATAAAATCCTGTCCAAGGTGAAACTCAAGAACTGTCCGGAAGAACAGTTTATGAACATATCCTCATCGGCCCGAAGAAAGATACGACAAGCGAGAAAGAGAAATTTTCAAACGAAGCATGGAGGCTTGGAGCTGCTGGACGATTTCTATAAAATATATTCAAAAAGAATGTTCCAAAAAGGTTCGCCTCCATTGGGGAAGGATTTTTTTAGGAACCTCTTGTCGGATTATGAACATGGCAAGGCCCAAATTTCCGCAATATATTCCAATGGGAATGTTGCGGCTGCCGGACTAACGCTATGTTATAAGGATTTTAATGAACTATGCTGGGTAAGTTCAGACAAAAAGTATGACAAGTATAATGTAAACTCTTTGTTATACTGGAATATCATCAAGGACTCCATTGCAAATGGTTACTGTTATTTTTCCATGGGAAGGTCCACGGTCAATAGTACCAACCATAGATTTAAAAAACAATGGAACCCCATAGAATTGCCACTCTTTTTTAACCACTCCCATTCCGTAGGAAAGTCAATTAAGGAATTCACGTTTTTAACGAAGCTCTGGAAGCTCCAGCCATTTAAAACATCCGTTCTTTTTGGGAAATACATCTCCAAATATGTGTATTGACAGCGAATGGAAACCAAAAAAAATAAAATGACCAATAACCCTAATGATACAGTTCATCAACGTGCTGTTTTGGAGTTGTGCCAGGATACAAACGTTTGGAATTCCTTTTTGGAACATGAAAAGGAACACCAAATGGTAACCATTGCGCATAACCCATCCTTGGGCGAAATATTGGAGAAAAGCTTTGGGTATAAGTCCTTTAACTATGCAGTAAAAGAACATGGTGAGGTGATAGGGCTTTTTCCAACCGTTCAAATAGGGAGGAAATTGGTTTCAATGCCCCATTTTTCCTATGGAGGCCCATTCTTAAAACATACTGTTAAAAGGAAGTATAAAGTATCCGAGATGCTCCCTACCAAAAAGTTCGAGGTTCGATCTTTTGAAAAATTGACGGGGGAGGTATTCGATAAAAAAATCAGTTGTGTCGTACCACTACAACCTACGGTCAAGGAACAGATAATGACCTTCAAATCCAAACTGCGCCAAAAGCTTCGGAAGGCCTCAAATCTGGATTTTTCGGTCAGGGTAGGCGGCTTGGAACTGTTGGATGATTTTTATGATTTGTACAGTAAAAAGATGTTGAAATTTGGGTCTCCTACCATAGGTAAGATTTTTTACAAAAACCTCTTGGAATACTATCAATTTGGTGAGGCGGGCATTACCGTAATTAACGAGGGTGACAAAGTGATTGCTGCCGGGTTTTCCTTGTCCTACCTGAATTTTAATGAAATCTGCTGGTCTGCCACGGATTGTGCCTATGACAAACACAATCTACATGCCCTGATCTGTTGGGAAATGATGAAAAACTCCATCGGAAAGTATGACTACTTCTCTTTTGGTAGGTCTACGAAAGAGAGCAACAACCATCGGTTTAAAAAACAATGGAACCCCTTGGAGCTTCCCATTTATTATAATTATTCGGAGCCTGTGGGAGCATCTCTGAAGGAAATGACATTTCTAACAAAAATCTGGAAATTACAGCCTTTAAAATCTTCGGTATTTTTTGGGCACTATATTTCAAAATACGTTTACTAGATGAATATTCTGACTTTTGACATTGAAGAGTGGTATCATATTTTGGACAATCCGTATACAAAAACCCCTAAGGAATGGGCCAATTTTGAAACGCGGATCCATCAAAATATGGAAACCATCCATGATATATTACATACGGGAAACCTGAGCGCAACATTTTTTGTTGTGGGTTGGATAGCAGAAAAATTCCCTGAGGTGGTGCGTGAAATTGCCTCAAAGGGATATGAAATTGGTAGTCATACCCATTTACATCAATTGGCCTACGAACAGGATAGAAAGACTTTTAAAAAGGACGTAGAAAAATCCATAAAGACTCTGGAGGATTGTACCGGGAAAAAAGTCCGCGCATTCAGGGCTCCCGGTTTTTCCATTACTGAAAGCAATAAGTGGGCATTTGAGGTTTTATATGAATTGGGTATCACGGTCGATTCCTCCGTGTTTGCTGCCAAGAGAGGTCATGGTGGACTATCCGAATACGGGACAAGTAAACCTTCCCTACTTAGATACAACGGTGTGGAGCTAAAGGAATTCCCTATTAATACGCACCCTGTAATGGGTCGGCAACTTATCTTTTCGGGTGGAGGATATTTTAGGTTATTTCCATATCCGTTTATCAAGCAATTCAGTAAAAATTCGGATTACATAATGACCTATTTCCACCCAAGGGATTTTGATCATGGACAGCCCATTCTACAGGGTCTTTCTCCATTCAGAAAATTCAAGTCGTATGTCGGCCTTAAAAATTGCAAGTCAAAATTGGAGCGATGGATCCAGGACTTTGAATTTGTGGACCTGGATACCGCGATAAGGCAAATAGATTGGGCCAAGGTAGCCACTGTGGAATTGGAAGCGGCGGAACAAGAGTGCGTCTCCCTTTTGTCAACAAGGGCCTAAAAAAGACTATATCCAACCGAAGAAATTTGAAGATGAAAAAAATAACCATTATTGCAGGTGCAAGACCCAACTTCATGAAAATTGCACCAATTATTCACGCATTGAAGGAGGCCCAGGACAAAGGCATAAAAATTGATTATAGGCTGATTCACACCGGTCAACACTATGACGAGAAAATGTCCGGTAGTTTTTTTGAGCAACTTCAAATTCCGGAACCCCACGTAAACCTTGCTGCTGGTGGAGGTACGCAAGCGGAACAGACGGCAGCGATCATGCTCAAGTTTGAAAAGGAACTCTTGGAAAACCCCGCGAATTTGGTCTTGGTTGTAGGCGATGTCACCTCTACCATGGCCTGTGCAATAGTAGCCCAAAAACTCCATACAAAAGTGGCCCATGTAGAGGCCGGAATACGATCAAATGATTGGAGTATGCCCGAGGAAATCAACAGGCTTTTGACCGATGCCATCACCAATTACTATTTTACCACTTCAGAATTGGCGAACCAAAACCTTTTGGCAAGTGGGGCAAATCCTGAAACAATTTTCTATGTAGGTAATACAATGATCGATACGCTTTTAAAGCAGCGCCCCCGTTTTAGAAAACCGGCTTTTTGGGACGAGCTTGGATTGCAGGATAAAAGTTACATGGTCATGACCTTACACAGACCGGCCAATGTAGACGAGGAAGCGAATTTGAAGACCCTCATCGATGAGATCATTCTGCATTCTGCACCCTATGATTTGGTATTTCCCGTACATCCTAGAACGGCGAAAGTTTTGGAAAGACTTAAAATTGCTGACAAACGCCTTCATTTGGTGGAACCTATGGGATATTTGGAATTCAATTACCTGGTAGAACGCGCCATGGCCGTTGTTACGGATTCCGGTGGTATTACCGAGGAAACCACCGTGATGGGTATTCCTTGTATGACCCTTAGGGACAATACGGAACGACCTGAAACGATTACCATTGGAACCAACGAACTTTTGGGTACTGATCCAAAGGCCATTAGGCCCGCCATGGAAAAATTGCTATCCGGGAATTGGAAGGTGGGTAGTATTCCACCGCTTTGGGATGGCGCCACGGCCCCCCGTATTATCGAAAATATATTGGGATTGAACGAATTATAATTAGACGGCAGGCAATTATCCGTAGCTTCGTCCGTTGAAGCCTGCAAAAAATTACTAAAATTCTGCGGTTCAATATAATCAAACAGTATCCTAAAATAGAGGTATGCAGCGTTTATTGGAGTTCTGTTTTTTCATTAAGTGTATCTAAAAGATTGCACGTACATTATGAGTGAAAGGCCATATATCTTAGATTTTAAGGAGGAGGACGAAACCGTTTCCATCCAAGACATACTTTTGAAATACACTCGGTTTTGGCCATGGTTCTTGGTTAGTTGTGCCATTTTTTTAGTGCTGGGGCACTACTATAGTAAATATGCACCTAAGACCTTTTATACAGAGGCCAAGATCAAAATTTTGGATGATGCCAAGGAACCCAAAATCATACCCAATGATAGGGTCGTAAACAACCCAAACCTTGGGTTGAACCTGGAAAACCATATAGAGGTTTTAAGATCTTACCGACTTTTAGGTGAGGTTGTGGACGAATTGGGACTGGATATTGATTATTACCAGTCCAACAACTTGGTGTTTTCCCAAATTTGGACGGCTCCTTTCGTTTTGCAAAAGCTTATGGATGATGAGGAAATCTCCAATCCATTGATCTACGAAATAGAAATGACATCCGCAGGATTCAATATTACGGATTCCGATGGTAACTTCTACCTTGTTTCTTATGAGGAAGAACGTGACCGGGAATTTAAATTGCCCTTTCGGATCATTTTGGGAGATATTGACCATGTAAATAGCCATAAAGATATTGTATACCGAGCAGTGCTACGTTCAAAAAGACAGGCCACCATGTTATTGTCAGAGGCATTGAAAATTGGAACATCTGAAAAACAAAGCGATGTAATAACACTTTCCATGAAAGGCAACAGTACGCAACGTACAGAAGCAATTTTGGATGCCATCGTTTACAAATTCGATAGCAACAGTTTGGAGGACAAACAACTTGTGGCCCAACACACATTATCCCTTATTGACCAACGATTCAAGGATTTGTCCACGGAATTGGATTCCATCGAATTGAGCAAGGAGGACTTTAAGAAATTGGAAGACCTTTCCTATATACAGGCCGATGCCAACGCGAGCTTGAGTAAGAGGACGATTAGTGAGAGTGAGGTATTACGATTAGAAACACAACTATCTTTGATTGGCATTTTAAAGAAGTCGTTGTACTCAGATGAGGCCTACGGCCTTTTGGCGGCGGATATAGGTCTAGCGAACCAGGCTTTGAACACTATGGTCCAGGATTATAACGAGTTGGCCAGGGAACGCCAAAAATTAATGCTTTCCGTAGGCAAGGACCACCCGAACCTCAAAAACCTTTCGGAGCGATTGGATTTTGCCAGGGATAACATCCTTAAGACAGTTGGGGTTTACGAGGCACAGATGAGAACTTCCTTGCGCACCTACAATGAGGAAAAGAGTAGGGCCGGTTCTGAATTTTCACAAATACCGGAGCAGGAGCGAATTCTTCGATCTATTGAAAGACAGCAGAATATCAAGGAAAACCTTTATTTATTGCTCTTGCGAAAGCGGGAGGAAGCGGCCATTGACTATGCGGCACCCGCCTCATCGATTAAAGTAATCGACTACAGTGTTAGTGGACTTAAACCCGTTTGGCCCAAAAAAGTGTTGGTGTATCCAGTTTCACTGCTATTGGGTTTCATTTTGCCCTTTACCTTCATATTTTTCAAATCTTCCATGGATACCAAAGTCCAAGGTAGGGAGGAAATCGAAAAAATCAATCCGGAGATACCCACATTGATAGAGATTCCCTTTTTTAAGTACAAAAAGAATATGCACGGATTCCAAGAGGGCTCTGCATTGGCGGAATCGTACCGAATCTTAAGCACCAATACAGATTACCTAGTCCCCAAAAAGGAAGGTGGAAAAGTCGTTTTTGTGACTTCCGCGATCAAGGAAGAAGGTAAGACCATGACCGCCCTTAACTTATCGTTGGCCTATGCCAGTTTGGGAAAAAGGGTTCTATTGGTTGGGGCGGATCTCCGCAATCCAAAGTTGCACAGTTATATGGATTTGGATAGGAATTCACCTGGGCTTTCGGATTATTTAAAAAATGCTTGGTTTGATTTTCAGGATGGTATCCAATTCGGTTTTAAGAAAAACTTTAATCACCACGTTTACCTAAGTGGGTTTATTCCAGAAAGTGCCCCTGCGCTACTTTCCAATAAGCGTTTTGCTGAATTTTTAGAGGAAGCCAAAAGAAGTTACGATTATGTTGTAATGGATACCGCACCTACAATGTTGGTTACGGATACCTTCCTTATTTCGGACCTTGCAGATGTCACCTTATTTGTGTTGCGTTCAGGTATGACGGACAAAAACCTATTGCAATTTTCAAAGGAATTGCACAAAAACAAAAAGCTAAAAAATATGGCCTATGTAGTGAACGCCGTGGGTAACCTCAAGCATAGGAAGTACAATTATGGCTATGCGTATGGCTATAATGGCTAATTGCCTTCTTCAACAGTGATAGGTGTAATTCAAGGAGTTTGCCTAGGCAGATATAACCCTTTTTTAAATAAGGAACTTTGGTGAAAAAAGTTGGATTCGTTTATTCTACAGATGCACCAATGTACAATTGGCAGCAGCGATTTGTCAAGAGTGTCGTGGAAAACCAAAACTTTGAAACGGTGTTTCTTTACTTGGACCAAGCTTTCAAACGAGAAACCGCACCAAATTCCACTATAAATTCGCTCGCCGGAACGCTTTTAAATCTTCATTTGGTTTTCGAAAAAAAACTCTTGAACACCATGCAACCAATATCGGTTACATCGGATTTTTTAAAAAGTACCTATCCTTCTATTACAACCATCAATGTAGCCTCCTTAAGGAAAGATGGTCCTAAAAACCCTGATTTTGAGGTTATTGTAAACCTAACCGATGTTTTGCTATCGGAAGAAGATATTGATGCATCCAAAAACGGCGTATGGAATATACTATTTTCCGATGCCGAACAAAATAGACGCGGTCCCATCGGGTTTTGGGAGGTTTTGGAGGGCGATTCGGGTATCGGGGCAACTTTATGTACCATTGCGGACAACAACCAAGATCGTTGTAACATACGAAGTACGTGCTATTTTAACCGGGCATGGTCCATGTCCGAAACATCTAGAACGGTAACAGAGGGTGCCGTTTCCATGGTGTTGAAGGAATTAAATGCCCTGTCTGATGACAATCGGACTATTTCCTTAAAACCCGATTCCCAACTTCCAAATATGAAATATCCAGGATTTTCGGATGTTTTTAGGTATATGGGTAGGTTTTATTATGGATTAGGGGCCAAGGCATTAGAGAAATTGGGGAATGCTTTTTTTGGAATACGGCCGGAAAAATGGTCACTTTTTTTAGGTTATGGCGATTTTGAAACCGCTTCGTTGGACAAATTTAAGTCGGTCCCAATGCCCAAGGACGAATTCTGGGCCGATCCCTTTCTATTTGAACACGAAGGGAGGGATTATGTGTTTTTTGAAAACTATTCCTATCATACAAAAAGAGGAAAAATTTCGTGTGGAATTTTGGAAGACAATACCTTGAAGCACATCAAAGATGTAATGGTAATGGATTATCACCTTTCCTTTCCTTTTATATTCAGGGAAGGAGAGGATATTTTTTTGATGCCGGAAACCTCGGCGAATAAAAGGTTGGAGCTTTACAGGGCTGTCGATTTTCCCATTTCTTGGGAACTATACAGCACCGCTTTTGAAGGGGAACTTGTGGCCGACCCACTTTTTTACAAAGATGCCGACAATCAACGGTGGCTCTTCATTAATAAACAGGCGGACGGGGCGTCACCCATGAACAGTGAACTATTCATCTATCGGGTAGATTCACTACATCTGAAGGAGTTGGTTCCCCATCGCCAAAACCCGGTAATTATTGATGCCCGTGTAGCGCGCAACGGGGGTGGTATTTTCAAAAAGGGCAATGTACCCTTTAGACCTTCACAAAGAAATGAGGATGGGATTTATGGTAGGGCACTGAATATCAATCAAATCAAAAAGTTGAGCTTAGAGGAATATGAAGAAGCGGTGACGGCAGTTTACCATCCAACTTTTGACAAAGGCCTTATGGCCATGCACCATCTACATCAAACCAAAAAAGCCTTTGTTTTTGATGCAGCCTACCGTAATTCCTTAAAAATGAAATCCTAAGGCAATGATTATTGGGGCAATCCGCTCCAAATCTCAACATCGTCTATCCACTGATGCATTGGGTGGGTATTTCCATAAACTTGGGTAAGTATGATAAAATCCAAATTGTCGCCTCTGTTGGTAGTAGCACCGTAATGCTCCGCTACCAAGTTTCCGTTCACCCGCATGGAAGCATAACCATCTGAATCTTCGCTCCATTTTAAATAGTACTCCACTTTGAACCATTCTTCCCTAGGTATGGGCACTTGATAGTTCCTTTCTTGCCATATTGGTTCAGCTGGATTTGTATCCCCTTGAAACAGCCAGTGGGCTGTTCCGTTGTCATCCGTGGTGATAAACGCGATCATACGGAAACCATCTGTGCTGCTTGTATTGTATTTTTTTGTCTTATACTCCCAAATGGCGCGCCAATTATCGGGACCATTTAATGAGGTATCATCGATTTTCATCCAATAGCTCATGTAAAGTTCTGTTGGATTTTCCAGAACATTATTTATTTGATACGGTGTTTGGGTTACACCAATGTCATAATTGACACGTTGAAAGAGGGTAGTGGTCTGGTTACCGTCTACACCTACCACAGTATCCATAAAGTTCTGAATGGCAGGACCACCATCATCCTCAATTCTATGGATACCGGCAAAATTCGATCCCAGGATATTGATAGGCCAGGTAAATCCTGTTTCATCATCCTTGCCCCTTATGACTTGATAACCCTCCTTTACTTCATCCACATAGGTATTCGCCTCAAAACCGGAACGGAACAATAATTGCGGTGTGGATGGAAGTGAATCGGTACCTCCATCCTTATTGCAGGAGGCGACCAGTAGCAAGGCCAAAATATATGGCACTAATGTTTTCATAATGGGCTATGGAATACTCCAACATCAACGACATCGGAGCGTAACAATTTTTTTCAAATATAAATAATATCATCAACCTAAAATCAATCGTTTCTTTTTGATTGCCTATATATCCGTCAAATGACCTTTTAGCCTGACTCGCAATTTATATTAGGGATTAGGGGGTAGGGACGCCATCCCAAATTTGCAGGTCGTCCACCCATTGGTACATGGGGTGCGAATTTCCGTAAACCTGGGTGAGCATTATAAAATCCATGGGGTCAGCGTTATAGGTCGTTGGACCATATTGTTCCCCAATAAGTTGGTCGTTGACCTTCATGGAAGCGTATCCGTTGGAATCATTGCTCCAACGCAGAAAAAATTCCAGCTTGAACCATTTGCCCATAATCAAGGGAATTTTATAGTTTTCAACTTGCCAAACAGGCATTTGCGGATTTCTGTCGCCCTGAAACAACCATAAGGGTTTTCCCTGAATGTCCTTTGCCATGTAGGCGATCATTCTAAAACCGTTGTTTTCCGCATAGTTCTTTGTCTTATATTCCCAAAGCGCACGCCATTCATCATTTCCCAACAGCGATACGGTGTCCGTTTTCATCCAGTAGCTTATGTACAATTCCTTGGGATTCTGTTGTATATGATTTATTTGATACGGGGTCTGTGTCACCTGAACGTCATAGGATACTTCCTGATATAGCGTGGTGGTAATAGCTCCGTTTGGCCCTTGAGCCCTTTCCAAGCGATTTGAAATCGCTTTACCATTATCGTCATTTACCCGATGAATGCCACTAAAGTCGGAACCCAAAATAAATAGCGGCCAGGAAAATCCCGTTTCGGTGTCTTTTCCTGTCAAATACTGGTAACCTTCCTGTGGTGCACTTAGCGAAACGCCTTCAAATCCGGATTTAAAAAGTAACGTGGGAGCAGGGTTCTGATATTGGGCCACCGGAGCTATTTCTTCGGATGCAAATTTTTTGGATTTCCCTCCTTTAGTATTGTTTGGTGAGAAAACAAAGAAAGTAATTCCTAAAGCTATTGCTACTAATATCAGGAATTGCCTAATCATTTTCATCACCCGAAAAAATTCTTGATTGGTTAACTGGCGTTAGTATTATTCCTCCATGGTATGATAAACGTTCTGGACGTCATCATCTTCCTCAATTTTCTCCAGGAGCTTCTCCACATCGGCGGCTTCTTCCTCGCTTAAAGGTTTTGTGACCTGGGGGATGCGCTCAAAACCGGAGGATAGGATTTCAATTCCCCTATTTTCCAATTCTTTTTGTATCGCACCAAAGCTTTCAAAGGGAGCGTAGATTAAAATACCGTCATCGTCCACAAAGACTTCTTCGGCACCAAAATCTATCATTTCCAATTCCAGCTCTTCGGGGTCGATACCTTCTGCAAGAATCCGGAAATTACAGGTATGGTCGAACATAAATTCCACGGAGCCGGAGGTTCCCAAACTTCCGTCACATTTATTAAAATAGCTTCGGATATTGGCAACTGTTCTGGTATTATTATCCGTTGCGGTTTCAATTAATATAGCAATTCCATGTGGACCGTAACCTTCGAAGAGTACTTCCTTATAATCGCCTTGGTTTTTGTCAGTGGCACGTTTAATGGCCCGTTCAATGTTGTCCTTGGGCATGTTGACCGCTTTCGCATTTTGGATTACCGCCCGTAGCCTGGAATTGGCATCAGGGTCCGGACCCCCTTCCTTAACGGCCATAACAATGTCTTTCCCGATCCGTGTAAAGGCCTTGGACATAGCGGCCCATCGCTTCATTTTACGTGCTTTCCGAAACTCAAAAGCTCTTCCCATAGTCTATTTCTTTAATGCTGGCAAATTTAGCAAAAATCCCAAATGTTAAAGCCGAAAACCGGTCTTTGATAGTATACGGTTAATCACTCTCAATAATATCCTCGATGCTCCTTGCCAGCACAAAGTCTTTTTCAGTAACGCCATTAGCTTCATGGGTACTTAACCGAATATTGACCGTTTTATACACATTGCTCCAATCTGGGTGATGGCCCTGGGCCTCACATTCAAAGGCTATTCGTGTCATGACGGAAAACGCTTCCTTAAAATCCTTGAATTCAAAAGTGGTCTCAATGGCTCCGTCCACATATTCCCAGCCGTCCAACTGGCCTAAATAATCATAAATCTGTTTGTCCGTAAATTTTTCCATGTGTTATTATTTAATAATATGATGGTCTATAATTTCCTGATAGGTAAATCTTAAATTTTTGGGCAATAAATTCGATTTTGGAAGTACTGCCAAATACCTGTCCTCATTGGTCGTATAAACCCTTTTTATAATCGGGTTGAAGGTACCCACGCGTTCCAAAACTTCCTTTATAAAATCCTCATGGTGTACCAAATCCGTACTACCAAGATGGAAAATTCCCGTTTTATTTCTATTGATAAGATAATGAATTTGTTGCGTTAGCCTGTCATCGTTGGTCACATTTAATATCAAATTAGGAAAAACCTCTACAGGTTCATTATTAAGGATGAGATTTTTCATTTCCCGCACCCTTGGCGAACCATTTCCAAATACCATAGGAATCCTCAAAATGGCCATTTTGTCCCTGGGCAAACGCATGAGCATATTCTCTATTTTTATCTTTAATCGGCCATAAATACTTTCAGAAAGTGTTTTGTCATTTTCATATGAAGGATATTTACTGTATGCATCAAAAACGTTCGCCGACGATAGAAAATAGAGTTTACAATTTTGTTGGCCAATATACTCCGCCAGATGTTGGTGCATGGTTATTTGTGCCGCAAAATTCCCTCGTACCGCGGAGATGATTATCTGTGGTTTAACGGTATCCAGTATCTCGAAAATATCGTCCTCCTCCAGATTGAACTGGAAAAATTGTTGGTTGTTTTCAAAAGACCTTCGTGCATTGAAGTAGGTGCCATAGGTGTCAAAGTAATTGCATAGTTCCTTGTAAATGGCGTTGCCAAGGAACCCGCTACCTCCTAATATTAAGACCTTCTTTTTCTCCAAACTAGAAAATTGATAAATCTGATAATGTGGTCAGTCGCTCCAGGGCCGCCATGCCCCTTGTAGAATTTCCTTTGGGGTTTAGGCCAGGCGACCAGACGGCCACGCAGAATTTTCTTGGTAATAATGCCACAATTCCACCGCCGACACCACTCTTGCCGGGTAGCCCCACTTCAAAGGCAAATTCACCGGCCTCATCATAGAAGCCACACGTAAGCATGATGGCATTTATCCGTTTGACCTGACTTACAGTTAAAAAATCATAATTCTTTAGGCACTTGCCCCGGTTTATGAACAGATAGAACGTATTGCAAAGCTGGGAACAGGACATGGATAGGGAACACTGGTAAAAGTAGAAATCCAACACCTTAATGACATCGTTTTTTAGGTTGCCATAGGATTTCAGCAGGTTTGCGGCAGCATAATTTTTAAATCCGGTCGCTTTTTCTGAATGGGCCACTTTTTCATCATAAGAGATTGAAGTGTCGCCACTGACTTTATGTACAAACTCCAAAAATTCCTTTTTAGGGTTTTTGAGCTCGCTTACCAAAATATCGGCGATGACAATGGCTCCGGCATTGATCAAGGGATTTCTTGGAATGCCGTTTTCTTGCTCCAAAAGGGAAAGATGGTTGAAGGGATCCCCGGAAGGTTCAACGTCAACCCGGTCCCATATTTTTTCACCAATAAGACCCATGGCCATGGCCAATGTGAGCACTTTGGAGATACTCTGCACAGAAAAACGCTCGTCAAAATCCCCGATTTGATACGATTCCTTTTCAATATCCAATAAACAGATCCCAAATTTATCCTCCGGTACACAGGCCAGTTCAGGAATATAGGTGGCAACCCTTCCCGTATCGGACAACTGCTTTGTCTTCTCGTAAATGGTATGTAGTATCTTTTTGAAATCTGGCATTTAACCCTTGTAAAAAGGTAGTTTTACAACTGTGGCCGGTACCGAATTTTTTCGAATCTGTATATGGATTTTACTTCCAATTGCTGAAAACTCGGTCGGGACATACCCCAAGCCGATACCCTTTCCTAAAGAAGGGGACATGGTTCCAGAGGTTACGATGCCGATTTTATTTCCATCGGCATCCACAATGTCATAGTCGTGCCTTGGTATTCCCCGTTCGTCCAACTCAAAACCAATAAGCTTTCTTTTGGGCCCTTTTTCTTTTACCTTTTCCAAGGCTTCGCTATTGACAAAATTCTTGGTGAACTTGGTTATCCATCCCAAGCCTGCTTCAATGGGGGAGGTTTCATCGTTTATATCGTTTCCATACAAGCAGTAACCCATTTCCAATCGTAAGGTGTCCCTAGCGGCCAAACCGATCGGTTTGATTCCAAAATCCGCACCGGCCTCAAAAACCTTGTCCCAAACTTGTTGCACCTCACTGTTCTTACAATAGATCTCAAAACCACCTGAACCTGTATAACCTGTTGCCGAGATGATTACATACTCGATACCTGCAAAATCGGCCACCTCAAAATGGTAGAACTTAATTTGTGACAAGTCCACGGAAGTCAGGGATTGCATGGCTTCCACTGCTTTGGGACCTTGTATGGCCAGCAGCGAATAATCATCGGAGAGATTTCGCATTTCTGCTTTGAAATCGGTATTATACTTCGAAATATGTGCCCAATCCTTATCTATATTGGAAGCATTGACTATCAAAAGATACTGTTCTTCCTTGATTTTGTAAACGATCAAATCGTCCACAATACCCCCTGTCTCATTGGGCAAACAACTGTATTGCGCTCTACCTATGGTCAATTTGGAGGCATCGTTGGAGGTCACCTTTTGTATCAAGTCTAGCGCGCTGGGCCCGCTGATCAAAAATTCGCCCATGTGCGAAACATCAAAGACGCCAACACCGTTTCTAACCGTTTCATGTTCCACATTGACGCCCTCGTAAGAAACGGGCATGTTATATCCTGCAAAAGGTACCATTTTGGCCCCTAATTGCTCATGGGTTTTTGTTAAGGCTGTATTTTTCATCGTATTGAATTATGCATGGCAAATTTAAGGGAATTAAATAGGATAGCATTCCAAGGGCATCGTATGTTTTCCCCAAATTTTATAGTACCTTGTTCGTTCCTATTTTTTTAACTTTAAAGAATACTTATGAAATTATCTGTGCTGTGGATTGCTATCCTTTCTATATTAACGGTAAACTCTCAAAAACTTCCACAAGACTATTTGTCATCGGATTTCCATAAAGAAAGAAGGGATAAAGTCCGGGAATTGATGGCGCCGAACAGTGTCTTGGTCTTTTTTGCCAATGCCGAGCGAAACAGGGCCAATGATGTGGATTATATCTACCATCAAGATCCCAATTTTTATTATCTCACCGGTTATAAGGAACCCAATGCCGTATTGCTTATTTTCTCCGATATGCAGAAGGATATCGATGGACAGGAATTTAATGAAATGATTTATGTTCAGGAGCGAAATGCCAAAGAGGAGCAATGGACCGGAAAGCGTTTGGGTGTGGAAGGGGTACGGGAGCAACTTGGGTTTGACAAGGTTTTCAATGGCAGTGATTTTGCCGATGTCCCTATCGATTTCAAATCCTTTGATACCGTTTCCTTTTTTGATTTTGAGAATGATTATAGGGACAAAAGGGGAAAGGCCGATTTGTTCGACCTTATAAAAACCTTTAAACTAAAGGCCAATTATCCATCGGATTATGACCCGGTAAAGCAGAACCTGTACGCAATGATCCAATCGGTAACACCCAATAATGCAGAAAACGTAGTTAAGGCGGTGGGTAGGTATTTAGCATTTTATGAAAACCTAAAAGACGATGAATTCCTGACGGACTTCGTGAATGCCACCGATGAATCAAAGAGGCTGGAAGTAAAGGAAAATGTAAATTTAGAGTTGGCTTCCAACAATTTGGACTCAAAAATGATTTCAGAAATAATGGCCACGCTCAGGGAAACCAAGACCCCGGAGGAACTGAAATTATTGAAAAAGGCCATAGAAATCTCCGCAGTGGGTCAAATAGAAGTGATGAAAGCGATGCACCCCAACATGTCCGAAACGGAAATCCAAGGCGTCCATGAGTACGTCTATAAGAAATATGGGGCTGAGTATGAAGGCTATCCTTCCATCGTGGGGGGCGGCAATAACGGATGTATTTTGCACTACATTGAAAATAATAAAATGGAGGTGGGCAATGATCTGGTTTTGATGGATTTGGGAGCGGAATATCATGGCTACACGGCCGATGTTACCCGAACCATTCCCGCCAATGGGAAATTTACTCCTGAGCAAAAGGCCATTTACGATATTGTATATGAGGCCCAAGAGGCAGGGATAAAGGCCAGTGTGGTGGGCGCCGAATTTCAGGCTCCCGGAAAGGCCGCCTTGAAGGTCGTGGAGAATGGATTGATGAAGTTGGGTATCATCAAGGAAGCCAGTGAGGCTAGGACCTATTTTCCGCATGGTACATCCCACTATTTAGGTTTGGATGTGCATGACCAAGGTACCTACCGTCCATTTCAGGCCAATACCGTCATCACTGTAGAGCCCGGTATTTATATTCCGGAAGGCAGCGATTGCGATGAAAAGTGGTGGGGCATCGCGGTACGTATCGAGGACGACATTCTCATCACGGAGGAGGGTCCGGTGAATCTATCGGCTATGGCTCCGCGAACGACGGAAGCTATCGAGGCCATGATGAAACAGCCCAGTCCTTTGGACGATTTTCAATTGCCAAAGCTGGATTAACGGTTCAAAAGGAATTCGCTTAAATCCGAATAGGCCTTAATTTTTATCGATTTTTTCTCTTTGTCCATTACCTTTTGGATTTGTGGGGGCAAGGGAAGTTTTTTGCCAATGGTCTCTTCCACCACGTCCAAAAATTTCACGGGGTGTGCAGTTTCCAAGAAGATGCCAAAGGCATTAGGATGTTTTTCCTGATACTTTTTTAGTCCTAAATAGCCCACTGCCCCATGCGGGTCCGCGCAGTACCCACAGGACTGGTACATATCCAAAAGTGCTTTTTTCGTCTCGGTGTCCGTAAAGGAGTAGGAGGAGAGGTGGTCTTTTAAGGTTTCAAAATCGTCCTCAAACAAATGTCGTATCCTCACAAAATTACTGGGGTCGCCAACGTCCATAGCATTCGAAATAGTTGCAGTAGAAGGTTTAGGTTTATAGGATTGAGTTTTCATGAACTGTGGAACGGTATCGTTTACATTGGTCGCTGCAATAAAGTGCTTCACGGGCATGCCCAGTTTTTGGGCGACCATACCGGCACAGATATTTCCAAAATTCCCGGACGGTACTGAAAAGACAATCTCCATACCCTTTCTTTTTGCTTGTTTGTAAGCAAAAAGAAAGTAAAACAATTGCGGTAACCAACGGGCTACATTGATTGAGTTGGCCGAGGTCAGTTTCATTTTACTTAAAAGCGCCTCATCTAGAAAAGCCGTTTTGACCATCGCCTGACAATCGTCAAAAGTACCGTCCACTTCCAAGGCCATAATGTTCTGCCCCAAGGTGGTCAATTGACGTTCCTGGATATCACTTACCTTTCCGCTTGGATAAAGGATTACCACCTTTACACCATTCACCCCTAAAAATCCATTGGCTACGGCACCTCCCGTATCTCCAGAGGTGGCCACCAAAACGGTGACCTCATTTTTTTCGTCTGTAGAAAAGAAGCCCAAACATTGCGCCATGAAGCGCGCACCTACGTCCTTAAAGGCCATTGTAGGTCCATGAAAAAGTTCCAAGGTAGCGATGTTATCTTCGATTTCAACGACAGGAAACTCAAAATCCAACGTATCCTTTAGAATGTCGCGAAGGACATCATTCGGGATTTCATCGCTAACGAATTGATGGATGGCATTGAACGCTATTTCCTGATTTGAAAGGTCCTCGATGGTTTCAAAGAAACTTTTGGGTAGCTGTTCAATGTTTTCCGGAAAGTAAAGTCCTTTGTCCGGTGCTATGCCATTGATCACGGCATTCTTAAAGGATACTACGGGTGCTTTTTTATTTAGACTGTAAAATTTCAATGTGCTGACTTGTATTTCTTTAGGCCTTGGAATTAAATTGTCCGTACACCTAAATGATTAATTTTGGATACATGGACATCATGCTCCACACCTATTTCCTCATACACTTCTTTCATGGCAACGGCCACCTTTTTCGCATTTTCCGTTCCTCTGCTTAATGCAAAAATGGAGGGTCCAGACCCTGAAATACCGGCGCCTAATGCTCCGGCTTCCAATGATGCTTTTTTCACTTTATCAAAACCAGGAATTAAGATAGCGCGTATAGGCTCAACGATATGATCTTCCAAGGAACGACCTATCAACCCATAGTCATTTTGCAACAGACCGGCAATCAATCCGCCTACATTTCCCCATTGTTTTATAGCGGTTTGAAGGGATAGTGTAGTCTTTAAAATCTTTCTGGAGTCCGATGTCTTTATCTCGATTTGCGGATGTATGACCGTTGCCACCAATTCTTCGGGTGCTTTTATGGGTACAATGTCCAAAGGGGAATAACTTCGTACCAGGGTAAAACCGCCAAACAAGGCCGGAGCTACATTGTCCGCATGGGCTACGTCACTGGCCAGGCGTTCTCCCTCCATGGCGAAGGTGACCAAATCGGTTTTTGAAAATGGGTTTCCCAATAAATGGTTCATGGCCCAGACCGCTCCCGTTGAGCTTGCAGCACTACTTCCAATACCGCTTCCAGGTTTTATTTTTTTATGTATTTCGATTTCAAAACCTCCGGCGTAATCGGCTTTTTCCAATAAGGCAAGACCTGCAACACCAGCAACATTATTTTTTGTTTCAAAGGGTAAATTCTGTCCCTCTATCTTGGTGATGAAAACTCCTTTTTTAAGAGTCTTTCGGACGACCATTTCATCCCCGACCGAATCCAAGGCAACGCCAAGAACATCGAACCCGCAGGAAATATTGGCGATTGTCGCTGGGCAGAATACCTTTACTTTGTCCATAATTAAAAGTTACCTATTCTAATAATATCCGCAAAAATACCCGACGCCGTTACATCTGAACCTGCTCCTGCTCCCTTGATTATCAGAGGAAGGTTCTTGTATCTTTCGGTAAAGAACAAAACAATATTATCACTTCCTTCCAGGTTATAAAAATCATGAACTTCTGGAATTTCCTGAAGTCCTACGCTGGCTTTGCCATTTTCAAACTGGGCCACATACTTGAGCTTACAGTTTTTCGCTTTGGCATCGGCATAAATTTTCTGAAAGTCCGACTCATATTTTACCAAGGATGTAAAGAAGTCATCGTTGTTGGTGGTATCCAAACTTTCTTTGGGCAAGAAGGAATTGTTCTTTATGTCTCCAATTTCCAAAACATAACCACTTTCGCGAGCCAAGATGAGGATCTTCCGCATCACATCGATACCACTTAGGTCTATCTTTGGGTCGGGTTCCGTATAGCCTTCTTCTTGGGCCCTTTTTACAATGTCGTGAAAGGTGTTGGAATCATTGAAATTATTAAACACGAAGTTTAAGCTACCTGATAGAACCGCCTGAATTTTAAGCACCTTGTCTCCTGAAGCAATGAGGTTTTTCAAGGTGTCCAGAATAGGTAGTCCCGCACCTACATTGGTCTCGAACAGGAAAGGCGCGTTGTATTCCCTAGCAAGGGATTTTAGGCGTGCATAATTGTTGTATTCCGATGAACAGGCAATTTTGTTGCACGTTACCACGGATATGCTGTTGCTCAAAAAATCTGGGTAGGTGCCAGCTATTTCCGCACTCGCCGTGTTGTCCACAAAAATACTGTTACGGAGATTGAGGTCGTTGACCCTATCGATAAAAAGCTGCTTATCTGCCTTTTGTCCGGTCGACAAAGTATCTTGCCACGTATCCAACGGAATTCCTTTTTCATCGAAATGCATGGTTTTGGAGTTTGATATGCCAACCACCCGAACATTCAGCTTTAAATTCTTTTTTAGATATTTTTCCTGCGATTTTATTTGGTTCAGGAACTTGGCTCCAACGTTTCCAACACCCATGACGAAAAGATTGAGCTGCTTTACGTTTTCCTCGAAAAACTCCTCGTGAAGGGCATTAAGTGCTTTTTTTACATCCTTCTCGTTGATGACACAGGATATATTACGTTCCGATGCACCTTGGGCAATCACCCTAATATTCACATTGTTCTTACCCAGCGTACTGAACATTTTTCCACTGAGTCCTTGGTGGCTCTTCATGTTGTCGCCTACGAGGGCCACAATGGCCAGTCCCTTTTCCGGTATCACTTCCTTGATCTTTCCCCTTTCTATTTCGTAGGCAAACGCCTCGTTTACAACTTCAACGGATTTTTCAACATCATCCGCCGAAACCCCTACGCAGATGGAGTGCTCTGAAGAGGCTTGGGTAATGAGCACGACACTGATATCGGCCTGTGACAAAACCTCGAAAAATCGTTTTGAAATTCCGGGTATACCCACCATTCCTGGACCTTCCAAGGAAAGTAGCGCCATATTGCCAATGTGGCTGATACCGCGTACGGTCTTTCCGCCTTCGTTCCTAGATTTGGTTATTAGGGTGCCTTCTTCTTCGGGCTTGAAGGTATTTTTTATATGTATCGAAATGCCTTTGGACAGAACAGGCTGTATCGTTGGAGGATACAGGACTTTGGCACCAAAATGCGAAAGTTCCATGGCTTCCTCATAGGAAATATGGGTGATTGCCTTGGCCTGCTTTACCATTTTTGGATTGGCCGTGTACATGCCGCTCACATCCGTCCAAATCTCCAAAACATTAGCTTCCAAAGCGGCGGCATAGATGGCTGCGGTATAATCGGAACCGCCCCTGCCCAATGTGGTTATGTCATTATTTTTGGAAGTGGCAATGAATCCCGGGCAAACGGTTATGAAAGCCCCGTTGTTTTTGAAATATTCCTTGCAATTGGTATCGGTCAACGTAAAGTCCACCACATTTTTACCGGCGAGCTTAAAGGTTTTGATCAGTTCCCGACTGTCCTTGTAAACGGCGTCCAGACCTTCCGAAGCCAAATACTCGCTGATGATATACGACGATAACAGTTCCCCAAAACTTACGATTTTATCGGAAAGCTTAGGTGTAATCTCACCAATAAAATAAGCACCTTCCAATAGGGTTTCCAGGATGTTCAATTCAGACTTTACCTTGCTAAGCACCTTGCTTTGCGCGGTTATGGGAATCAGTTCCTTAACGGTACCCAAATGTCTGGTCTCGATTTCACTGAGGATATCCTTATATCCGGTTTGTTCCTTGGCCGCCAACTCACCTGCTTGAAGTAGTTGGTCCGTCACTCCTCCAAAGGCGGATACTACTACAATGATTGGATCATTATAGGCCAAAAGGATGTTTTTGATTTTTATGATATTTTCTGGGCTGGCTACGGAAGAGCCGCCAAATTTCAAGACTTTCATGCTAGAATAATGTATAAATTGACTTTATGGGAATCGTGTTGAAAAACACTATAACGGAGGTGTATAATTATTACCCCATAGGGGTGGTGTACACGGTACGTGTAAGAAATTGGTTTTTTATTGTATTGGATACAAGCATTATGTCCTTTTGGGATATTTACTTTGATGAGGCTCAAAAGTAGTACATTTGGCTAGCTATTCAAACGTTTCCACAATTTTTTATGGGATCGTTACTTTTTAATTCAATCCAAAGCTATTATGAAGGTTTTTACCGCCGCCCAAATTTATAAAGCCGATACATTTACTATTGAAAAACAACAGATAACAAGTGATGCCCTTATGGAGCGGGCCGCTACCCAAATCTTTAATTGGATGCACGTTAGGATGCAGGGGGCACCGGTAAAGATCCATCTGTTTTGTGGCATTGGAAATAACGGGGGCGATGGTATTGCGCTTGCCAGGCACTTGTTCGAGCATGGATATGATATTGCTGTGTACGTTGTTAAGTATAGCGATAAACGATCCAAGGATTTCCTGACAAATTTGGACCGATTGAAAGACCGGAAAATTTGGCCCATTTATATGGATGCCGATAGTAATATGCCAGAAATTCATCCTAACGATATTATCGTGGATGCCATTTTTGGGATTGGGTTGAACAGAACGCCCGATGCTTGGGTAGCAAAAATAATCCAGCATTTGAATACTTCCAAGGCGTTTATCCTTTCGGTGGATATTCCATCCGGGTTGTTTACGGACAGTGTTCCAGAGGACAAAGAAGCTGTAATAAGGGCCAATTATGTGCTAAGTTTTCAAGTACCAAAATTGGTTTTCTTTCTTCCCGAAACCGGAATATATGTGGAACAATGGGAGGTTTTGGATATTGGTCTGGATGCGGAATTCTTGATGAACGAGAAAACGGATTTCGAACTGATTTCTAAGAACGAGGTTCTTCAGTTTTATCGGCCTCGGACAAAATACTCGCACAAGGGTACTTACGGACATGCCCTCATTGTGGGAGGTAGTTATGGAAAGATGGGCGCGGTCATTTTGACAAGCAGGGCCGCATTGAAAGCGGGCAGCGGTTTGGTGACGGCGTACGTTCCGGAATGCGGATACGGAATTTTACAGACAGCGATTCCAGAGGTGATGGTCCTGACAAATGGCAAAGAGGCGATCGAAGCTATTGAATTCGACATGAAGCCTACGGTCGTTGGTTTGGGAATAGGAATGGGAATACATGACAAAACCGTAAAGGCATTGGAGCATTTCTTAAAGGCAAATAAACTACCACTTATCTTGGATGCGGACGCGTTGAACATCCTTTCCAAGAATCAGGACCTGATGGATTTTATACCTGAGAATTCCATTTTAACACCACATCCAATGGAATTGGAGCGGTTAGTGGGGAAGTGGAAGGACGATTTTGAAAAGTTGGAAAAGGTAAGACAGTTTACGGATAAGCGAAAAGTTGTCCTTGTAGTCAAAGGAGCTCACAGCATCACTTTTTTTGAGGGTAGGGGGTACATCAATACTACTGGAAATCCAGGGATGGCCACCGCGGGCAGTGGTGATGCCCTTACCGGTATCATTACCGGACTAATCGCACAAGGCTATTCCAGTTTGCAAGCGGCTATTTTTGGGGTTTACATCCATGGAAAATCAGGAGATATATCCGTAGAAAACACGGGATATCAGGCATTGATTGCTTCGGATATTATAGAAGGCATTGGGAGTGCTTTTTTGGATTTGTTCAGGGTACCGGAGCAGGAGCGTCCGGATACCCCTGAAAAGGAAAGTTAAACCTTTACTTGGCACTGATCCTTCTTTTAACCCATTTAAGCGCATTTTCGTATTCAATGAAAAACTTCATCGGCTTTTTATAAAAGAGTTTTTCGATTTTGAAATTGTGCATATCGATTTCCTTTACGGATACGATAGCAAATGCCTTCAAGTTTTCCAATTCTTTTAAATAGCTGTATATCGTGGGGTCTATGGCATAGGAATTTTTTCTTAGACTGATAAAGCCGAAGTTTTTATCCCTAAAATGGATTTCAGAAATCCCAATGATTTGATATGCCCTCTCTAAAGTTAACGTGGCTCCTTCATCAAAAATGGATACCATATAATCGTCAAAAACCTGAATTTTTCCAACCTCCAGGTTGTACTCGCGCACGATGATCTTTTTGTTCACAGATCCTACCTTCATTTTATATTCATTATAGTGTCTGGAACGAAAATATACCGATTATCCTCCACGGAATAAATTATTAGATTAAAAGCGTAAATATCGCACGTAATACGAAGCGGCGTAAAGGGTTGTGTTTTAATTCTTACGAAGGCTGTGGTATTGCATTAAAAAAACAAAGGGCAACCTACTAGGATGCCCTTTCATATTTTTGGAATTTGTATTTTACTTATTCGGATTTTGGAGATTCCTGGGGCTTATCGATTTTAATGGTAAGCTCCTCCTTTTTCGCATCCAAATCCATAGTAATGGTATCCCCTTCCTCCAATTTGGAATTGACAATTTCTTCGGCCAAGGCATCCTCTATATACTTCTGGATGGCCCTTTTTAAAGGTCTTGCCCCGTATTGCTTGTCAAAGCCTTTTTCGGCTATGTAGTCCTTCGCGGTTTCTGACAATACTAATTCGTAACCAATGCCTTTGATACGTTTGTACAATTTGGAAAGTTCGATATCGATAATTTGATGTATATGCTCCCTTTCCAAAGGATTGAATACTATAACGTCATCGATTCTGTTCAAGAATTCCGGAGCAAAGGCCTTCTTAAGCGCATTTTCAATGACACCTTTCTGATGGGAATCCGCTTGTTCCTTTTTGGCCGCAGTTCCAAACCCGACACCTTGACCAAAATCCTTTAATTGACGTGCCCCAATGTTGGAGGTCATGATAATAATGGTATTCCTAAAGTCGATTTTTCTACCAAGACTATCGGTAAGGTAACCATCATCCAACACTTGTAACAACATATTGAATACGTCTGGATGGGCTTTTTCGACCTCGTCCAACAAAATAACGGAATAGGGTTTCCTGCGCACCTTTTCGGTCAATTGGCCACCTTCTTCGTAGCCAACATATCCCGGAGGTGCACCTACCAATCTTGATATGGCGAACTTCTCCATGTATTCGCTCATATCGATGCGTATAAGGGCATCCTCGGAATCAAAAAGTTCTTTCGCCATAACCTTGGCCAACTGTGTTTTTCCAACACCTGTCTGTCCTAAGAATATGAAGGAACCAATAGGTTTGTTAGGATCTTTTAGACCGGCCCTATTTCTTTGAATGGCCTTCGATACCTTGGCAACTGCTTCGTCCTGTCCAATTACGTTAGCTTTTATGAGCTTGGGCAATCCTGCCAATTTGTTGCTCTCTGTCTGCGCAATTCTATTAACGGGGATGCCGCTCATCATAGAAACCACATCGGCTACATTGTCCTCGGTAACGGTCTCTTTGTGAAGCTTGCTTTCGTCTTCCCATTTTTCCTGGGCTATGGCCAAATCTTTTTCGAGCCTTTTTTCGTCGTCCCTCAATTTGGCGGCCTCCTCGTATTTCTGCTTTTTGACCACGGAATTCTTTAGTTCCCGCACATCTTCCAGTTTCTTCTCAAGTTCAAGAATCTGTTTTGGTACGTCCATATTTACGATATGTACCCTAGATCCTGCCTCGTCCAAAGCATCAATCGCCTTGTCCGGAAGGAATCTATCGGTCATATATCTGCTTGTCAGTTTTACACAAGCTTCAATGGCTTCATCCGTGTAGCTGACATTATGGTGGTCTTCGTATTTACCTTTAATATTGTGCAATATCTCGATGGTTTCCTCAACGCTGGTAGGTTCAACGATAACCTTCTGGAACCTACGCTCTAAGGCACCATCCTTTTCAATGTACTGTCTGTATTCATCCAAGGTAGTGGCCCCTATACATTGAATCTCGCCCCTTGCCAAGGCAGGTTTGAACATATTGGAGGCGTCCAAACTACCAGTAGCACCTCCAGCGCCCACAATAGTATGGATTTCGTCTATGAACAAAATAACGTCATCGTTCTTCTCCAATTCGTTCATTACTGCCTTCATACGTTCCTCAAATTGACCACGATATTTTGTACCAGCCACGAGGGAAGCCAAATCCAAGGTTACTACCCTTTTATTGTAAAGGATACGGGATACTTTTTTGTTTATAATGCGTAAGGCCAAACCTTCCGCAATGGCACTTTTACCCACACCGGGTTCACCGATCAGCAGTGGGTTGTTCTTTTTTCTTCTACTTAAAATTTGGGAAACCCGCTCTATTTCCTTTTCCCTACCAACAACGGGGTCCAATTTGTTTTCTTCGGCCATTAGGGTAAGGTCCCTTCCAAAATTATCCAAAACCGGGGTTTTGGATTTTTTGGAGCCTTTGTTCCCAGAATTGGTCCCAAAAGTACTTTCCTTACCTTCATTGGTTTCATCGGAATCACTTGGGAAGGATTCAGAAGTTGGTGAATCCACGATTTCGTCATCGCTGGTGATCATAAACTTGAATTGTTCCTTGACTCCATCGTAATCCACTTTCAACTTGTGCAGAAGTTTGGTCGTAGGGTCATTTTCATTGCGTAGGATGCAAAGCAGTAAATGCGCCGTATTGATCGAAGAACTTTGGAAAAGTTTTGCCTCCAAAAAGGTCGTTTTCAATGCTCTTTCCGCCTGTCTCGTCAAATGAAGATTTTTCTTGTCTTTTTGAACGTTCCCTGCATTTGGGTTGGAAGGACTAAGTATTTCGACCTTTCTACGTAAATGATCTAAGTCTACGTCCAGGGCATCCAAAATACTTATTGCTTTTCCACTGCCATCCCTCAAAAGGCCCAACATCAAATGCTCTGTCCCAATAAAATCATGACCAAGCCGTAAAGCTTCCTCTTTACTGTAGGCAATTACATCTTTTACTCTAGGTGAAAAATTGTCGTCCATATATTGAATTATCAACTATAAAATTACTAAATATCAATGAATCATGGGCAAATACCGTACCTATATTCGTTAAAGTTGTTCTAAATGACGAAAAAAGTTAACCAAATCAAACTACATGTCGGTATAATTATCAACCAATGCACCCAGGTTTTATGTTAATAAAATATTGAATAAATACTTGGTTCAGTTCTTTCAACCCCTCTATTTTCCGTATATTGGCATGCTTTTTTACGAATAAAAAACATTTAAAAATTTACCATGGCTGAAGGAGAAAAATTGATTCCTATCAACATAGAAGAAGAAATGAAATCTGCCTACATTGATTACTCAATGTCGGTCATAGTGTCACGGGCACTGCCAGATGTGCGAGACGGTCTAAAACCAGTACATAGAAGGGTACTTTTTGGAATGCACGAACTTGGGGTAAGGAGTACAAGTGCCCACAAGAAATCCGCACGTATTGTGGGTGAGGTATTGGGTAAATACCACCCGCACGGCGATACTTCCGTTTACGACACCATGGTAAGAATGGCCCAGGATTGGAGTTTGCGCTATATGTTGATCGATGGTCAGGGTAACTTTGGGTCTGTGGATGGAGATAGTCCGGCTGCGATGCGATATACGGAAGCGCGTATGCGTAAGATTGCTGATGAAATGTTGGCGGATATCGATAAGGATACCGTAGACCATCAATTGAATTTTGATGATTCCTTACAGGAACCCACGGTATTGCCTACGCGTATCCCGAATTTATTGGTGAACGGGGCTTCGGGTATTGCCGTAGGTATGGCCACAAATATGCCCCCGCACAATCTTGCCGAGGTAGTGGACGGAACGGTGGCCTTCATTGACAACAACGATATAGAAGTTGATGAGTTGATCACCCATATAAAGGCTCCGGATTTTCCAACTGGGGGGATAATTTATGGGTATGACGGCGTAAAAGAGGCATTTCATACGGGTAGAGGTAGAATAGTCATGCGGGCGAAGGCTCATTTTGAGGAAGTTCAAGGGCGTGAATGTATCATTGTTACAGAGATTCCGTATCAGGTGAACAAGGCGGATATGATCAAAAAGACGGCCGACCTTATTAATGAGAAGAAAATAGAGGGGATTTCCAACATTAGGGACGAATCTGACCGAAAAGGTATGCGCGTCGTTTACATGTTGAAAAGGGACGCGATACCCAATATTGTGCTAAATACGCTCTTTAAGTATACCGCTTTACAGACTTCCTTTAGCGTAAACAACATTGCTTTGGTCAATGGAAGGCCACAATTGCTGAACGTGAAGGACATGATTCACTATTTTGTGGAGCATCGTCATGAGGTTGTTGTTAGACGTACCGAATTTGAGCTGAAAAAGGCCGAAGACCGGGCGCATATCTTGGAAGGGTTAATCATTGCATCGGACAATATCGATGAGGTCATCGCTATTATTCGTGCTTCCTCCAATGCAGATGAGGCCCGTGAAAACCTGATGGAGCGATTCAAGCTTACCGAAATTCAGGCCAAGGCAATCGTTGAAATGAGGTTGCGTCAATTGACAGGTCTGGAACAGGACAAGTTGCGTTCTGAATATGAGGAAATCATTAAGACCATTGCCGACTTAAAGGATATTCTCGCCAAAAAAGAGCGGAGAATGCAAATCATCAAGGAAGAGCTTCTTGAGGTAAAGGAAAAATATGGTGATGAACGCCGTTCGGAAATTAATTTTGCCGGTGGGGACTTGAGTATGGAGGATATGATACCCGATGAACAGGTAGTCATTACTATCTCTAGGGCCGGTTATATCAAACGAACCCCACTATCGGAATATAAGACACAAAATAGGGGCGGTGTTGGTCAAAAGGCCTCATCTACAAGAAACGAGGACTTTTTGGAATACCTTTTTGTGGGGACCAACCATCAATACATGTTGTTCTTTACGCAAAAAGGAAAGTGTTTCTGGATGCGGGTATTTGAAATTCCCGAGGGAAGCAGAACTTCCAAAGGAAGGGCCATACAAAACCTAATCAACATTGAGCAGGATGATACCGTAAAGGCATTTATCTGTACGCAGGATCTAAAGGATGAGGAGTATGTGAACAGTCATTATGTTATAATGGCTACCAAAAAGGGTGTCGTCAAAAAAACCCTGTTGGAACAGTACTCCCGTCCAAGACAGAACGGTATCAATGCCATAACCATTAGGGAGGGCGATGAACTTTTGGAGGCAAAATTGACGACAGGTACCAGCCAAATTTTCTTGGGTCTAAAATCTGGTAAGGCAATTAGATTCGAGGAAAGTAAAACAAGACCTATGGGGCGTAGTGCATCCGGTGTACGTGGTATTACCCTAGACAGCGATGAAGACGAGGTAATTGGAATGGTTTCCGTTCATAATTTTGAGGATGAGCTCCTTGTTGTTTCCGAAAATGGATATGGCAAAAGGTCCAGTATCGAGGATTATAGGATTACAAACCGTGGTGGAAAAGGAGTAAAAACCATCAGCATTACCGAAAAAACGGGTAATTTGGTCGCAATCAAGAATGTTACGGATTCCGATGATCTTATGATTATTAATAAATCCGGAATAGCCATAAGAATGAGCGTTGAGGACCTTCGGGTTATGGGAAGGGCCACGCAAGGTGTGAGATTAATCAACATAAAAGGTAATGACTCTATCGCGGCCGTAGCTAAGGTGATGAAGGAAGAAGATGACTTAGACGGGACCGATATTAATGACATTGAAGTGAACCCTGAGTAAAATTGGCATGGGAATTGATTAAATTTGCTCCGAAAGATATTTAACACTAATTAATAATTAATAGAATCAAAAATGAAAACTAAGATTTCAATAATAGCGGCAATGTCCATTGCAATGGTCGGTTTAGCCCAAAAAAACGAAATAAAGGATGCCGAAAAGGCATTGAAAGACGGGGACGTGGCAGCTGCTAAAACCTCTATTGAAGCCGCCATGGGTAGTATTTCTGGCGCAGACGAAAAAATGCAGGCCCAATATTATTATACAAGGGGAAAAGTGTATGCCGATTTGGCCAAAAAAGGAGATGATTCCGCATTTGAGCCTGCGGCCAATTCCTTCCAAAAGGTATTGGAAATAGAAGAACAATCCGGTAAAAGTAAATACTCCAACGAGGCAACCCAGTATATGGCAAGTATATCTGCAGATTTGGTAAACTCCGCAGTATCCGATAACGAACAACAAAAGTTTGAATCCGCTGCCGATAAGCTTTATATGAGCTATAAAATCAGCCCAAAGGATACTACATATTTGTACTATGCTGCAAGCAGTGCCGTGAACGGCGGACACTATGAAAAAGCTTTGGAATATTACAATGAGCTTCAAGAAATAGGTTACGATGGTAGCGGTATCGTATATAAGGCCACCAATACTGAAACCGGTGAGCAGGAAATTATGGACAAAACGCAACGTGACCTAATGGTAAAATCTGGAACCTATAAAGATCCAGTTGATGAGAAAACACCTTCCAAAAAAGCTGAAATCGTAAAAAATACTGCACTAATCTACACCCAATTAGGACAGGATGACAAAGCTTTAGAGGCATATAAAGCCGCTAGAGCTAATGACCCAGAAGATGTCAACCTTATATTGAACGAGGCTAACCTATATTTTAAATTGGGAGATAAGGATAAATTCAAGGAATTAATGGCTGAAGCGATAGCATTGGCACCAGATAATGCAGATTTACATTACAACGTTGGTGTAATCAGCATGGAGCAAGGGAATTTTGAGGAGGCTAGAGAGTCATACAAAAAGGCAATTGAAATCAATCCTAGTTACACTAACGCCTATTTGAACCTTTCCACTACCTATGTTAATCAGGGTAACGCTTTGATTGACGAAATGAATTCTTTGGGTAATAGCAGAGCCGACATTGCCAAGTATGACGAGCTTAAAACAAAAAAGGATAATTTCTTCACTCAGGGAGCCGATATTTTGGAAACCGCATTAAAAACAAACCCAGACAATCAAGGTATATTAACGCAGTTGAAGAACATCTATGGTGCTATGGGCGATAATGAAAACTTCATGAGAATAAAAAAGTTGCTAGGGGAATAATTCTTTAAACAACATAAATTATAAAAAGGGTCCAATAATTTTAGGACCCTTTTTTTATAGGATTCTTTTTAAGACCCTTAGTTGATGCGAATAATTTCTAAGATCGTAATTAAAAATTCCGGTATGGTCTATCCTGTCTATTCGTACCATACCGTTTACATGAATGATAAAATTATTTTTCATTACGATACCAACATGATTGATATGTCCGTAGGAATCATCGAAAAAGGCCAAATCTCCAGGTTCACATTCTTCTATAAAGCTTAAAGCTTCCCCTTGTCTCGCCTGTTCCTGTGCGGTGCGTAATAAATTGTAGCCGTTAATTTTATAGACCATTTGTGCAAATCCAGAGGCGTCTATACCAAATGGAGTTTTACCACCTTTTAATTCCGGCGCATTTAAGTATTTTAATGCTGTATTGATTATGTGCTCTTTTGTTTGTTTCCCTTCGGTCTTATTTCCTTCAACCGTTACTTTAAGAATCTTGGTCAAAGGGATTGAGGAACCTAAAATTATTGAAATCGGTGTGCCGTTTGGATGTTCTGCAAAGCTTAAGAGATCTGTAGCAAAAATTGGCTGTTTTTCTTCAATTAATATAAATTCCTCTTTGGTGATAAAATGTACTTGATTATTTGGTACCCATCCCTCACATTTGTCCGACGAAACTCTGATTTTTGACCAATATTTGCGGGATTCCAATATCTTAAAATGCTCTCCAAAGAGTACTTGGCTCGTCATTTCCGAAGCTTCTTCGGGCGATATTCTCAAAGGAATAACACTTAGTGGGCAAATACCGTATTGCATCTATTTTCTAGGATGTTTAGGCTCGCTCCAAAATCATGGAAGAAGCACCACCGCCTCCATTGCAAATAGCTGCTGCACCAATTTTTCCATTTTTTTGTTCTAAAACATGTATTAGTGTTACAAGAATCCGTGCTCCTGAGCATCCTAATGGGTGTCCCAAAGAAACGGCACCACCATTAACATTTACATTTACATCGGTAAGACCCAATATTTTCATATTCGCCAAACCTACTACTGAGAAAGCTTCGTTAAACTCAAAAAAGTCAACATCTTGAAGTGTAAACCCTGCTCTATTCAAAGCCTTTGGCAAAGCTTTGGCAGGAGCGGTCGTAAACCATTTTGGTTCTTGTGCGGCATCGGCATAGCCCTTAATAGAGGCTAAAGGTTTTAGGTTCAATTCCTTTGCTTTTTCGGCACTCATCAATACCAGGGCAGCGGCGCCATCATTGATGGTGGAGGCATTCGCGGCCGTTACCGTACCATCCTTGGAGAATGCCGGTCTTAAATTTGGGATTTTATCCAAGAAAACGTTCTTGTATTCCTCATCTTCGGAAACGATCAATGGCTCCCCACGTCGCTGAGGTACCGATACGGGAACAACTTCATTTTTGAAAAAGCCTTTTTTCCAAGCTTCTGCAGACCTTTTGTAGGACTGTACGGCGAAAGCGTCTTGGTCTTCCCTTGAAAATTTATATTCAACGGCACAGGCATCCGCACATACGCCCATAGCATTTTGATCATAGGCATCTACCAAACCATCTTTTTGCATTCCGTCTACCATGGATGACGGACCAAATTTCACCGGTGATCTCAAGTAAGCATAATGCGGAATCAAACTCATATTCTCCATTCCTCCCGCTACTATGATGGAGGCATCTCCTAGGGCAATGGCTTGGGCTGCCTGCATCACGGCCTTCATTCCGGAGGAACAAACTTTGTTCACCGTGGTACACGGTACGGTATCCGGAATTCCTGCATAAAGAGCCGCTTGTCTTGCAGGGGCTTGTCCCGTGCCCGCCTGTACAACGTTTCCCATTAAAACTTCTTCCACCATATCCGGCTTTAAATTGATTTTTTCTAGGGCTCCCTTTATCGCGGCGGCACCAAGTTTAGGAGCAGGAATTGTGGACAAGGCACCCATAAAACTTCCTATTGGCGTTCGTACCGCAGAAACTATAACAACCTCTTTCATCTTATATTTTTATTGCTTTTTAAAAATGGATCTGTCATGATGTAACGTTCAGGCGGGTGTAATTTTTCATATCATTATCCTTTGTTTTCAAAAGTTTTTGAAACTTTGATTTCGCCATCTTGATAGCTATCGGTACATCTTGATAAGTATCAAGGATCCCTATCGCTCATTTCATGTATTTTCAAATTTATATAAACGAAATTACTAAATTCTAAACCAAAACCTTGGTTATTGACCTAATTCCTTATTGTACATTTATATTTTCTATTTTTGGAATAGCTACGCAAAAATTGAACGTTTGGACAACCTTTACAAAAAACAATCCCTTATATACAAGTACTTCCTATACTTTGTTTCCATAGGATTTATTGTTTTCTTTTTTCCTAAAGGCGGAAAGTTCAAGTATGAATTTCAAAAAGGGAAACCATGGCAATTTGAAACCTTATATGCACCTTTTGATTTTTCGATAAAAAAATCCGATTCCGAGATTGCTCAGGAAAAGCAGCAAATAGAAGAGACAAGCGGACAATATTTTAGGTACGACCATCAGCAGGTTAGCAGGGTTTACGAGCGATATGATAATTCTTTCCAGAGCATTTTTGGTAATTCGGCTTACACAAATGCCCAAAAGGATTTTTTAAAAAAAATAGGTGAAACCCTTTTAGATTCCATCTACCAAAATGGTGTACTGGATAGTAGTGCTAAACAGATTAGGGGCGGTTCTGTTTTTTTGGTTAAGAACAACGCGGCCGCGAAAAAACAATTTTCCTCGTTTTACAGGCTTTCTGATGTTGGGAATTTGATTCAAAAGAAACTGAAGGAAGAGAATATTCCCCATTTGAACCAAGAATTTCAAGACCTGTTTTTTGAGCTTATTGAGCCAAATGTCAGTTACGATGTTAGCCTCACGCAAAAGAGCCGGGAGGACGCTTTATCTAAGATTAGTTACACTCGAGGTACCGTAGATGAAGGTAAACTAATTATTGCCAAGGGCGAGGTTGTAGAAGGCGAAAATCTGAAAGTATTAGAGTCTTTGAAGTCGGAATATGAATCGGAGTTATGGACAGCTCACAATTATTATATCATACTTATTGGGTATACCGTATTGGTGGCCTTGGTACTTTTAATGCTCTTGCTTTTTCTGAAGAAATACAGACCAGCCATCTATGGCAACAATACAAAAGTAACCTTCATTTTTTTCAATATCCTCCTGATGGTTTTTATCACAACCATGGTTGTAAAGTATGATGATTCCTTGGTGTTCGTAGTGCCGTTATGTATACTACCCTTAATTCTAAAAACCTTCTTTGATGCGAGATTGGGGCTATTCGCCCATGTACTGACCGTACTGATTTTAGGGTTTGTAGTACCCAATAGTTTTGAATATATCTTCCTTCAGATTATTACGGGTATTGTTACCATTTTAACAGTTTCTGAATTGTATAAACGGGCCAATCTATTTATTTCTATAGGACAGATTATTTCTATTTATGTAGTGGGGTATTTGGCATTTCACATAATACACGAAGGCAACCTCAGTAATATCTCATGGTATACACTAGGGCTTTTCTTACTCAATGGTATGATAACCTTGTTCGTACAGCCCTTGATTTATATTTATGAAAAAGTCTTTGGTCTAGTATCCGATGTCTCCTTGTTGGAACTTTCGGATACCAATTCAAAGTTATTAAAAGAATTATCCAACAAAGCCCCTGGTACGTTTAACCATTCCCTTCAAGTAGCCAATCTCGCAGAATCCGCGGCCAATGAAATTGGGGCAAATGCCATGTTGGTAAGGGTAGGGGCGCTCTACCACGATATAGGTAAAATGAACAACCCTACCTATTTCACCGAAAACCAGATTACCAATGTGAACCCCCATGACGAAATCACTCCTAGAGAAAGTGCCAAGATTATTATTGGACATGTTATAAAGGGCATAGAGATTGCAAGAAAAAATAAATTACCTGATCGTATTATCGATTTTATTAGATCCCATCATGGAACTACATACGTTTACTATTTCTATAAGAAGGAGAGGGACTTGGAAATAAATATCAATGAAGAGGATTTTAAATACCCAGGCCCTCTTCCATTTTCAAAAGAAACGGCCATATTGATGATGGCAGATTCTGTAGAAGCAGCCTCAAAAAGCCTAAAGGATCCCACCTATACCATTATTGATGAATTTGTAGATAAGATAATTGCAGGACAAATGAAAGCCAATCAGTTCATAAATGCGAACATCACCTTTAAGGAGATTGAAATCATCAAGAAAATCTTCAAACAAAAACTGACCAACATTTACCATTTAAGGGTAGAATATCCTGAATGACAGACCGTTTATTTTTTTTTAAAAAACCTAGTAAAATAGTTGCGTGCTTCTACGGTAAAATTTACATTTGCATCCGCAATTTGAGCGAACGTTCCTGAAAATAGATTATTGGAGAGGTGCCGGAGTGGTAACGGAGCAGATTGCTAATCTGTCGACGCGCAAGTGTCGCATGGGTTCGAGTCCCATTCTCTCCGCAATTTCTTTTAATTTAAGATAGCCTCGGGGTGTAGCGTAGCCCGGTTATCGCGCCTGCTTTGGGAGCAGGAGGTCGCAGGTTCGAATCCTGCCACCCCGACAGACATGGTTTTTTTAACAACAAACTAAACCATAAATAATTGAAAACCAGAAAATTAATTTTTTCTGGTTTTTTTTGTTTTGGTCTGAAATCAAGGGTGAGGATGTCCTATATGATGTCCTATTTTTGTCGGGGGAAATTCCTTATCTTGTATTTCCCGATTTGATATTTCGTGTGATTTGACTTTCGCTCAACGGATTGTTCCACTTAAGGCGAAAACACATGAATAGCTCTAATTCATTCAGTATCAGCTTTTGGCTAAAAAAAACGGCCAAAAAAAAAGATGGCCGGATTCCCATTTATGCCCGTATAAGATTTGAGGGCCGCTATTCCGACCTCAGTGTCCATAGATCAACTTTTGAAGAACGATGGTGTCCTATTTTGGGCAAAATCGATCATCGTGCCAATGAAGCGAACAGCATCAACCGATATCTAGACGATGTTCACGCCAAACTCTTGGAGTGCCATCGGCAGTTAATAGGGGAGGGAGCGGTGATCAACGCAAAGATCATCAAATTGCGCTACCTTGGAAAGGACAAGGTGGTCAGGACATTAAAGGATATCATCGAATTCCATCGCACCCATGAAATGCCAAAATTGGCAAAGGGCACGATCAAGAACTACTCGGCCACGGAAACCTACCTAAAACGGTTCGTAAAGAAAAAGTTCAACTCACAGGACATAAGATTGTCCTTTATAGATTATGCATTTTTGGTCGAATTCGAGAGCTTCCTTAGAAATTGCCCTCCGATTAACAAGGCCCAGCCATTGACCAATAATGGCATCATGAAGCACATGGAGCGGTTCAAGAAATTGGTGGGCATAGCCTTCAAGTTCAGGTGCATCCCCCAAAACCCCTTCAACCAGTACAACATGAAGTTCGAGGATTACGACAGTGATTTTTTGGAAGAGGCCGAAATACAACGCTTGATTTCCACTAAAATCAAGGATAGCGGCAAGGCCATTGTAAAGGATATATTTCTTTTTGCCTGTTATACAGGCCTAAGCTATATTGAGGTCAAGCTCTTAAAGAGAAGTGATATTGTAACAGGAATAGATGGAGAAGAGTGGATCAATGTCAAACGGAAAAAGACCAAGACACCTGTAAGGATTCCCCTGCTGTATCATGCCAAGGCCATATTGGACAAGTATTCCAATCATCCCAATGTCGATAATGACCATACGTTATTGCCTGTATATTCCAATCAAAAAGTAAACAAATACCTAAAGGTGATTGCCACCAAGGCACAAATCGATAAGCACCTGACCTTTCATGTGGCCAGGCACACTTTTGCGACCACTATTACCCTAATGAACAATGTTCCCTTGGAAACGGTATCCAAGCTATTGGGGCACACCAAACTATCGACCACCCAAAAATATGCAAGGGTGGTGGAGAAAAAGATCAGCAAGGATATGGCCCAGTTGAAAGCGGTTCTCGAAAAAAGTCCCGAAAAGGAAGTAGTGAATGGCCAGAAACCTGGGGCCAACCTGCGGATCATAAGATAAAATTTAATAGCTTAACCAATATCATCGAAAGCTAAGCCCGCAAAAGTTTGTCGGACAAGGGACGGCATAAAGCCGCTCCTTTGTCCCTTTTTATTCCGTTTCCTTGCCGCTCCAAAATTTTGTCTACCACTTGTTACATGCTCAAATATTGTTTAATTAAAAATTCATTTAACATGGAAACAAAAACAAAAGAGACCGGAACCAAGAAAACGGTAACAAGACAAAAAGCATCCAACAAGGATGTCAAAGACCAACTGACCAAGGAGGCTACTGGTAACGCCAATGGTACTGAAAAGACCAAAGAAGCCAAGGCACCGGTGGTGGTTCCCAAAATCAGCATCGACAGCCGGATCCAGAAGTTTGAAAAGTTGAGAGGCTTGGCGACCAACAGGGAACGCCTGAACCAGACCCTTGGAGAACTCACCAAGTTCAACTACAACCAGGACGGTTCCAGTTCATTTTACATCAGGGATTCCCATGGATTGGAATTCAAGACAACCAACAGCAATCTCATCAATTTGGTGACCACACAATTGCAGAATACCTTGGAGGAACGAAAGTCGGAGTTTGAGCAGGAGATTCTTGCATTCGAACTATAATAGATCAAAAAATCGTCCAATAAATAGCCCGACAAAAGGGAGGGTTACACATATAACAACAGCTTTTGTTTTTCAAGGTTTTTTTGCGACATAAAACATTCCCTTATAAAACTTTTCATCGATTGATTGCCTTAAACTTAACTTAAAGTAATGCGGTTAATTCCAAAATTTTGTAATTTTGCAACGATGAAAGAGGTTTTCCATAAAATATTATCTATTTCGATGGCTTTTGTAGTGATGTTCTCTACAATGTCATTTACTGTGGATATGCATTATTGTGGGGACAATTTGGTCGATTTTAGTTTATTCTCAAAAGCTGAAGGTTGTGGAATGGAAAAAGCACAACCAGTTAAAAGTTGTGAGAATCCTAAAATGACTGAGAAATCTTGTTGTTCTGACGAGCAAATTGTAAAGGAAGGCAAAGACGACCTTAAAATATCTTTTGACACGCTTTCTTTTGAGCAGCAAACGTTCATCGCTGCTTTTACATACTCTTATATAAACCTATTTGAAGGAACCGAATCTGAAGAAGTTCCTTTTGAAGATTACCCGCGACCCTTTGTCAAACGGGATGTGCAAGTGCTGCACCAGACTTTCTTAATTTGATTTGTTAGATTTTTTGAATGAAGCCCAATAGCTATGCTGTAGTGGGCTAAAACTCGTGTTTGCCATATTCTGCAACACGTAATTCCAATTATCTAATAATCAAATGCTATGCTGAATAAGAGCATTAAATTTCTCATAGAAAACAAACTTGTTGCCGTTCTACTACTTGCCCTATTCGTGGGTTGGGGCGTGGTCAACGCACCCTTTAATTGGGAAACGGGCTTTTTACCTACAGACCCAGTTGCCGTTGATGCCATACCTGATATTGGCGAGAACCAGCAAATTGTTTTTACCAAGTGGCAAGGGCGCTCGCCACAGGACATTGAAGACCAAATCACATATCCTCTTACCACTTCGCTTCTCGGTATTCCAGGCGTGAAAACCATCCGTAGTTCTTCTATGTTTGGATTTTCAAGCATCTATATCATTTTTGAAGAAGACATCGAGTTCTACTGGTCACGCAGTCGCATACTTGAAAAACTGAACTCACTTCCTGCAAACCTATTACCTGATGGTGTCAATCCATCATTAGGGCCAGATGCCACAGGTCTTGGACAGATATTTTGGTACACGCTGGAAGGTCGTGATAAAGATGGCAACGTTACTGGCGGTTGGGATTTACAGGAATTGCGTAGTATTCAGGATTACTATGTGAAATATGGGTTATCATCTGCAAGCGGTGTTTCTGAAGTGGCTTCCATAGGTGGGTATGTTCAGGAATACCAAGTGGATATTGACCCAGAAAAAATGCGCCAGTACAATGTAAGTATGGGCGATGTGGTCAAGGCTGTAAAGCAGAGCAATCAGGACATAGGCGCACAAACCCTCGAAATCAATCAAGCTGAATATCTCGTGCGCGGATTGGGTTATGTAAAATCTATCGCAGATATCGAAAATGCCGTGGTTGATTCAGAAAACTTTACTTCTATTCGTATCAAGGACGTGGCAAATGTTCATTTGGGACCTGCTACCAGACGTGGAATTCTCGACAAGGAAGGTGCCGAAGTCGTAGGTGGTGTCGTAGTTGCTCGCTACGGTGCAAATCCGCTGGAAGTCATTAACAATGTTAAGGCACAAATTGCTGAAATAAGCGCTGGACTTCCCACAAAAACATTGAAAGATGGTCGCACTTCACAAGTAACCATCGTACCGTTTTATGACCGTACTGAACTCATACAGGAAACGTTAGGCACGCTCAATGAAGCCCTGACTTTGGAAATCCTGATTACCATTTTGGTCATTATTATAATGGTTTTTAATCTGCGTGCATCCATCCTTATTTCAGGACTATTACCCGTAGCAGTTTTGATGGTTTTTATCACGATGAAGCTCTTTAATGTAGATGCAAACATCGTCGCACTTTCTGGTATCGCCATTGCCATCGGAACTATGGTGGACGTGGGCGTGATACTCGCCGAGAATATGATTCGGCACTTGGAAGATGAAAAGTTGCGGCTTAATGAAAACGGTAAGGAATACACCACAAACGAAATCATCTACAACGCAACTGCCGAAGTTTCTGGTGCTATCCTAACAGCTGTCCTGACGACCATTATCAGTTTCCTGCCCGTATTTACGATGATAGGTGCCGAAGGAAAACTGTTCCGCCCACTTGCTTTTACCAAAACAATGGCACTCACGGCATCACTCATCATTGCGTTATTTCTCATTCCACCCATCGCGGCATTCCTGTTCCGCAAGACGAGTGTGCGAGAACGTACACAGTATGCCATTAATGGCTTGCTTGTTTTATTGGGAATTATCGCCATTGTTTACGGTTATTGGTTAGGACTAATTCTTATCGCCTTTGCTATCACATCATTTTTAAAGATGCGTGGTACGCTTTCGCGAAAGCGTAAAAATCTACTGGATATCATCATTTCATCGGTTGCCATCGTATTCTTGCTCGCTACCTACTGGCGACCGTTAGGCTTTGACCGAAGTATTGTGATGAACTTGTTATTTGTTTCCATTATCTGTTTTGGACTGCTTGGTGTGTTCTCGATTTTCAGGATATACTATGAGCGTATTTTGCGATGGGCACTTCAGAACCGATATCTATTCTTAATCGTTCCGGCTACGGTGCTCACGTTGGGTATCATTATTATGCGAAATACGGGCAAAGAGTTTATGCCAGCGCTGAATGAAGGCTCTTTCCTGCTGATGCCTACATCCTTACCACACGCTGGTGTGGAAGAAAACAAGCGTGTGTTGCAACAGCTCGATATGGCGGTGGCGAGCATCCCTGAAATTGAAACCGTAGTAGGAAAAGCAGGACGAACGGAAAGCGCACTCGACCCAGCACCACTCTCGATGTATGAGAATGTCATTCAGTATAAATCTGAATATATGCGGAATAGTTCAGGCGAGAGACAACGCTATAAGGTCAATGACGATGGATTGTTTGTACTGAAGAACGACAAATTTATTATTAACCCAAATAATGAGATAGACGAAGATGTCAATTATGACAAAGCATCGCTCAAGACTACCGCTACATGCGAAGAGTTGATTGAAGATGAAAACGGCGAGTATTACCGAAACTGGCGACCAGACATCGAGAGTCCAGATGATATTTGGAACGAGATAGTTCGAGTAACCAAACTACCAGGCGTGACATCTGCACCCAAGTTGCAACCCATCGAAACACGTTTGGTAATGCTACAAACGGGAATGCGTGCGCCTATGGGCATCAAGGTAAAAGGTCCGGATTTAAAGTCCATAGAAAATTTTGGACTGCAACTGGAAGACATCTTGAAACAAGCCGAAGGCGTTAAAGAACAAGCTGTCTTTGCAGACCGTATCGTGGGCAAACCCTACTTGCTCATCGATATTAAGCGAGACCAATTGGCTCGATATGGCATATCCATTATGGACGTGCAGGAAATCCTTCAAGTGGCCGTGGGCGGTATGCCACTAACGCAAACCGTGGAAGGCCGTGAACGCTACGCCGTGCGTGTCCGCTATCCAAGAGAATTACGGGCAAATCCAGACGACTTGCGTAATATCTATGTTCCCGTTGAAAAAGGAAGTCCTGTACCGCTGGGCGAATTGGTAGATATACGCTACGAACAAGGTCCACAAGTTATTAAGAGCGAAGACACTTTTCTAATTGGCTACGTGCTGTTTGACAAGCTCGACGGCTTTGCCGAAGTGGATGTAGTAGAAAATGCCCAAGCCTTAATCCAAGAAAATATTGATAACGGTTCACTAATCGTACCACAAGGCGTGAGCTATCGCTTTACGGGAACGTATGAAAATCAGTTGCGAGCAGAAAAAACCTTATCAGTCGTGGTGCCACTTTGTTTACTCGTCATATTCTTGATTTTGTATTTCCAGTTCAGGTCGGTTTCTACATCGCTTATGGTGTTTACCGCCATTGCCGTAGCCTTTGCAGGTGGTTTCATAATGATTTGGTTGTATGGGCAAGATTGGTTTTTCAACTTCAGCTTTTTCGGCGAAAATCTGCGGGACTTGTTCAATATGAAAACCATCAATTTAAGTGTCGCCGTTTGGGTAGGTTTTATTGCCCTATTTGGTATTGCTACGGATGATGGCGTGGTAATGGCCACCTATTTAGACCAATCTTTCAAAAGCAACGAACCAGACAATAAAAAGGGCATTC
>NZ_JAQPCH010000015.1:0-13904 GCF_028464205.1 Maribacter sp. PR66
CGGGGCAAAAAAGGGAAGGCCCCGAACCGATAATTATTTTTTAAGAGCACCGAAACCAAAATAGGGGAGTACCTACCAAAAGAAGAGCGACCATCATATTCAAAAAATGCCGAAACCAATAAATTTGAACGGCATTTACGCTAACGGTTGGGCTATGATTTCGTTGCGGCGATTTCCGTAGGAAATTGTCGGTTAGAAATCGGGCCCTGTTAATGGTTTATGGGTTTCAATTTAGCGAATATGCAGCAATGAATTATAGCCGGTGTTAGGCACTGGCTTTTATTTTTCAACTTGTCGTAAAATAGTTTATTAGCAATTCATTTCCATTCCGCCATTTTATCCATCCTGATTTTAGAGGTGTATTACTGTCAGTATAGTCCTCATCGCAATAATCGGGTGTCATTATTTCAATCCAATCGTCTTTCATTCTCTTTACAATAAAGCAATCTGTTCCTTCATATTTTATTTCTGCTGAATTTTCACTTGGTCCTATCCTTATTTTTTGGGGATTGCTTTTTAATCTTTCAATTCCAAACATGCGCATTAGATAGGTTTCCCAAGTACTAAACAAGGTCAGTTCAGATTTTTTTAACCACATTGATTTTCCTGTCTCGTTGTCAACTATTATCTCAAAGCAATCTTCAGTTTTTGAAACACAGCGAAAAGTAAATTCATGATAATCTAGCCACAATACTTCTGGATTCAACCATTTGTGTTGTGTATTTAAATTTCGGATACTCAAACTGCTTATTGTTGAATCAAGAAAAAATTCTAGAACCTCCGTGGGTTCATTGTCCATTTCGGACTCGTAAAATTCTAGCTTGGTTTTATCGTCAAAACCGATTGATACAAGTCCAATTCCAGGATTGGTTTGAGCCTGGAATTCTATTGCGATTAACAGCAGAATAAAGAGAAATAGTAATTTCATTTTTTCAGCTTGTGCCTAACGGTCTAGTATAAGAATAGTAGCGGATTTACAAGCACTAACTTTTCGGTTAAAAACAGACCTTTTTTATATTTACTTACTTTGGTTTTAGCGATTAAACCGCTATTATTTTTATACATTGTTAGCCACTGGCTTTTTTATTCATTCTCATATTCCCAATGTAATTTGTTCCTTTACATTGTGATAAATCAAAGATGCTTTTATGCATTCTTTGAGTTCCAATTCAGGGATTTTTTGGTTTAACTGAAAAACGATTGCTCGTTTTCCCTCGTATTGAAATTTGTGGTCAAAAACTAACCTGAAAGTATCAACTAATCTACTTGTACATTGGAAATACATTGCATATTGGTCAGGTGTTTTTTCTTTCCAATCCATTCGTAAAGTACTACCGTTTTTAGTGACAAAACTGGGTTCTCCCCATTTCAAAGTTTCTTCCAAAACAGTCACTCCTTCAATTTCTTCTGCTGTTTCTATTACTAATTCCCGAAGATGTTGCAATTTATCCCGAACAAAGTCGGGATAATTCGCAAAAACTTCATTTACTCTTGGGTCTGTCTTTAAGATTAGTTTACCCATTCGTTTCTCGTTTTATACCTACATAGAAATCTACTTCCGCATCAGAAGGATTTTGTGCTTTTTCACCGAAAATTTCAAAATCGGCATTAAAGGTTCTGTCCAATTCCATCTCAAAGATTTTCGACCATTGGTTAACGACCAATCCTTGCATTAAGTCTCCTTTTGCAGTTGTCTTGGTGTATGTTCCTCCACTAAATGATTTACCAACCATTCCGTTGGGAATATTGTCCAAATTTTCAACTTTGCAACCAAGTATTGCCGTATACGGTTTTGTATGGTCGCCTTCATAGTCCGTATAAAGTGAATAGATTTTATTATCAACTTTATTAGGGATTTTTTCCAAAATACTCTCAGACATAAACTTACCCCAAAGTTCTGCAATTTCTTCGCTTGCCTGTCCGTTCTCGTTTGTTGTTCTAATCGAGATTCCAATAATGTTAAAAGATTCAATTTTTACTGTTTGCATTTTTTAAATTTTATGATTTAATGCAAAAGTAGATTGACCTTGTGCCAAAGGTGTGTCAGGGGTATCCTTGTATTTTTCAGTACATTTTTCAAGATATTCTTGCAAAGTCATTTTATGTGGTTCAAAATGACTACCTAAGATTTCTATTTTTAGGATACAATCAAGCCGAAACGCTCTAAAGTCATTTCTTAATTTACAAAAGCCGATAAGTATCCAATTGTCCTGTGTAGTGTAAAGTGCAAACGGTTCTATTTTTCTTTGACTTTGCTTGTTTTCCAATGACAGGTAATCAATTTTAATTGTTTGATAATTTGATATAGTCGATTGAAGTTGTATCAGATATTTGCTTGTTTTTTCATTCTCACGATTATTGCGTACCTGTATTCTGTTAGTCAGCAATTCCGCTTTTTCTTTTTGGGCGTAGTTTAAGACTGACTTGATTTTTGTTACAGCACTTTCGTATTGTTCGGTCAAAGATTGGTCTTTATTTTTTCTGATTAGTTGTTCTGCTGTTATTAAGGCGTTCGCTTCGCCTTGGGTAAACATAACTGGCGGAAGTTTATAACCTTCCATGATTGAATATCCTTTTCCTTCTTCCGTCACAATTGGAATTCCCGACTTCTCAAGAGTTCGGATGTCCCGATAAACCGTTCTGATACTTACATTGTGTTTTTCGGCAATATCCTTTGCAGTTACAATCCGTTTCGATTGTAATTGGGTTAGGATTGCTGTCAATCTTGCAAGTCTGGGTTTTTCTTTGTCCATTCGTTTTTTTCAGCTTGTGGCTAACAATTGTATATAGTAACAAGTTACTATATTTCTATTTTATCCGGACTAATCTAATGGATTTTTAATGTTCTTAAAGGTATTTGTCGCCACATGGGTGTATATTTCGGTAGTCTTGCTGGATCCATGGCCTAAAAGTACTTGGATCTGCCTAAGATCTGTACCTGATTCCAAAAGATGGGTCGCAAAACTGTGCCGTAATATATGTGGGGTGACCGTATTTCTTATACCAGCCTTTTCTGCTGCTTTTTTGACGATGTTCAATACACTTTCTGCGGTATATTTCGATGCCTTCCTTCCCTCGAACAAATATTCCTGAGGTTTCCATTCTTTGTAATACAGACGAAGATCATCAAGTGTTGATTTTGATAATAAAGTATACCTGTCCTTATTACCTTTGGAACCTTCGACCCTGACCAGCATTCGCGTGCTATCTATATCGTTTATCTTTAAATTCAAAAGCTCACTTCGTCTAAGGCCTGAACCATACAAAAGTTTTACAATACAACGGTGCTTAAGATTATTGGTGTTCTCGATAATCGCAATGATATCTTCCTTGGAAATGACCTTTGGCAGCTTTGACTCTTTACGGGGCCTTTCAATCTCATAAAAACGGTTGGGCATACCCAATACTACCTCGTAATAGAATTTAATGGAGTTAATTGCCTGGTTCAAATAGGAATTGGAAACCTTCTTCCGTATAAGACACTGTAAAAACGCCCTGATATCACTCTCGTCAATCGTATGTAGCTCTTTTTCCTTATAATAGTTGATGAATATTTCAAAGAAGGATACGTAGGTCTTTACCGTACTAAACGAATATCGTTTTAACTCCAATTTCAATAGATATTCCTCGGGACAAAATCGGTAATCGGGAATCGGTTTTCTATTCCTGAACCAGGCTACATCCACGGTGTAGTTTTTGGTATGTACGGGTCTATTGGTAAAAAACCGATTGTAGTTTATCCAGACGACACCTTTGAAGGTATTGAAAATGATTCCAAGATTGGCTTTGGTATTGGGTATGTAGGCCATGTTGTATTTATCGCTCCATTTAGGGTTTGGAAGACCTTTGATCAAGTTCTGAATAAGTCTATCGGGCAAAAACTTGATACCAATCATTTTACGATCGTCGATCATTAAATGGTACAGTGTTATGGATTTCATTTCGTTCATACAACAAGTTTATCGAAGTTTCGTAATTTGAGCGATATATTATATCTATAATATGCGTTTGTAAATGACTGATTCAAAAAAATGTCCGGTTTGTGGTGTTTTGGTAAAAGGTAGGTCCGATAAGAAGTTCTGCTCCAAAAAATGTAAGTCCATAGACCAATATGAGCACAGGCAGAAAACGGAGACCTTTTACCTTAAGGTCGATAGACAATTGAAGATAAACAGGAGAATTTTAAAAAAGTACAACAAATCAGGATACACCATAATTAGGCAGGGCGAATTAATAGGGGAGGGGTTCGACCCTAAGTATTTCACCCATTATTGGAAGAACAAAAAGGGCGACGTATATTTCTTTGTTTACGAATTTGGTTTTCTAAGGAAAAGCGAAAACGGAAAGGATAAATATGTCCTGGTCACATGGCAGGATTACATGGGAAGGAAATACGAACCCTAAATTTTTTCAGGAATCTTTTTCTGGACAGCAATACACCCAATTTTAGGCAGATCGTTCAAAGCGACATTACGTGGATTTCGACTATTCAATTACAGTTCCAAGAAATAGGATGTTTTGTGGCAAAAGTTTAGGCATTTTGGCAAGCTTCTTGTGGAAAATTCTATTGTTAAGCCGATGTTGTCATGCGATTATCCCGATATTTCAAATTTTTAAGACCCAACAACCCGCCCTTGGTGGAATTGGACGAACTTTATGCCAAGACCATGTTGGAACTGTCCGTTGCTACCCGATTGGATTATTGCCAAAGGTTGCTTAGCAGAAGCAAATTTGAACTCAAACAAATCCGTTGCAGGCAGAAAAGAAAACAGTTGGAAACCTTGATCAAGTCTACCCTCACGGAAATTTCTAAAATGGAAAGTACATCCAACCTACGGAGTACCACAATGGACTAGCAATTATTCCTTAATCAATTCCAATAAGGGCCGTTTTTAATAGGCCAACATGTAGGCAGTTTTAAATATTTAGATTAAGGTTTAAAATTACCCTTCTCAAGTTAATTTTTATTCTATCAATCCGCACCGTCCAACTTGGCGACATCAATAGTGAACTGCGCCACATTTCTACCTTGATCCGTACCAACGGTGGCATCAAAAGTCCAATGGATGCCTCCATATACCCTGGAAATTGCGGCTTCCTCTGCCCATGCCCGTACAATCTGTGCTTTTTCTGGAAAGATGTATGCCAGTACTTCGGATGCCGCTGCAGAGAATACACTATGCCCAGAAGTATAACTAGGGAAGTTAGGGGTCCCTGCAATGGTCCTAAAACCGGGAATCGTTTGGATAGGTCTCGGATAGTGGTAGTAATATTTAGCGTCCCAGCAACTTATGCCGGCATCCATAATCGCCATGTTCATATAGGCCATGGTGCGTGCGCTGCGTAATGGGTTCATTTTGCTTTCCACTATAAATTCATTTGCGAAGCGGTTCCAATGTCCGGGGGGCGTATAGGTGCCCAGACCATCCTGCCAAAAATTGGCAATGGCCCTGCGCTCCTCTGTCATGTTATCGGCATAATTTTTTAATATTTCAACATCATCACGATACTCTTGGGAATCAAGAGGTGGTGGAGGTATGGGACGTACACTTTCAACATCATCAATACTCCACATTTTGACTTTCCCGAACAACGGTGTCAATCCTACCGGCCTTACGGGAAGTTCAAGATTTTCCCATTGCCAACCGAATCTTTCAAAGGCGGCTGCTTTAATGGAATCCGAAACGGCCTTTGGTGCCTGGGCATTTTTCATACCGTCGTTTGCCGCTCTTTCCAAGGCTATTTCCGATACCGAATTTGCAATGATAACTCCGGCATCAATATCGCTTTGTACGTTACCTCCAGATAATAATAGACTTTCCAAATGTTCTTTTTCCATCCTCTCCAGATATGCGACCTCCAATGGGAACATTGTCGAAAGTATATTTTTTGAAACACGTGCCAATACAGCGCCATCGGAAGGGTATGAGGGAATGTCGTTGGGTTCATAAGCGTAACTTATGGATGCGTCATTTTGATAAGGTGCCGGTCTGTTGTATTGATATTTGTAATGCCATGCGGATATCAGGCCATCGAACTGCGCTACTGAAAGATAGGCAAGTGCCCTACTGGCATAAGGTGGATGTGAAAACGGAAATCCGGGAGGACCATCCGGTGTATTTGGATTAGGTAGTGTATAGGTATCATCATCGTTAGGTCCTGGAATCAGGTTGTACTTTGCAATCAGTTCCAATGCAATTTCGTTCCATCGTACCACGGCATTGTTGGTCCAGTATTCAATGGATTTACGTTGATTGTCATTGATGTTATCCATTTTGGATTTTATATCGGCTATCTCGGTCAAATAAGCGGTCGATGTGGTTGTTTCGGGAGGTGCAATATCGACAGCGGTAGCCCCATCCAATAAAACAGGAACCCAATTCCCTCCACTTTCATCATTGTTAGCGTAGGCGTAACTTTTGAACTCTGTATAGCGGGGAATGTCCTTTTCACAGGAATTGGCTAGAATCAACACCATTATTGCCCCGAAGATTATATATTTAGTTTTCATCCTCTATTTCTTTTTTGTCCTTTAAGTAGTTGAATTGATAGGTAAGCCCAAATCCTGTGTTCGCCATTTTTCCTGTGTTTCGCCCATTGACCACCCGGCTATGGTAGGCAACAAGTCCCAGACCTTTAATTGAAGGAATGTAATACTGTAAAAATGCCCCGATTCTCTCAAATTGCACTTTGTTTGTAGGTTGGGCGGCATTGTAATCCCTTACATCATCGCCACTAGTGGATTTGATGGCCGAATAGCTTAATTCTGCCCTCAACGAATAGTTTAGGAACCATTTGCCTAAAATTCCCTCATAGTTCCAGGCACTGGGAACATCCATGGTCGATGAATAATAACTGCCATTATTGTAGTAATAGTCCCGTTCAGCCTCTGTATAACCCCGCCATAGATAACCGCCCATACCGCGTACGTAAAAACCGTTGTTCCAATCATATTGTGCGATACCTCGCAGGGAAAACTCCGGTGCCCCGAAACCTAGACTATAGGGCATGTAATCGGAAAGATAGTTGGTGGCCGGGGTCGAGAATCCAACGGTTGACAATAGGCTCAATGTTCCTTTTCCCAATTGTTTTTCCAAAGCCCTATACTTTAGTGCCGCCATAAAATCCTGGAAACCATTGGCACCTTCAAACCTACCACCATTGGGTTCGGAAGATTCCGTTTTTACATAAGGTAAGCCTACATAAAGATCAAGGTCGCCAAGTATGCTGATAGCTGCCATGGGCAAGAAGGTGTTTCTATGTACCGTGGCAATGGTCTCATTACCTCTTAGATAATCCCCTTCCCAATAACGGTCGAACTGGCCCATGTCATAACTAAGTAATACACATGCATTTCTTGATGGCATCATCAATGCATCCGTAGGTGTTTGTGATAACAGATCGGAATGTGTAAAAAGGCTCAATGCCGTGAGCGTGAGTTGTAGAAAAAACCATTTTGGGTTAAAATCCATATAAAAGGATTTCTGCCAAAAACTGGTCCTAGAATTATTTTCCATATTTTTTAGTTGGTCGTTACAAGTTTAGCGATAGTAGGATTTGAGGTATAGCCCGTTAGGAAGGGCCCACAAAATTACTTCACTATTGTTGGCGAAGATAGATAGGGAATCAATTCCAAAGGATTAATGAAAAATTAAAGAAGATTAAGTAGGCTTAATATAAAGTTAATGGGGCAAGCGGAAGATTAATTTCGCCCCATAAAAGGTCATTAAGAGCTCATGTATTTTTGGATGGGCAAGTAGCCCCTACTATAATCTAAAATTTCGTTCATCGATATGGAGTATCGGACCGTGATAACTTAAGTACTCGCCGCGGCTCGGTCAAAACCTACGGTTTCCCTATAAATTTGAGGGGATACCTCCGCGTTTTTCTTAAAAAACCGACTAAAGTAATATTCGTCGTTATAACCTAGTTCAAAGGCAATTTCCTTCACCGTTTTATTAGTAGGATAAAGTTCCCTTTTCGCCTCAATGATGATGCGTTCCGATATCAAATCGGTTAAGGTCTTTTTAAAATGTGATTTCGTAAGCTTTGAAAGGGCCTTTGGTGTAATCGCCAACATATCCGCATAATCGCTCGCGGAGTGTTTTGTTCTGTAATGTGACTCTATATAGTTCTTTAGGTTCTGTAGGATAAAAGGTTCTTCTTTGCTGAGAGGGGCTTCTTCCTTTGCAGACTGTTGCTCCCTTTTAAGCCTTGATGCCGTAATCAAAAGAATTTTTAAATAGGACACCAGTAGTTCGTATTGGGCCAATGCGGACTTCTTGATTTCCTCCTTGAGTTGTTCAATGATAATTTCAAAGTTTGTGGCGGTTTTCCCATCCACTAGGACAATGGGCGTGTCATAGATATTATTGAAAAGTACCCCGTGACAGGCAATTTCTTGATGATGCTTGTGTATACAGAAAAAATCGGGATGGAACTGGACAACGATGCCCGTAAGACCCTCAGTAGATTTGAAGGAAAATGGTTGGTAGGGCGAAAAGGACAGTAACATATTCTCATGAAATTCATATTCATGAAACTCAGAGGTAAGTATACCCCTACCTTTTTGAACCCAAATCAGGGAATAATGGTTTAGTCTTTGGGTTTCCTCAAAAGGATTTTCCACTTCGAAAGGATGGATTTTAAGCGCTAAATTCCCGGATTTAGGTTCAATAAGGGTATAGATGTTCGTCGGTATCACAATTGGTTGAAGGTTTTATTATAGTTTTCTTTCGTATTCTTCGATTATTAGGTCATTGATACTAGCAAATCTTTTCCGCATAAAACCATTTTCATCAAATTCCCAAAGTTCATTTCCATATGCTCTGTACCATTGGTCGTATTTATCTTGAAATTCATACTCAAATCTAACGGCCATTCTATTTTCCTTAAAACCCCAAAGCTCTTTTTTTAGCTTATAGTGCTTTTCGGATTTCCATTTTTGGGTCAGGAATTCAACAATCTCTTTTCTTCCATTGATGAATTGTGTTCTATTTCTCCACTTGGAATCAACTGTGTACGCTTTGGAAACTTTTACTGGGTCTTTAGTATTCCAGGAATCCTCTGCCATTTGAACTTTAAGTTTTGCCGTTTCCTCGTTAAATGGTGGAAGTGGATATTTCTTCGTGATTACAATTTCAGTTGCCATTTTTCTTTAGTGTTTTGTTAAAAAAATATTATTTAATTTGCATGGCTTTGAAAGCATACATTGCATATTTCCTTTGTAATGTTGTATTTAGGATACATTCCTTTTAAATTTTGCTCTGCGTAGGATCTAACCCATCCTTTTCTTCGTTCCATAACTGTGGGATGGTCCGTTTTTTGGGCCATGAAAAATTCGCCCCCATATTCCTGTCTTCCCCAGCAATTTGGACACACAAATTCCGGAGTTATACTTTTGGGAAAGGCAGGATTTTTACTAAAAAATTCTCGTATACTTTTTAACGCTTTCATTTTAATGATTTTGGAAATGTAATGGGAAGTACACCAGGTGAATGCGTACTTCCCAAATGATTTATAATGTTTCGGCCAAGGGGAAATCTACTTGCACATTAGTTAGGTTGTGCAAATAGTTCATGGCTGTCTTATCACTTACCTGTAAAATGACGTCTACAAGATTTTCCTTCGTGTACCCTTGGGCAAAAAAGTATTCAACGGTTTCGTTATTTGCCTTACCACGGTTCAAGGTAATATCAGCGGCTAATTTCACTAGGGCATCCAATTTGGGATTGTCGTTTTTTCCCTTTCTGATGTCCAATAATTGAGCATCGTTAAAACCGTTCATCTTGCCCAACACGGTATGTGCACTTTGGCAGTAAACACATTCGTTGACCTGACTTACAACCAGGTTTACGGCTTCTTTTTCTTTGTTGCTCAAGGATGTTTTTGCGTTCTGGTAGTCCAAAAATCGTTTTAGACCATTTTCCGAATAGGCTATGGTAGCATATAGATTTGGCACAAAGCCCAGGGCTTTGTTTAGATTGTCAAAAATCGCTTGATTGATGGGAGCTACATCTTCCCGTGTTGGAACCTTAAATTCCGTTGCAGTTACATTTTCCATGTGATTATAATTAAAATTGTATGTCATTATTGACATTGCAAAGTTTGGGAAGATGGGTATTGTTTAAAATGGACGATTTTCGCCAATGAATGGATGATTTTCCCAGTTTCGTACAAAAGAAGAGTTAGTCGTTCTTTAGTTAAAATTTTAGCCCTCTATCGGTACAATAACTCCTAGATTTCTAAAGCCAGTTAAAATCAAAACGACCTTGTGTCACAAGGTCGTTTTTAATTTATGATTAATGGATAACTATGTTTCTATATAGAGGATACTTCCTTGGTTTTTTGATTCCAAACTCCGGTTCCTGCAGTTTTAAAAGCAAAGGTTTCAAAATCTATGGCAGGTCTACCGAGTACTTTCGCAACATCATTTGAAACTTCCTGGTTTTCCGGATTTCCTAAAACTTCTTTGAACAAATACCCAAAAAGCCAAACATAAGAATCGGGTAAACCGGCCTTTCGCATACCATCCTTAAATTCCTCGATAGATATGGGCACAAATTGAATCTGTTTTTTGGATGCCTCCGCCATGATGGCAACGACCTCCTTAAAGGTTCTTTTTTGGGGTCCGGTAACGGTTATGGTCTGCCCATTATAGGAATCATCTAACAACACTTTTGTAACCACATCTGCTATATCATTGACATCCACAAAAGGAATCCGTGCCTCTGGCATGGGCAAGGCAACGGTCCCGTTCAAAATAAAATCTAGAAAGGCTCCTTCACTGAAATTTTGGTTGAACCAAGATGCCCTGACCAGGGTATAATTGAGTCCGGAGTTGGCCACGATTTCTTCACAAGCTTCCGCTTCGGACTCTCCTTTACCCGAGAGTAGGACTACCTTATCCAATCCTGCTTCTAAAGCTTTTTCAGTAAGTGCTGTTATGGAATCCCTGGACCCCGGAACGGCCAGATCGGGATAGTAAACGATATACGCCCTGTCCATATCCTTTAGGGCATCATCGTAGGTCTCAGGATTTTCCCAATCAAAGGCCGGGGTCGTTTTTCTTCCCACAATCCTGACATTATGCCCAACTTGCATTAAATTTTCCGCTACGCGACGACCCGTTTTTCCAGATCCTCCAATTACTAAAATGTTCTCTGTTTTCATGTGTGTTTGTTTTAAAAATTGATATTAATTGCGTTTTAGGTGATTGAAATTTTCTTAAGTCTTTATTGATAATTTCCGATGGTTCTTTTGCTACGAACGTTGGTATGCCAGTAAACATAGGTGGTCGCTATAAACTCCAGGCCAATGAACCAAAACCCGAAGTCGCTAAAGAAATCGGCATAGGTACCTCCATAGGGCAATACGGTAAACGGCACTGTGATAAGCGCATCCAGGATTGCCGAAATACCGAAGAAAATACCCCCTGCCCATATACCGTGGAGGGTTTCACCCTTTTTATAGTACAGTTTGGAACAAAACCAAACCACGGGAATAATGATGATGGATAGCCAGATATTGCCCTGTTTTTCCGCATCCTCCAGAATGGGGAGATAAAAGGATAGGGCATATAAATTCACTCCAATTATCCAAATCAATACCCCAAAGCCAATAGTTCTAATTAGTTTCATGATCGTTCGTTTTTTGATTTATGATTTTTGATATGATTTTTATTTATTGACTATCATTCCTGTAAGCAATAAGATGAAAGAGAGCGTAGAACAAACTGTCCTGACCGCATGCCACTTGTTCCAAGGCCCTTCGAAGGTTTTTCGTAATTCTGCCAACTCCAGTTGGGTTGCTTTTTCCAGGACGGTTGTATCCAAGAGTTCATTTAGTGGCACATTTTTGAAAACCGTGACAAGACCTATTCCAACGAAGAAAAGCATGGCCGCAAGGATAAAGGACCAAAAGCTGGCCGGATGCGCGTTGCGGTGCAAGAAGGCATTGAGGATCAAAAGAATCACCGGTCCAAAAAAGACGATTAGAAAACTACGGTTGATAATGGCTCGGTTCATGGCTTGGAACGATTGTAAGAATCCGTAGTCATCCAATCTGCCAATACCCGGTGTTATGGCATTGGACCATGTGAAACATAGACCCGCCGTTAATCCAGTAAATAAGATGCCAAACAGCAATACGATGATTTTAAAGTTTACTTCCATTTTGATTTGTTTTAGGAGATGATATCCAGGTTAATAAGTCTTGATACTCGGTGGAGGTGAGTTTTATTTTCTTACCCTTGGGCATTCTTTTCTTTATATAAACTTGCGTATAAATGTCATTGGCCCAAGTATTCATGTTTTCGGGGGTGAACACACGTCTTTTGTTTCGTACGTTGTGGCACACATTACATTTGTTCTCCAATATTTGAAAAGCCGCTTTTTTTGGGTCTTTTGGAACAGCTACAACCATGGGATTTTCGTTTACACCGATGAGTGCGCCTTTATGGTTTGAACCGACCAGGAGCGTCAGAAAAGTTATGATTGCATGTTTTACGAGTGTTGTCATCAATGTATCAGGTAGTTAATTTGATGATACAAAGGTGCGTAGCGTTCAAAAGTTTTTTTTGACACTTCAAGACAACAATTTGACAGTTTACGCCAAAAGGGGAATGTTAGCTATTTTTGCGGAACTCTGTAGGAGTAAGGTCAGTCCATTTCTTAAATGCCCGATTAAATGCACTCTGCTCTGAGAAACCTGTTAAAAATGCAATTTCTCCAATGTTGTAGGCATTATCGCGTAACATTTCCTTTGCGAGATGTTCCTGGGTTTTTTTCACCAAATCACGATAGGTAACACCTGCTTCGGATAGTCTTCTGGTAAGGGTCCTGTTGCTCATGGCCGTAAGATCACTGATGTGATGAATGCTTGGGATACCAGTTGGGAGTGCATCTTTAATAAGTGCTTCAACATCCCTTACAAACTTATTGCCCGAAATCTTGATACCTTTAGTCTCCTCATCAACTTGTTTTAACAGATATGCATTAATACTGGCGTCCGCCTTGGCGGTTCTTAGATTTAGATCAGCCGTTCTATAGCTAATTGAGTATTTGGGTTGGTTAAAGTGTATTTTACACTTTAATGCTTCATTGAAGCTACTCAAATCTTTGGGAGGGTCATGTTTAAAGCATACTTCTATGGGCGACAACACTTTTTCGGACATCGCCTGTGTCACGACTACTGTAGCCGCTAAACTAGCTTCGGAGGACAGTTGCATACCTCTTCTTGTTGCATCCCTATTGAGAATTATATGGGAAATCTCCCCGCCATTCTGGACTTCCCAATTATAGGTATTGGAGAGTAACTTAAAATATCGCTCGCTTCGATCAAAAATCTCGCTCACCTTTGAACAGGTTCTCCATGATAATCCTAAGACACCATAATCATCCATTTTCATTTGCGCCCCAACCCTTATGGCAAAACCTGGCCTTAGTTTTTTATCAAGTATCTCATGAGCCCTTAAATGTTCATCAGCGGATACAAATTTTAAATCATCGGCATCCTCAATGGAAATGGGTAAATCTTCCATATCGGCCTCTGTCAAACCTTCTCCAATGGCGCAGTTAAGTATTTTTTTATAAAGGTTGACGGAGAAGTATTTCATCAGTATCGTTCAGTAACTCCTATAGATTGTCATTATTTATTTTATTTACCGATGTTATCGGCATGAATACCTACTATCTTGAAAGGCCGATGCGAGGTACTTCCGTAAATTGCCTTTTCGTCAATCTTCGGTAAACAAGTCCACATTGGGCCATGTTGTTCTGGTATCGATTTCATTATTGATGACGGATTGAACTACGTTCAATATCGTTTCATAATTGGAGCTCCGTTTGTTCATTATTACGCTGTAGTTAAAAGTATCGTTATGTCTGCTCAGAACAGAGGAAGTT
>NZ_JAQPCH010000016.1:0-11843 GCF_028464205.1 Maribacter sp. PR66
AAAGTGCGACGATGTTTGCATCTACATTAAAGAGCTTCATCGTGATAAAAACCATCAAAACAGCTACGGGCAATAATCCTGAAATAAGGATGGATGCACGTAGATTGAACACCATAATGATAATAACTAAAATGGTAATCAAGATTTCCAAAGTCAAAGCTTCGTTGAGCGTGCCCAGCGTTTCTTGTATGAGTTCGGTACGGTCGTAAAATGGCACGATGGTTACTTGTGAGGTGCGACCATCTGATAAAATTTTTGTGGGAAGTCCAGAACTAATTTCAGCGATTTGAGCCTTGACATTATTAATAACTTCCAACGGATTTGCGCCATAGCGAGCGACTACAACACCACCTACAACTTCGGCACCTTCCTTATCGAGAATGCCACGTCTGGCAGCAGGTCCCAAATGAACGTTTGCTACGTCTTTAATGCGGATGGAAGTAAAGTTTTCTGAATTTACTACAGCATCTTCGATATCTGCTATGGACTTGACGTAGCCCAATCCGCGCACGAGATATTCCGCTTGATTGATTTCGAGGGTTTGTGCGCCTATGTCTTGATTGCTCTGCTTTACAGCTTTGACCACATCGCCCATACTCACATTGTATTGGCGCATTTTTTCTGGGTCGATATCCACTTGATATTCCTGAACATAGCCACCTATGGAAGCTACTTCAGAAACACCGCTTGCAGATGATAAACCGTACTTTACATAATAATCCTGAATGCTACGCAATTCCTGTAAATCCCAACCGCCTGTTACCTTGCCGTCTTTATCGCGACCTTCCAGCGTGTACCAAAATATCTGCCCGAGTCCTGTGGCATCTGGCCCAAGAGATGGATTGACACCATCGGGCAAAAGGTTTGCAGGAAGTGAGTTCAGTTTTTCGAGTATGCGACTGCGCGACCAGTAGAACTCGATATCTTCTTCAAAAATGATGTAGATGCTGGAAAACCCAAACATAGAAGAACTACGAATGGTTTTTACGCCTGGAATACCCAAAAGGGAAGTGGTAAGCGGATATGTGATTTGGTCTTCAATATCCTGCGGCGAGCGACCTTGCCACTTTGTAAAAACAATTTGTTGGTTCTCGCCAATGTCAGGTATGGCATCTACTGCAACTGGGTCTGTGGGCAGAAAGCCAGTTTCCCAATTAAAAGGCGCATTGACCACGCCCCAACCCACAAATAGGGCAAGTAGTAGAACGGCAACAAGTTTGTTTTCTATGAGAAATTTAATGCTCTTATTTAGCATAGCATTTTGATTATTAGATAATTGGAATTACGTGCTGCAAAAAATGACAAACACGAGTTTTAGCCCACTACAGCGTAGCTGTTGGGCTTCATTCAAAAAATCTAATAATCAAATTAAAAAAGTCTGGTGCAGCACTTGCACATCCCGTTTGACAAAGGGTCGCGGGTAATCTTCAAAAGGAACTTCTTCAGATTTGGTTCCTTCAAATAAATTTATATAAGAGTATGTAAATGCAGCGATGAACGTTTGCTGCTCGAATGAAAGTGTGTCAAAAGATATTTTAAGGTCGTCTTTGCCTTCCTTTACAATTTGTTGGTCAGTACAACAAGATTTCTCAGTCATTTTAGGATTCTCACAAGTTTTGGCAGGTTGCGCTTTTTCCATACCACAACCTTCAGCTTTTGAGAATAAACTGAAATCGACCAAATTGTCCCCACAATAATGCATATCCACAGTAAATGACATAGTAGAGAACATCACTACAAAGGCCATCGAAATAGACAATATTTTATGAAAAACCTGTTTCATCGTTGCAAAATTACAAAAATTTAACAGTTTTTATTGGGATTAACAGAAATTTAATTTTGCAGGAAACCATTATTTAATGGATGGATATGAATAAAAATTTAGTTTTTAAACTAAAAATTGACCACACTATCCAGCGCATCATCTGCGTCTTTGTGGATGAAATTGGCTTGATAGTTAATAGTAGTTTTAAGGTCAGTATGACGATATAACTTTTGAAGCATTAGAGGATGAATATTGTCCGCGGCAATATTGCCAAAGGAATGACGGGCAATATGCATTGTAACCTTTTTCTGGATGCCAGCTCTCTTAGCAATTTTCTTTAAATGGTCGTTGAATTTTTTATTTGCGACTTTCTTTTTTCTGTAGATATCCTTAGCATCGGTTAAATCGGCTTTCTTCATTTCAGGAAACACAAAATCATCATCATTTCTTCTGTCTGAAACATATTGAAGCAAGATTTTTTCTACTTTTTCAGGAATTTTTAAGGATAGTAATTTTGAATTCTTACCCATTCTGTAATGCAACCTACCATCATAAATTTGTGACCACCTTGTAAAAAGTACGTCAGAAACTCGCATACCTGCAAAGTAGAAACTAAACAGCCAAACATTCAAAGAATGCTTTTCCATATCCGTAAGGTCATCAACATTCTCAAGGGCTTGTATTTCTTTTCCAGTTAGTCCTGTTTTAGTAGTTTCAGGAAACTTGATTTTAAATTTACCTGTGCCAAACGGATATAGCTCTTTACTTACTACCTTATCCTTAATAGCACGATTAAACAGTAATCGTATTAAGACCATTACATTCATTGCGGATGTTTCGGAAATAGAGCAAGTCCCTTTTAGATAGATTTTGAACTTTTTAAGAAAGCGTTCATCCACTTCTTGAAAAGTTAAATGACGAGCTTTACAGTACTTCTCAATATAACTGAGCCAAGCAGAATCCGTAGAATGACGGTTGATTTTCTTTTCCGCTTCAAGAGCTTCAAGATGTTCGTCCGCAAAATCGAAGAAAGTGAGCTTGGAAGTTGGTTTGTAAATTTCCTTCTTAATTTGACGTGCAGTTGCATCCTTATTATTGGTCTGTAAAACAATCAAACCTTTTCTCGCTTCTGAAAGTTTTGAGGTTAAAAGATTGTTTAAACTTTCTGCATTTGGATGTGATTTCTTGACCTTGAGATTTTTTGTGTCCCAATCCTCTAATTCAATATAATGGCCTATATGTTTGTAGGTTGAACGGCGGTCTTTGGTTATCCTAACGGCAAGCGGATAGAGTCCCTTTGCGTTAGGTTTTTTGCGAAGTATTATTTTTGCACTTGTAGACATTGTAATCCTGTTTTGAGTACGAAAGTCAAATCAGGTACAACATTTTGCCAAAAATTCACTTTAAAGATACGACTTTATTAGAACTTTTGGGTACAACATAGGTACAACAAATGTTGATATTAACTGATATTATATGACTTTAAATAAAATGAGGAAACATATAAATCATTGAAAATGAGTTAATTTGTGTTTCATTGGTGCAAGATATACCAGACTTAGGATCTAGTGCCGCAAGGTGTGAGAGTTCGAGTCTCTCCGCCTGTACAAAGGGAAAAGCTGACTTTTTATAAGTCGGCTTTTTTATTTTGGTCAAACAATGGTCAAACAGAATAGAGGCTTAATATTCTTTTGTTTCTTCAAGAATACCAATAGAGTACTTTTTTTAATAAGTATTCTAAAATTTACGGTAATACATTATTTTATTTGCTGTTGTTTGGGTGTATTGCAATAATTAAATGTTTTTTGAATAAAATTGAGATGGGAGCTGGAGTTCTCAGGTTCGAATCCTGCCACCCCGACTTTTAACATTTTGTTAACATTTTAACCCTGATAAGCAATTGATTATCAGGGTTTTGTGTTTATGGACTTTAGGCTAAAACAGTCAAAAACAATACAAAATTCATACCGAACGTGTCCTATTACGTGTCCTGTTTCCATACTATACTATTCAAAGGACTTTGCGCAAAGAGCTTTAACATTTGAGTCGTCGGGGAACTCGGATTCGAACATTTCGATTTAGCATACTAATCAATTATTTATCAATAGTTTAAAAATTTTATAAACCAAAATAGTAGCCTATAATAATTGGATGTGTTAATGCGAGCAAAAAAGTGAGTAAAGATTTTTAAGGACAAGAGGCAAATACTTAATTTTAAAGATAGTATAAAAAATTATCTTGAAACTGGAATATTCACATCAACTGATTATTGAAAATGTCAGCAGGTTTATTGACTTAACCGAGCTTGAAAAACAGAAGTACATTTCTTTGCTTACCGAAATAAAAGTAAAAAAGAAGGCCTTTTTAATGCAGGCAGGTGATATTACTACTTATGAATATTTTATAACGAAAGGCTGTTTAAAGGTTTATACTTTGGATGAAGATGGTGCACCGCATATATCTATGTTTGCTGTTGAAGATTATTGGACAGGTGACATGGCTAGCTTTATGACCAAAGTACCAACCCATTATTTCATAAAAGCAACCGAAGATTCGGAACTATTGGGTATCTCTAGGACCAACTATGATTTACTTTTTCAAGAAATTCCGAAATTTGAGCGGTTTTATCGTATACTCTATCAAAGATCACTTATAAGCTATATCAGGCGTTCCAATCATGGCATATCCCTAACCGCAGAGGAGCGCTATCTCGCCTTCAAAAAAAAATACCCGAATATTGTCCATAGAGTTACCCAAAAGGATCTAGCGGGCTATATCGGAATTACTCCAGAATTTATGAGTAAAATTATTTCCAAAGTCAACAGAATGTAAAAGTCTTAAACTAGTTCATTTTTTTTCATGTGTTCCTTTTGGAATTTTGAGACATGGAAAAAACAATAATCATTACTTCGTTTTTAACAATTGGTTTTGCAAACTATTTGCAAGCACAATTTACACAAGTCGAACTCTTTTCTGGTTTTGATAAAACCGATTTTACGCTGTATTCAAGTTATTCCGTTAACAAAAAAAATACGCTAAACATTGCTACCCTTGCGTTCTTTCAGAAATTTAGAGATGAAGAAAACCAAGGCTTTGATGAGGCAGGTGTACAGCCCACTTTATTCTGGAATCTTAATAAGCATATAGCCATTGGTCCATCTTTATATTACAACAGTTTTGCTGGGTATTCTGAACGTTTGTCTGCAAAGTTCACACTAAAAAGTTCAAGAGGATTATTAGTAATTATTCCTACAGTTGCTCATTCCAATCAAAAGAATGCTAGCTATGCTGAGACCTTTGCACAGTTTCAACTTAACACGCCTTTAAATGATAACGTATCCCTTTGGTTAAATGGACAGTTTTTAACCGTCTGGGACAAGTTTAAAACGCATTCAAGAAGTTTTCAGCAATTGCGTTTAGGAGTATCATTCAAAAGTCACCAATTTGGAGTTGGAGTAGACTTTGACCAATATGGGCCTGACCCAATAGAAAAATCATCTCTCGGTGTGTATTACCGAAAAACTTTATAAACAATTTTTAATCCAAACATTATGAAAAATTTAGTAAAAACACTTTTAGCCACACATCCAAATATAGGGTTTAGCATTGCACGATTAACGCTTGGCTTGGTCATATTTCCGCATGGAGCCCAAAAACTCCTTGGACTATTCGGAGGCAATGGTTACTCCGCAACCATGGATGTTTTCACCACGCAAATGGGATTACCAAGTTTTGTGGCCTTTTCGATAATCATGATCGAATTTTTTGGATCCATTTCACTTATTCTAGGGTTCCTCAGTAGATTTTGGGCTCTATCACTTGCTGGAATGTTTATAGGCATCATTTACACGACGCAGTTAGAACATGGTTTTTTTATGAATTGGTTTGGGAACCAAGCAGGTGAGGGGTATGAATATTCCCTTCTGGTAATCGGTCTGGCCTTGACCATCTTTTTGAACGGCAGTGGAAAATGGTCAATAGATGCATTAATCTCTAAAAAATAATAATCATGAAAAAAATACTCACAATTACGGGAAGCAATAGTCAAAAATCCATTAATAAAAGTTTACTCCGCTATTCCTCGGAACTAATGGAAAATATAGAAATCATTCCTATTGACTTAAATGATTACATCCTACCTATCTATGGTGTTGATTTTGAAGCCGAGAACGGGATACCTACAGCGGTCAAGAGATTGGACCGATTGTTTGATACTGCCGATGGATTTATGATATCCTTGGCGGAACATAACGGCTCCTATGCAGCAGTATTCAAAAATACCCTAGACTGGTTGTCCAGAGTTAACGCAAAGGTTTGGCGAGAAAAACCCATGTTGTTAATGGCCACTTCCCCTGGTGGAAGAGGCGGAGCAACCGTATTACAAGCGGCAAGTTCCTACTTCCCTTATATGGGTGCTAGCATTACGGATACCTTTTCGTTGCCTTCATTTTACGATAATTTTAATGCTGCAGAAATTACAAATCAAGATTTTAAAAAGGAGATTCAATTTAAGCTCGAAAAATTTCAGACGAAGGTCAATTCATAAAGAAATCAATTACAGTTTGGTATTGAACGTACAACTATGGATGTAACAAAACATAGTTCCGTTCGTGTTATATATCTAATTCAAAACAATCAAAAAATGAAAAAATCAATTTTAAGTATCCTTTTATTAATGCCAATCCTTCTTTTGTCACAGACCATTGATGTCCAGAAAAAGGTTTTGATGGTGGTCAGTAGCTATGGAAAGGATATGGGGTCGATGAGACCTGGCTACGAGTTTGATGAATTTTCCCAAGCTTATTTAATATTTAAAAACAATAATCTATCCATAGATGTAGCCAGTCCGAAAGGAGGAAAGGTCGAGCCCGATAAATACAATACAGAAAAACTGTATAACAAAATGCTATTGGAGGACAAGCACGCCATAAACTTGTTGGACAATACTAAGGCTACGGCAGATGTAAAGGCAGATGACTATGATGCCATCTACATTGTAGGCGGTAAAGGGGCCATGTTTGATTTGCCATTTGACCCTTCATTGCAAGACATAGTATTGAATTTATATGAGAGGAATAATACGGTTATTTCTTCTGTTTGTCATGGGCCGGCCGCCTTTGTAAATATTAAAAGCGACGGTGATTATATTATAAAAGATGTTGAGATTACAAGTTTTTGCAATATCGAAGAGGAGCTTTTCGGGAAAAAATGGGTTAAGGAATTCCCATTTGGTCTGGAAACAAAATTGATTGAAAGGGGAGCGATTTTTAAGCAAACCGATTTTATGTTATCAAAAGTAGTAGTTTCCGGTAAGTTCGTTACGGGGCAGAATCCCTTTTCAACCACACGCTCCGCAGAGGCCGTGGTAACCTCCTTAGGCCTAGTACCCGTTGACCGAGAACTCTATAATGATGAAAGGAGTGCCTATTTGATACAAGACCTTTTGAATAAAAATTATACCATTAAATGGGCCGAAAATGAACTTGCAGAAAATGAGGTCAACTATGATTTGCCTTTAATTGCTGCTTATGGCTATTATAAAATCCTAGCGTCAACAGAAAATATTGAAGGACTAAAACAAGGTGTAGCATTGGTTGAGTTAACGACACCTTATTTTTTTAATGAAAACCTGCAACTGTTATTGGCCAAAACCCATATTTCCCTGAATAATAAGAAAAGAGCCGTACAAATTGCAAATGAATTGATTTCTAAGAATCTTTTAAAGGAACAAGCTGAAGAACTACTAAAAACTTTAGGTTAGAACGAATTTTCGCCATTTTTTGCCGTTGATTTACGTGATTTTGAACTGTACATCAGAAATTTTAAACCATAAAGCATATATTGAGGAATTGGAATAATTAACGGCAAATGGCATTTGTTTCTGCTAGCATCTATAAAAAAGCTATTGCCCTAGCACAAAAAGAAGGTCTGAACAAGGATTTCGTAGCCTCTTTAGAGCCTGGTACGACGGCGGCTGTTCATATACCAATGGAATTATTACTCGAGGTATATGAAACGGCAGAAAAGCATCTATCTCCGGGTTTTGGATTAAGACAGGGAAAACAACTTGATTCAAATGATTATGGTACGCTAGGTCTTTCTTGGAAAACTTGTCTTAGGGCGGTGGATGTTCTTCGTAATGTAAAACGGTATATGGTCTTGGTCACCAATGATGGTAGCATTGAGCTACAAGAAGGTCCTTTGGAAACAAGATTAATATTACATCGGGATGTGTACCGGAATGGGATAAAAACAGCCAACGAAGCTTCATTTGTAATGTTAAACGGAGTTTTAAAAGAAGTGAGCGGAAGATTGATACAACCCATACAGGTAAGTTTTAAGCACAAGTTTTCTAATGAATTGTATTTTTCTGAACATTTCAATTGTCCGGTTGTATTTAATGCATCGGAAAATGCTGTGACGTATAATACAGAAGAACTTCAATATTCCACCATTAAGGCGGATAAATTTATCCATAAGTTCCTTGTGGAAAGAATGGAGGAAGAAAAATCCAAACTAAAGCTTGAAGTAGACATTCTAAGACAAGAAATCAATCAATTGCTTGAACAGTCCATTTCTAGTGGTATACCCAGTTTGGAACAAGTGAGTGCCTATTTGGGTATGAGTGCGAGAACGCTTAAGCGAAGACTTTCGGAAAGAAATCTTTCGTTTAGAAAACTCATTCAAAAGAAACAGGAGGAGACAGCTGTGCATTTACTTTCCAACACAAATCAGTCTATTGGTGAAATAGCGTTTTTAACTGGATTTTCTGAACAGAGTGCTTTTAATAGGGCCTTTAAAAGATGGACAGGGATTTCACCAAACTCATATAGAAAGGAGATATAGAACCTTGCGTTGTCCCGAAATATCAAAACTTTGGAACTAAATGTCAAAAAAAGGAAAGTGATAGTCATGAAATTTGCTTTTGAACAAAATACGTTTAGAAGTGATCAAAACTGTAAGGGAATTATCAAGTATCCAAGAAATACGTTTCACAGGATTTTTATATCTACTAGTTATAATATGTGCAGGGTTTGCGCAGGGGTACGTTAGGGGAATCCTTATTGTACCTGAGAACCCTACAGAAACAGCAAATAATATATTTAGTAATAAAGGACTATTTCAGTTGGGGCTTACGGCGGACTTGATTGCATTTCTATTGGATGCGGTAATAGCCGTGCTTTTGTATAAAATCTTTAAACCCTTTAACAATACCCTGGCCATATTGTCTTCCTCATTCCGACTAATCGCACATCCGGCCATCGGAAGTTTAAATTTATTAAATCATTACATGGCTTTGAAGGTGCTGAAAACCGAAGACCAATTCAATCCATTCAGTACCGAGCAAATACAACAAATAAGTTTTTCTTTTTTGGAAGCGCATCAGTACGGTTATCTCATTGCAGGAAGCTTTTTTGGGATACACTGTCTTTTGTTTGCCATACTTATTTACAAGTCCAATGTGTTTCCAAAGGTGTTCGGAGGGTTGTTTTTGGGCGCAGCAGCAGGGTATCTCATAGAGTCTTTTGGGAATTTTAATGTTCCGGGGTATGAAGGTTATACGGCTTTATTCGTAGGTATTGCAGCCGCCCTGGGTGAATTGGGACTAACCCTCTATATGGTAGTTAGGGGAACTACAAAGTCATATAAGAATTTAAAAAACTTACCATTATGAAATCGATATCTACAAAACAATTGATACGCTTAATCATGGTGTTATCTTGCTTCTGTTCTTCATTTGGACAGGTAGCGCATACAATTGAAAAAACCGAAAATGGACAATTATTAGGATTGGGTACCCAACACTTTTTAAAATCAACAATTTTACAAGAAGAACGGCCCTTTATAATTTCATTACCCTTTGGGTACAAGGAAACCCATGCCACTTACCCCGTACTTTACGTATTGGATGGTCTTGCCAATATTAAACATACGGTTGGAACGGTAGAGATGTTGACGGAATCTGGATTGATACCTCCACTAATTATAGTGGCCATAGAGAGTTTGGACAGAAATAGGGACTTAACCCCTTCCAATGCAGGTAAGAATTTACACGGTAGTAGTGGAAATGCCGGTATCCCGCAGAGCGGAGGAGCACCAAGATTTCTTGATTTTTTTCAAGAAGAGTTGATTCCTTTTATAGATAGTCATTATAGAACTCATCCTTATCGAATATTGGAAGGTCATTCGCTGGGAGGTCTGTTCAGCATATATACCCTTATGGAACGCCCGGATCTTTTTAATGCATTTATTGTCGCAGCTCCTGCACTATGGTGGAACAAAGAAGAAATGACCGAAAAAGCAAAATCATTTTTTAAACTAACCAATACCCTGGATAAGACAGCCTACTTCGGAATTGGTGGAGGGGACGGCTGGGGAATGCGTCAGGAGCTTAAAAGGTATATTGATGTGGTAGAGCAGCATAGGCCTGCCAATTTTAGATGGAAGCACGAGCAAGTGGGGGATGAAGGCCATATGGCTTCCAGAATGCTTTTGAATTACAATGGTCTCAGATTCTTGTTTTCGGATATGAAAATCAGTGAAGGCTTGATTGATAATTATAGTGATACGGCATTTTTAGAATCGGAAAAATGGTTAAAAAAACGGTACGGTAAGAATGCCCGCAGACCTGCTGAAGACTATTTTAGTCTTGTCTCTTTATTGGTAGACAATGGCAACGAACTAGGTGCTATAACCGTTCTTGAAAGTGCTTCAAAAGAATACCCGGAATATATTGGGCTACTGACTTATTTGGCAAAATTGTATGAGAACACAAATCAAAGAGACAAAGCTGTGGACACCTATTTACTTGGGGTCGAAGTTTCCAAAAAGTATAAGCAAGGGCAAGAAGATGACTTGTTAGAGGAGGTCCGTAAGCTGAAACGAAAAAACAAATAAACATAATTCAATAGGGCAAAATGATATCAGAATCAAACGTATGGTTGCCTGAGTTCTTATTATTTCATTAAACCGAATGGATTTCACACAGAACACAAATTGAAACAATAAACAAGTATAAACCTTAAATTAATAAATATGAAAAGAACATTTTTGGCAATTGTAATAATGCTACTTTTTATTGCGTGTAAGGATACTAAAGGCGAAAAGGGAAAAATTTTGATGATAGTATCAAACATGGAAGACATGGGAGACCCTGAAAAGCATTTTGCAGGAAACAACCTATGGGAAGTAGCGCCCCCATATCACATTTTTGTGTCACATGGCTATGAAGTTGATTTTGTTTCACCTACAGGTGGAAACGTACCTTTTTCCATGGACCCTATGGGAATAAGTAGCTACACAATTAAATATGAGAATTTTAAGGACAAAGTTGAAAGTTCATTGACACCTGATGAAGTGAACTTCAAAAATTATCAAGCGGTTTTTATTGGAGGAGGTTATGGACCCCTGTTTGATGTTGCCAACAACGAGAATTTGTTGCCCATCATTGCCCAAATCTATGAAAATGGTGGAGTAGTGGGAGGTTGCGGACATGGCCCAGGTGCTTTGGCCAATGTTAAACTTAGTAGTGGCGAATATATGGTCAAGGATAAAAAGGTTACCGGATTTCCAAATTCGACGGAAGTGACCAAAAGCTGGGCCAAAGAAGGAACCTTGTTGCCCATTATGCTAGAGGATCAACTACGTGCTAATGGAGCTATGTTTCAAAACAAAAGAGATCTCAACGACAAACATGATGTGGTAGTTGATGAGCGAATTGTAACAACGATGTTTCTTCCCTCTTCCGCTATTGTGGCAAAGGAAATGATTTTGGAAATTGAAAAATACTAATTTCAAGTGGAGGCTGCTATTCTGTTCACGGCTTTTCAATGATTGGTAGATTTTACCACACTTGAAACTTTTTGCGTCTAGAACTAAAGTACTATAGTTGCCTATTTGATGGAGGTTCAATCAATCATTAAACAAGTCCACATTGGGCCATTTTGTTCTGGTATCAATTTCATTATTAATGATGGATTGTATGGAATTTAAGATTGCTTCGTAATTGCTACTCCTTTTGTTCATTATTACGCTGTAGTTAAAAGTATCGTTATGTCTGCTCAGAACAGAGGAAGTT
>NZ_JAQPCH010000017.1:0-11824 GCF_028464205.1 Maribacter sp. PR66
GAAGGGCAGTCCATTTTAGTTATTATAAAAGTGCTTTTTTTCAAAATCAATCTAATTTGTTCGTTTGTTTATTAAAGTAAATTACTGCTGCATTTTTCGCATATTCCCGTAACCACGAGATTAACATCCTCTGCCAAATATCCATCTGGCAAATTGATATGCGGGATTTTTTGTTCCGTTAAACAAACTGTTTCGTCACAGTTAGTGCAATGAAAATGTAAATGCAAATCCTGTTCTATTTCACAATTACAGCCTTCTTCACAAAGTGCGTATTTAGAGATTCCAGTTCCGTCATCTATGTGATGCACCACGTTTTTTTCTTCAAACGTTTTTAGGGTTCGGTACAATGTGGTTCTATCCGCTTTTGCGAAAGCATTCTCAATATCAGTCAGGGCGATGGCGGCATCCCTATCGGCCATATACTTATAAATCAAGATGCGCATTGCGGTGGGACGCACGTTATGGTCATTTAATGTTTTTTCAATTTCAGTCATTTTGTGCGGTGTTATAATTGATATTTTTAGCTTTATTGTAGGCTTCATAGCCTTCTTTTGCAGCGTACGGAACGATAAGTAATGCCGCCACAGGATCTGCCCACCACCAGCCTAACCAGTTGACCAATAGCAATCCTATAAGTACGACCACGGTTTGGTATAAGCAAATAAAGGTGTCTTTAGCATCAGCCAGCAAGGCTGGACTGTCTAATTTCTTTCCATACTTTCTTTTGAAATAGATCAGGATAGGATTTACAACCAGGGAAACCAATAATATAATCAGTCCCATCGTGCTCCAGTTTGCGGTTTCTTTATTTATAAGCTTTGTAATGGAATCGTAGGAAATGAAAATACAGATGAGCGTAAAGGAAACTGCAATTACGTTTAACGTGATTTTTTGTCTTCGTTTTACTTTTTCTTCATCGATACCTTTAATCTCGCCGTGTAGTCGCCAGCCTAATGTTCCCGCACTAACCACTTCAATCGTGCTGTCCAATCCCCAACCTATCAGAGCCGAACTATTTGCCGTAAATCCAGCAATAAGCGAGACCGCAACTTCAATAACATCGTAGATGACGTTCCAAATCTGTAAGGTTCTTGCTACTTTTAAGTTTTTCTTTCTTTTTTCTTTCATTCCATTTTAATCATCGTCACCAAGTTCCCCTTTTTTCATCTCTCCCATAAGGTAATAGGCATTATTAAAGGCAAAATGAGTATTTGGGTCTGGGGTTTCAAAAAAACGTATGGCTATCCAGTCACCATCCTTCTCGCCCGTAGTGACTTCTACTGGTATAAAACTCCAAGTGTTGCCTTCCCTTTGCGCTTTAAACACATAATCCCTACCACCTTCTGTAATAATGGCACTTTCTGGTAATGCGGTTTCAGCGGTTTCATCGTTATCAACTTCAATCCTACCTTTAATGTACATTCCTGAGATAAGACCACCACCTTTGTTCTCAATTTCTGCGTGTACGTGCACCGCTTTAGGATCTTGCTCGAAGGTTTTTCCTACTGAATAAATTTCGGCAACGAGTTCCGTTCCTGGTCTTGATTGAACGCTAAATCGTACTTGTTGACCTTTTTTTACCCTATCAACATCTTTTTCGAAAACCATTAAATCTGCGTGTACGTGGTCTGTATCTACTATTTCCATTAGGTTGGTCTGTGGCTCCACATATTGTCCAGTTTTTATAAAAACTTTTTCTACAACCCCTGCAATGGGACTGCGCAATGCAACACGCTGGTAGATAGTGCCATTGCGCACGCCATTCACATTGATGTTGTACTGTCGCAATTGTGCTTCCAGCCCGTTTACCATTGCGGTAGATGACTGATAGTCTGCCGTTGCCTTTTGGAAATTCATACCAGATGCCACACCAGCTTCATAAAGCCTTTTTTGACGTTCGTATTCTTGTTTTAAAAACCGACTGTTGCTGTGTGCATTTAAGTAATCGCTCTGTATCTGTATGATGCTGGGATGTGAGAGATAGGCAACCGCTTGATTTTTTTTCACTTCATCACCTTCTATTACTTCTATGGATGCCACATTTGCTCCTGTTATGGCGGTAATGGATGCTTCGTTTTGGGGTGGTACTTCCAGCGTGCCATTTGTTTCTACATAACCGCTCATATAACGTTGTGAGAGCGTGTCAATTTCCATCTGTAAGGCTTCAAACTGCTGTGCCGTGAGCATTACTTCCTTAGCTTCGCCTTCCATATTATCTTCTTCATCTTCCCCTTCAGAGTGATTTTCTTCTGTTTCAGAATGGGTGGCTTCATCGTGGCCATCTTCAGTTTTTGACTCGCCACAGCTGAATAATGTCAATGCCATAAGCATTGTGGTAATCGGTATATATTTTAATTTTTTCATCTTTTTTTAGTTTTGGAAATATTGTAGTTTAAACAAGGCTTCTAAATAATTATCGAGTGCGTCCAGTGCATCCATTTCGGTCTGTATGGCATCACGTATAATTTGCGTGAATGCTGCATAATCAAGCGCACCTTCTTTGTAGGCGAGCAATGCGCCTTTGCGCTGGTCTATGGCAAGTGGCAGAGCTTCGGTTTTATAGAAAAACCAAGTATCTCGCCATCGTGTATAATTTTGCTGTGCTTGTGTATATTGGGATTGCAGCTCGCGTTGTTTGAATGCGGCATTGGTTTCTGCAATCTGTGCATCCAGTTTAGCAGCTTTTGCGCGGCTGCGGTCTGGGCCAGAAAACAGCGGTATGGAAATCCCTGCCTGATAGGTGTAGAAACCACTATCGCCATTTACACGTTGCAGGCCACCTTGCAGATTAAACTGGGGCAGTAAGCTTGCCCTTGCTGCATCATAGCTTGCTTGTGCTTCGTCTATACGCTTTCGCGAAAGCGATAACTCGGGATGTTCATCCAATGTATCATCAGTCTCTAACACCGAAATTTCGGTAGCTTCAAATTCATCAGCTACGGTGTACATCGTATCTGGTGTCAACCAAAGATTGAGTTTTTGTAATGCGATTAAATAATCTGTTTCTGCCTGCTGAAACCTGTTGGTTATCTGTAACGCTTGATTGCGCGCAGCAGCATATTCCAGTCTCGAAATGGCTTCGACTTCAAAATTGAGTTCTACAGATTGTGCAAATTGACCATAAATGCTGTCCAGTTCTCGATAAAGAACAAATTTCTTCTTTGCCTGAAAAGCTTCTGACCAGGCTTTTTTGACTTCCAGTTCTATCTGGATTTCAGATAGGTCAAAAGCTGTTTCGGCTAACTGGATGCGTTGTTGTTGCAAGCGTTTTTTGGCACCTATTCCCAATAGATCAATATTTTGTTGACCGATACCTATCAAGGTATAAATGCCCTGACCATCTGCCACTTCTTCGCCACCTGTAAATACTTTAGTATTACCGAAGTCATAGGCATTGCCCGTGAGTGCGCTCTGTCTTTCTATTTCGAGTTGGCTCGTCTTGAGTGCTGGATAATTCTCTTTGGCAATTTCTACAGCCCGAGATAAGGTAATGGGTGTAATGCTATCCTGAACAATGAGGTCTGGCACAGGTGCTTGTGTTTGTTGCGCTTTCGCCAAAGCGGTACCACCTAACATAAAACCAAGTATTAAAATCGTGGTCAATGCTTGCGGATTAAACGAACCAATCTTGTTCTGGTCTTTGCGCTCACGTCGCTTTTCTATAAAGATATAGAGTACAGGAAGTACTATCAACGTGAGTAGGGTGGCCGTAAGCATCCCACCAATAACTACCGTAGCGAGCGGTTGTTGCACCTCTGCACCGGCTGATGTGGAAAATGCCATAGGTAAAAACCCAAAAATATCTGTGGTAGCCGTGAGCATAATGGGGCGAATACGTTCTTTAGTCCCTTGAAATATTCTATCCTTTATGCTTGTAACACCTTCTTCCTTTAAAGAATTAAATCGGTTAATAAGTACCAGCCCGTTAAGAACTGCGACACCAAATAGCACAATAAATCCTACACCTGCCGAAATACTAAATGGCATATCTCGAAGCCATAAAGCAAACACACCACCAATGGCCGCCAAGGGTATCGCGATGTAAATCATTAGCGATTGTGAAAAGGATTTTAAGGCAAAGTATAACAGTACAAATATCAAGAACAGGGCGATGGGCACAACAATTGTTAAACGATCCTTAGCGCTTTGTAGGTTTTCAAACTCTCCACCATAGGTAATATAATATCCTGATGGCAAGTCCAGTTCTTCATCTAACTTTTGTTGTATATCTTTTACAACAGACTCCACATCTCTGCCTCGTGCATTTACACCTACATAGGTTCTTCTATACGTATTGTCACGTGAGATTTGCATAGGTCCAGGCACGTATTCAATCTCTGCTATTTCAATAATGGGTACCTGGCTTCCATCCTTAAGATCGATGTACATCGTGCGCAGGTCATCAATACTTTTTCTATGGCTTTCATCAAATCGTACCACCAGATCAAATCGTTTCTCGCCTTCAAAAATGACGCCAGCGGTACCACCTGCAAAAGCAGTACTTATGTAATCATTTACTTTTTGAATATCCAGTCCATATTGCGCCATTTTATCTCGTCTGAACTTTACGGTCATTTGTGGTAGTCCAGCTGTACGTTCTGCACTCACATCGCCCGCGCCAGGAACGGTCTTTATAATAGCTGCCATTTCCTGAACCTTGTCTGATAACACCTCTAAATCTTCGCCATATAGCTTTACTGCAATATCCTCTCTTACGCCTTCTAAAAGCTCATTAAATCTTAATTCGACCGGTTGGGTAAATGATAAATTAACCCCGACGAGTTCATCATCCAGTTTATCCCTTATGGCTTCAATCAAACCTTCTTTAGTAGAAGCAGTTGTCCACTCGTCCATATCCTTATTGAGAATGATGTACATATCTGCAATATCCATAGGCATAGGATCTGTAGGTATATCTGCCACACCTATACGTGCTGTTACCGTTTTAATTTCAGGAAAATTTTCTAATAGGATAGTTTCTATTTTCTTTGAAACTTCAATGGATTCTGTGAGCGAGCTTCCTGGTCTTATAAACGCCTGCATTGCTATATCTCCTTCATCGAGCTGCGGCACAAATTCTCCACCCATATTAGAAAATATAAAACCAGCAATAATAAGTAGAACAGCAGAAGATGATAACACGATAAGCTTAAGCCGCAGTGCACCTTTTAATAATGGCTTATAAGCACTATGTATAGCACCAATAATTTTATCACTTATCTTTTCAAGCCAACGCTCAAATTTGCCAAACCAGCTTTTGGTGTTTTGAACTGGTTTCATAAAAAGCGCAGACATCATTGGGACATAGGTAAGACACAGAATAATTGCACCTATCATAGCAAAACCAAAGGTGTATGCCATCGGTTTGAACATTTTACCTTCTACACCTGTAAGGAAAAGTATAGGTGTAAAAACTATAAGGATAATGATCTGCCCGAAAAAAGCAGAACCCATCATCGTGGTTCCGGCATCATAGGCTACTTTATCCATTACGCCTTGATTGAATTTTAGCTTTCCAGACCTAATCCGTTTTTGGATCTCATACACCGTTCCTTCTATAATAATCACGGCACCATCTATAATAATCCCAAAGTCTATAGCTCCCAAGCTCATTAAGTTTGCCCATACATTAAATTGCTTCATTAATATAAAGGCAAAAAGCAAGGACAACGGTATGGTCGTGGCCGTTATGATGCCACCTCTTAAACTACCCAACAATAAAACAAGGGCAAATATCACGATTAGGGCGCCTTCCAGTAAATTGGTTTTAACGGTATCGGTCGTTCTGGCAATTAGCTCACTACGATCAATGATAGGGGCGATAGTGAGACCTTCTGGCAGGGATTTTTCAATTTCTGCCATACGATTCTTAACATTTTGGATAACCGCATTAGGGTTTGAACCTTTTAGCATCATTATTATTCCTCCCACGGCTTCCTTACCGTCTTGCGTAAAAGCACCATAACGTACCTGATTCCCAAAATGGACGCGTGTTGCAACATCTCCAATAGTTACGGGAATGTTGCCCTCGTTAATAATCGAAATATCTTTAATGTCTTCCAAAGAGCGAATAAGACCTTCACCTCTTATGAAATTTGACATTTTATTTTTTTCTATGTAAGCACCGCCTGTATTCACATTGTTCCGAGCGAGAGCCTCATACACTTGTGAAATACTAATACCCAAACTATTCAACTTATCTGGGTTGACAGCGACCTCGTACTGTTTAATACTGCCTCCATAAGAGTTGACCTCTACCACGCCTTCCAGTAATGTGAGTTGTCGTTTGATAACCCAATCTTGCACGGTGCGCAGTTCCATAGGCGAATACTTGTTTTCAAAACCCTCCTCTGGCTTTATAGTGTATTCATAGATTTGACCTAAACCAGTAGAGATGGGACCCATAGATGGACTTCCAAATTTTTCAGGGATAGATTCGCCCAGTTCGTTTAGTTTTTCCTGTACCAGCTGTCGAGGAAGATAGGTTCCCATATCGTCTTCAAAAACGATAGTAACTACGGAAAGGCCAAAGCGTGAGATAGATCTTATTTCTGTAACGCCTGGTAAATTACCCATAGATAGTTCTACGGGATAGGTTACGAACTGTTCAATATCTTCCGTTCCCAGATTGGGCGATTGCGTGATGACCTGCACCTGATTATTGGTAATATCTGGGACAGACCCAAGGTTTACTGTTGCCATTGACCAAATGCCAACTCCTATAAGAGTCAACGTGAACAGACCAATGATGAATTTGTTATTGATTGAAAAATCAATGATTCTGTTAATCATAGATTAATGTATTAATTCAGTTAAAAAACGAGTTTGCGTTTTCGCGTAGCAAAAACATAGTTGAGCATTCCCATTAGGAAAACTTCAAAAAAGGATATAGTTATCCTATGAAAACTGAATTATGCCCGAGGTGGCTGAAAAAGGGAATGGGGAATATCTTTGCCAAGGTCATCGAAATGGGCAAAGAATTCTTGAGGAATAGCAGGCTGTAGCGGTTGAAATGCAACAAGCCCAAAATTTATCGTGTGAACGTGACAACAATGACATTGACAGAAAGGCGAGCATAACTCACAGTCTTGGTCGTGGTCGCCATCAATATCAATTACTGTAACAACTTGGGTATCATCGGCACTATTTGTCGCATCGCTACAAGGCTCTACATTGAGTGCCAAGAAATAAAACGATAAAATGATTGCTACAACTTTCACAATGCAAAGATAAAAATATTTTGGTGCAACTGTGTTGCAAATGATTTTTACAACGAATCAATCACACTTCCGCAAGTCAACATTGCATCGCCATAGTATGGATTTCTTATTTCTTCTTCCATACTTAACCATACCGCACCTTTATTGTTATTTGCCATAGGGCATTTCTGAATGTAATAATTTGTCGAGTTTTCTATGCTCATTGCAATAGGCACGATATTCTCGTTTAGAATGACGAAGTGAGCGCGCTGGTTTTCCAGATTATCATTGTTTGCAATGGCATCCAGCATCTCAATACTTTTGGTTAAATGTTGTTTTTCCATCGTACCTAAATCATCAGTCGATATTGCTTTTAATTTTTCTGATGTCGCTTTCGCGAAAGCGGAAACTTGACTTGCATCGCTTGCTACAAGGGCATCTTTCATTTTGAGATATGATGGTAATGCTTTGTCGAAATCAGAACTAAACGCATTACTGAAACTCATTTCCATATCACCCATCATAGCCGATTCATCCTGCATCATCTGCTGATTCATCATTGATTTTTTACCCTGTAATTGTGCTGCTGCATCTACCGTAAACGTTCCATTGGTAACAATTTCATCGCCGTTATCTAATCCAGCCGATAATTGGTAAGTTTCGCCAGAGCGATTGCCCAAGGTTACTTCGCGCATTTCAAATACAGGCTCGTTAGGATTGGTTTTTACATATACCAATGAGCGCTCGCCCGTCCATAGTACAGCACTTGCAGGAACAGAAAGTGTATTTTCCATAGTTTGTGTTGCCCCTTCAACCTTACCTGTAACAAACATTCCTGGCTTAAATAGGTCTTCTCTATTTTGAAGCGTTGCCCGCACCGTTACCGTTCGTGTCGAATTATTTAGAACAGGGTCAATAAAAGAAATTGTTCCTTCAAATTCTTTGTTTGGAAAGGCGTTAGTCGTGATATTGATTTTTTGCCCAACGTTGAATTGTGCTATTTGATTTTCATAGGCATCAAATTCTGCCCAAACCGAATTGAGGTTGCTCAACTTTAAAATAGGCTGTCCTTGATTTACATAATCGCCCTGTGCTGCCATTACTTCTGAAACCGTTCCGGAAACCGTTGCATAAATCCGGAAATTCTCACGTACCGTTCCACTTTCTTCTATGGCATTGATTTGCGTATCTGATAGTTTCCAGTTTTTGAGCTTGCTGCGAACAGCTTTGTATAAAGCAGGTTGCGATTCCTTAAGCGATGCTGCGGTAATCAATTCCTGTTGTGCCGCTACAAGGTCCGGTGCGTAAATGGTTGCCAATAACTGACCACGATTTACTTGCTGACCTTCATAGTTAACGTTGAGTTGTTCTATCCTACCTTTGAAATAGCTGGATTGTACGGTATTGTTTTCTTCGTTTGCCGCTATTTTTCCCGAAAGGGATATCATCCCATCATCATCGCCAGCTTTTGCATTTCCTACAATAGTAGTCTGGATATTTGCTAACGCCATTGCGTTTTCAGTCATTTTTATCTCGTTTGCAGCGAGACCATCTGCACCAGCTTCAGCAGGGATTAAGTCCATTCCACATATTGGGCAATCACCAGCTTCGGGTTGCATAATCTGTGGGTGCATAGAGCACGTCCACATCTGTTCTGCGCTCTCGCCAGAGTGGTCGTGGTCGGACATATCAGACGTATCCTTATTTGCTGCATTGTCTGAGCTATTTCCAAAAATGAGCCAGCCTGCGCCCAAACCTATGATAACGGCTATTACTATATATAAAATGTTCTTTTTCATATTCATAATTTTATTTTCCTAATTTCAAAATATTAAGAGCGCCACGGACAACTACTATAAAAACGATTGCGCCTACAATCAAATCAGGCAATCGTGAGCCAGTCCATAGTACCAAAACCCCAGCAACAATAACCCCGGAGTTAATGATAACATCATTTGATGTGAAAATCATACTGGCCTGCATATGGGCTTCCTTACTTTTAGATTTTTGAAGAAGAAATAGACATAGCCCGTTGGCCAATAGCGCCAATATTGAGACTATAATCATTGTTTTAAAATCCGGAACTTCGGTTGGATTTATAAACCTTCTCACTATTTCTACAATTCCTATAACCGCAAGAAGTATCTGAAAATAACCGGCAGTGGTCGCTATTCTTTTTTTAAGTAGTTGGGAACCGCCTACTGCAAAAAGACTTAAACCATATACAAATGAATCTGCCAGCATATCCAGACTGTCTGCAACAAGCCCCATTGATTTTGAAATCAATCCTGTAGTCATTTCAATGACAAAAAACATAAAATTGATAATCAAAACTGACCACAGTAGCCTACTCTGGTTGCTTGCTTCTTCCGCAATTACTTCATCGGTTGGTTCTGAGGAAATCAATTCTTCATTAAACTTCAGGTCTGCAATGGCTTCCTGAATTTCTTCCAAGTTGCCATTATGGAAAACCGTAAGTTTTCTGTTGGGAATATCGAAATCCAATTTTGAAATTCGACCAACTGAATCCAACTTCATCCGAATCATAGATTCCTCAGAAGGACAATCCATTCTCACTATTTTGAATATTGATTTATCCACTTTGTTTTACTCGTTTTCTAAACGCTCAATCATCGCCTTCATTTCAGCAATTTCCCTACGTTGCGCTTTAATGATTTCTTCAGCCAATTTTTTGACTTCAGGGTCTTCAATATCTGCTCGTTCACTTGTTAAAATTGCAATGGAATGGTGTGGTATCATTGCTTTCATCCAAAGTACATCGCCCACGGTGGATTTTTGGTCGCGTACCAGTCCCAATGCACCTACAAAGAGAACGATACTTCCCAAGACTATGGCAATATTCTTTTTTTTGTTTTGATACATACCGCGCATTGCTACAAACATTATAATGGCCATGGCAGCGATACCGAGACAGACCATATAGAAACGCGTAAGGCTGAACCATACATGGTCCCATTCATAGGTGTTTAAATACATTGTAATATACATTGCTACAAAAGAGCAAGCGAGCATCGCTACAAAACGTGTGTAATGATTTTTTGATTTTCCTGAATTTGTGTGTTCGTTTGCATCCATAATTTTTGGTTTTATTTGTTACCAATTATTTAATTTTCTTTTTCAGTTTTCTGATTGATGGGGAACTGATATACCATAAAACGAAACCGCTTAAGACGGTTATCAATCCCAAAAGTGAAAATGCCCTTAACAACAATGTGTTGAAATTATCCCTTCCCTGATAATCCATTGTATGGGTCATCCAAAGAAAATCAAACCAGCGCCAATCCCTGTGTCTCACCGTTTGAAAAGCGCCATTTTCAACCGCCACATAGGCTTTTAAATTTTGTGGTGTCTCATACGAGATTTCATAAGCTGGAAGTGGGCGACCGCGATATTCGTGATGTGGCCCTACAGAATCGACTAATTGAATTTGTACTATTTCCAAATCGTTCAACATATACCTACTTGCAACTTGTTGTGCCTCTTTTTTAGAAATTCCATTTTTCCTTTGCCCCGTTTTTGCATTATAAAGCCGTGCTTCATTAATCCAATAGTAAGGTTCATTTGCTATTTCCAGTAGTTCCAAAGATTGGACGGGTTCTTTTATGGCCAGTTGGGATGTGCCGAGCAAATTATCAAAAGAGGTCTGCACAGGTGCCGCTTTCTTAAAATGGTCGCCGTGTATCTCGTCAATGTCCGTCCAGCTGAAATACATCCCGCTAATTGTCCACATCAAAAACTGAACACCTAAAAAAACACCCAAATAGCGGTGTGCTTTTCTAATCCATTTCGCTGTTTTTCTGTTCACCATTTTACTTTATTTCAAAAGGAAATCCAATCGTGACTTTTTCCCAACCCATTGAGATTTTTCCTGAAGTCTCTGTTGTTTTGTTTACTTTATACTCTAAATGTTCCTTGATTTTTTCGGAAATTTTAGGTGTTACTTTAAATCGTAATACATCATCATTTTCAGTATAGTCGTCCTTACCGTGTTGGTTCCAATTCCTGTTGAAAATGACAGTCCATTCTTCTTCATTCGGAATTACAAAAAATCCATATTTCCCGGCTTTCAATACCTTGCCGTCAATTTCTAAATCCTTATTTGTTTCCAACCAAGTAGCCATATGGGCACCAGCCTGCCAGACTTGGTCGTACGCCAACAGTCCACCGAAAATAATTCTATCCCTTACGCCTGGCGACGAATAATCTATATGGATATGAGCATCACCTATCATCGCCATTGCCGATGTATGTGGACTTAGGGTTTTTTTGTTCTCAGATTTAGGTTCACTCTGGGTATGATCGTGTTCTGTCTCTATTTTGGGATTGTTCTTTTCTTCGTTTTTACAACCGATGACAACAACTACCAATAGGATTATCAAAATTTTATATTTCATAAGTATTCAATTAGTTGGATTATATGTTTTTACTTTTTAGACGTAATGAGTTGGCAATTACCGAAACCGAACTAAAGCTCATTGCCAAGGCCGCAATCATTGGCGATAAGAGTATTCCGAAAAACGGGTACAGTAGTCCTGCTGCAATAGGGATACCCAGCGTGTTATAAATCATTGCAAAAAAGAGGTTTTGTTTGATATTGCGCATTA
>NZ_JAQPCH010000018.1:0-10543 GCF_028464205.1 Maribacter sp. PR66
CATTCTCAATATCAGTCAGGGCGATGGCGGCATCCCTATCGGCCATATACTTATAAATCAATATGCGCATTGCCGTTGGGCGAACCCCATTGTCAATCAATCTTTTTTCTATTTCTTTCATTTCTTATCGATGCTGTTTTTGATTTTTTGTGCTTTGGAATAGGCTTCCCAACCTTCTTTTGCCGCGTATGGCACTATCAATAATGCTGCAATAGGGTCAGCCCACCACCAGCCCAGCCATTTTACGAGCAATAGGCCTATTAGGACCACCACAGTCTGATAAAGGCAAATAAAAGTGTCCTTGGCATCGGCCAACAGGGCAGGGCTATCCAATTTATGACCGTATTTTCTTTTGTAGTAAATCAGAATGGGGTTCACTACTAAGGAAACTATCAGTATCCCAATGCCCAACGTGGACCAAGATGCTGTTTCTTGACTTATTAATTTTGAAATGGAATCATAGGATATAAAAATGCAGATAAGGGCAAATGATATGGCGATGACGTAAAGTGTTGTCATCTTTCTTCGCTCTACACGCTTTTCATCCAGACCCTTGATTTCGCCGTGCAATCGCCAACCGAGTGTTCCCGCACTTATGACTTCAATAGTGCTGTCCAGTCCCCAGCCTATCAAGGCGGAACTGTTTGCCGTGAATCCCGCTATAAGTGATACGACCACCTCGATAATGTCATAGATGACATTCCAAATTTGAAGTGTTCTTGCTTGTTTTAGATTTTGTTTTCTTGTTTCTTTCATCTCTTAATGTGCTTCTTCCTCGTTTTCCCCTTTTTTCATTTCCGCCATTAAATAGTAGGCGTTATTAAAGGCATACTTGGTATTCGGTTCTTGTTCGGTCAAAAAATCAATGGCAATCCATTCGCCATCGTGAGTTCCTTTTGTGATTTCCACGGGCATAAACTTCCAATCCTCGCCTTCATTTTTTGCTGTAAACACAAAGGACTTTTCGCCATCGGCTGCGATGGCACTTTCAGGAATTGCCGTGGTCATTGTATTGTCGGTTTGGATGCGCCCTTGAATGTACATTCCCGGTATCAGGTTGCCTTCCTTATTTTCGATTTCGGCGTGTACGTGTATCGCTTTGGGGTTCTGCTCAAAAGTTTTTCCTACGGAATAGATTTCGGCTGTAAGTTCCTTTCCCGGAATGGATTGGACATTGAACCGCACGGTTTGTCCTTCCTTTACTTTGTACACGTCTTTTTCAAATACCATCAAATCGGCGTGTACGTGATGGATGTCCACGATTTCCATTAGGTCGGTTTGAGGTTCTACATATTGTCCTGTTTTAACGGCTACTTTTTCCACAAAGCCTTGAATAGGACTTCGTAGCGCAACCCTTTGATAAATAGTGCCATTTCTCACACCTGATGCACTAACATTTAATTGTTGTAATTGTGCTTCCAAACCGTTCACCATACTTCGTGAAGCTTGATATTCCGCTTCTGCTTTTTGGAAATTGGCACCGCTGCCCACACCTGCATCATAAAGAGTTTTTTGGCGTTCGTATTCTTTTTTGAGAAACTGACTATTGCTATGTGCATTGAGGTAATCCGTCTGTTTCTGTATGATATTGGGATGAGACAAATAGGCCACAGTCTGACCTTTATTGACCTTATCGCCCTCGATGACCTCGATGGAAACTACGTTGGTACCAACAACCGTAGTGATGGTCGCTTCATTTTGTGGCGGAACTTCCAGTTGTCCGTTGGCTTCCACATATCCACTCATATTGCGCTGGGCAAGCGTATCGACTTTCATTTGTAGTGCATCATACTGTTTTGCAGTAAGTGTAACTATTTCATCTTCCTCTTCAGAGTGATTTTCTTCTGTTTCTGAATGTGTTGCATCAACGTGGTCGCTTTCGGTTTTTGACTCGCCACAACTAATTATTGTGAATGCCGTAAGCATTGCGGTAATCGGTAAATATTTTAATTTTTTCATCTTTTTAGTTTTGAAAGTATTGTAGTTCAAACAAGGCATCTAAATAATTGTCAAGCGCATCGAGCGCATCCATTTCGGTGTTTATGGCATCACGTATAATCTGTGTGAATGAAGCATAATCCACCGCACCTTCCTTGTAGGCGAGTAACGCGCCCTTACGCTGTTCTTCTGCAAGTGGCAGAGCTTTATCCCTGTAAAACTGCCAAGATGTTTTCCACTTCTGGTAGCCTTGTACAGCCTGCTTAAATTCAGATTGCAGTTGGCGTTGGATAAAATCTGCATTTGTCCTTGCGATTTCGCTATCGATTTTTGCTGCCTTGGCCTGACTACGCTGTGCGCCCGAAAACAACGGGACTGAAATGCCTGCCTGATAGGTGTAAAATCCACTATCGCCGTTTACCTGTTGCAATCCACCTTGCAGGTTTAATTTAGGAAGTAGCTCGGCACGAGCGGCATTATAGTTTGCTTCGGCTTCATCGATGCGCCTTTGCGAAAATTCCAGCTCGGGATGTCTTTCTAAATCCGCATCCAATCCCAATACAGCCACCTCACTTTCTTCAAATGCATCTGGTACAGAATAAAAAATGTCTGTTGCCAGCCAAAGATTTAGCTTTTGCAACGCAATAGCATAATCGCTTTCTGCTTGTTGCAATTTATTACTGATTTGCAACGCTTGGTTTTTTGCCGATGAATATTCCAATCTTGAAATGGCTTCCACCTCAAAGTTGAGTTGGATTGCCGTTTCAAACTGTGAATAAATGGAATCCAGCTCGCGGTACAGTTCAAATTTTTGTCGCTGTTGGTATGCCTGCGACCACGCCTTTTTTACTTCCTGTTCCACTTGCAATTCAGACAGGTCGAGAGCGGTTTCGGCCAAAGCAATTCGTTGTTTTTGCAGTCGCTTATTAGCACCTATACCCAAGAGGTCGATATTTTGTTGCCCGACACCAACTAAAGTATAAATACCCTGACCATCTGCAATTTCTTCGCCGCCCGTAAAAACTTGCGTTTTTCCAAAATCATAAGCAACACCTTTAAGTGCATTCTGTCGTTGAATTTCCAACTGTTTCGTCTTCAATAACGGATAGTTTTCCTTGGAAATTTCTACAGCTTTATCCAATGAAATAACCGGTAAAGAATCTTGCGGTCGGACTTGTTGCGCTTTCGCGAAAGCGGATGTAAATAGAAGACAGACCACAGCCGTTGCGGTAACGAATTTTGGATGGAATTTCTTCTTTCGTTCCGAACGTTTCTCGACCCATTGGTAAAAGATGGGAAGAATAAAGAGCGTCAAAAGTGTTGAAGTAATCAATCCGCCTATAACCACAGTTGCCAAGGGTCGCTGCACTTCAGCACCTGCCGAAGCTGATATTGCCATCGGAAGAAATCCTAAAATATCGGTAAAGGCAGTAAGCATAATAGGACGTATTCTACGCTTCGTGCCTTCAATTATTCGGTCTTTTAAATTGGTCACGCCTTCTTCCTTCAACTCATTCAGGCCGCTAATCATTACCAGTCCGTTCAGGACGGCAACACCAAAGAGGACGATAAAGCCGACCCCTGCGGAAATACTGAAAGGCATATCCCGAAGCCATAGTGCGAATACACCGCCAATGGTCGCCATCGGGATTGCCAAGTAAATCATCAAGGTTTGCGGAAAGGATTTTAATGCGAAATAAATCAAAATGAAAATGAGCAGTAAAGCAATGGGGACCACAGTCTGTAATCGCTCGCTTGCTCTTTCGAGATTTTCAAATGCACCACCATACCGAATAAAATAGCCTGGTGGTAATTCAAGATTTGCGTCCAGTTTATCCTTAATCTCGTTGACCAAGGATTCCACATCACGTCCGCGCACATTTACACCTACGTAGGTTCTTCGGTTGGTATTGTCCCGACTGATTTGCATAGGACCAGGTGTGTATTCAATAGCAGCCAGTTCTTGAAGCGGAATCTGTGAGCCATTGGGCAAATTGATGTACAGATTTCTGATGTCGTTGATGTCAGTACGGTTTTCTTCATCGAGTCTAACGACCAAGTCAAAACGCTTTTCGCCTTCAAAAATGACCCCTGCATATCCGCCCGCAAAAGCGGACTGTACCATTGTATTCAGCTGGTCAACACTCACCCCATACTGAGCCAGCTTGTTACGATTGTATTTAATGGTCATTTGGGGCAGTCCAGAAGTTGCTTCTGCCCTCATATCGCCTATACCTTGAGTACCTGCAATGATTTTTGTAATCTCATCCGCTTTTGCAGCAAGCACATCGATATCCTCACCATAAATTTTGATGGCAACATCTTCTCGAATACCCTCTAACAGTTCATTAAAGCGCATTTCGATAGGTTGGGTAAACTCATAATTGACGCCCGGGATAATACTTACCGCTTCCTTCATTTTATCAATAAGTTCATCCTTATCATCGGCAGACACCCATTCGTCTTGGGGTTTTAGAATAACAAATACATCAGCGAAATCCATTGGCATCGGGTCTGTGGGCACTTCGGCCACACCGATACGGCTTACAATTTTCTCAACTTCCGGAAATTCGGCCTTTATGATGCGCTCTACTTTTGTAGTGGTCTCAATCGTTTCGCTAAGTGAACTTCCAGGCTTAAGAATGGTATGAAATGCAATATCGCCTTCATCCAGTTGGGGAATGAATTCGCCACCCATCCTTGTAAACATAAAAACGGTAAGGGCGAATATGGCGATGGCAATTCCCACAATCCATTTCCCTTTGTTTAAGGTCTTGACCAAAAGTGGTTCATACTTCCGCTGTACCCAATGCACGAAATGGTCGCCCCAAGATTTTTTTTCTTTTTTGGGTGGTTTTAAGAATAAGGCAGACATCATTGGAACGTATGTCAGGCAAAGAAACATAGCACCTATCATTGCAAAAATGAATGTGAGCGCCATTGGTTTAAACATTTTGCCCTCAATACCTTCCAATGCCAGTATGGGCAAGAACACAATTAGAATTATCAATTGCCCGAAAAAGGCAGCGTTCATCATCTTTTTTGATGCATTTGCAGCTATCTCATCACGTTTTTCCTTGTTTAAAGACTTCTTTTTTAGGATGTAGCTTCCCATTAAGAATACGCTGGCTTCCACGATAATCACCGCCCCATCCACGATGATGCCAAAATCGATAGCACCTAAACTCATCAAGTTCGCCCAAACATCAAAAACATTCATAAGAATAAAAGCGAACAATAGCGATAAAGGAATAGTCGAAGCCACTATAAGACCACCACGCCAGTTTCCTAAAAGGAAAACAAGTACAAAAATTACAATGAGCGCACCTTCAAGAAGATTGTTGCGTACCGTGCCAGTTGTTTCACTTATAAGTTTACTTCTATCCAATAAGGGCTGAATAACGACCCCTTCAGGAAGGGATTTCTGTATTTCGGCCATACGGTCTTTCACACGTACAATAACCTCGTTTGAGTTCGCCCCTTTGAGCATCATTACAAGACCACCAACGACTTCCCCTTCGCCGTCCTGCGTCAAAGCCCCATAGCGCACGGCAGAACCAAAACCTACATCGGCAACATCACTTATGGTAATGGGCACACCATTCTCATTTTTGATGACGATTTTTTTAATATCATCAAGGCTTCGCACCAAACCTTCGCCACGTATGAAGTTGGCTTGATGGTTTTTCTCAATGTACGCACCACCTGTATTTTTATTGTTCGCTTCCAATGCTTCGAACACATCGGTAATGGTAAGGCCGATTGCCTTTAATTCGTTAGGGTCAACGGCCACCTCATATTGCTTTATTTTTCCGCCTATGGCGTTTATTTCCACAACACCGGGCACCATTGCCATTTGCCGTTGCACAATCCAATCTTGCATTGTACGCAAATCGGACAATGAATATTTGTCCTGAAAATCAGGTTCTACCTTTAGGGTGTACTGATAAACTTCCCCCAAGCCTGTTGAAATTGGTCCCATACTTGGCTGTCCAAAACCTTCTGGGATTTGTTCACGTACTTCTGTTAGTTTTTCAGAAACAAGTTGACGCGGTAGATAGGTGCCCATATCATCGTCAAAAACGACGGTCACTACGGAAAGCCCGAAGCGGGAAACCGAACGGATTTCCTTTACATTGGGCAGGTTGCTCATTGCAACTTCCACGGGATAGGTTACAAATTGCTCAATATCTTCCGTTCCCAGATTGGGCGATTGCGTGATGACCTGTACCTGATTATTGGTAATATCGGGTACGGCATCAATGGGTACTTGGGTCATACTGTATATGCCAGCACCAATCAATGCCAGCGTGAGCAGACCGATTATAAATTTGTTATTGATTGAAAAATCAATGATTTTGTTAATCATAGATAAGGATGTTAATTCAGTTGAAATTCTTGTTAAGCACATTGAATAAAATGCAATGCACAATGTTGACGAATCCAATAGATGGACACGTCAAAACAGGATATAGTTATCCTATTAAAACTGAATTATACCTGTGGTGGCTGAAAAAGGGAATGTGGAATATCTTTACCAAGGTTATCGAAATGGGCAAAGAATTCGTGTGGAATAGCAGGCTGTAGCGGTTGAAACGCAGCAAGCCCGAAATTTATCGTGTGAACGTGGCAACAATGGCATTGACAGAAAGGCGAGCATAACTCACAGTCTTGGTCGTGGTCGCCATCAATATCTATTACTGTAACAACTTGGGAATCATTTTCACTATCATTCATATCGCTACAAGGCACCACATTGAGTGCTAAGAAATAAAACGATAGTATGATTGTTATAACTTTCACGATGCAAAGATAAAAATTTTTCGGTGCAACTGTGTTGCAAATGATTTTTACAACTAATCAATCACACTTCCGCAAGTCAACATTGCATCGCCATAGTATGGATTTCTTATTTCTTCTTCCATACTTAACCATACCGCACCTTTATTGTTATTTGCCATAGGGCATTTCTGAATGTAATAATTTGTCGAGTTTTCTATGCTCATTGCAATAGGCACGATATTCTCGTTTAGAATGACGAAGTGAGCGCGCTGGTTTTCCAGATTATCATTGTTTGCAATGGCATCCAGCATCTCAATACTTTTGGTTAGGTGTTGTTTTTCCATCTTACCTAAATCTTCCGTCGATATTGTTTTTAATTTTTCTGACGTCGCTTTCGCGAAAGTGGAAACCTGACCAGCATCGCTTTCTACCAATGCATCTTTCATTTTGAGATACGACGGTAATGCTTCATTGAAATCAGAACTAAACGAATTGTTGAAACTCATTTCCATATCGCCCATCATAGCTGATTCATCCTGCATCATCTGCTGATTCATCATCGATTTCTTACCCTGCAATTGAGCAGCTGCATCTACCGTGAACGTTCCATTGGTAACAATTTCATCGCCATTGTTTAGTCCAGCTGAGACTTGGTAAGTTTCGCCAGAGCGATTGCCCAAGGTCACTTCGCGCATTTCAAAAACAGGCTCGTTAGGATTGGTTTTAACATATACCAATGAGCGCTCGCCCGTCCATAGTACAGCACTTGCAGGTACGGAAAGTGTATTTTCCATAGTTTGTGTTGCGCCTTTGACTTTGCCCGTCACAAACATTCCTGGCTTAAATAGGTCATCTCTATTTTGCAGAGTCGCACGTACTGTTACCGTTCGTGTGGTATTGTTTAAAACAGGATCAATAAAAGAAATAGTGCCTTCAAATTCCTTATTGGGATAAGCATTAGTAGTGATGTTGATTTTTTGCCCAACATTGAACTGTGCTATCTGATTTTCATATGCATCAAATTCTGCCCAGACAGAATTAAGGTTGCTCAACTTTACAATAGGTTCCCCTTGATTAACGTAATCGCCCTGCGCTGCCATAACTTCTGAAACCGTTCCGGAAACCGTTGCATAAATTGGAAAGTTTTCTCGCACCGTTCCACTTTCTTCTATGGCATTGATTTGAGTGTCTGAAAGTTTCCAGTTTTTGAGCTTGTTGCGAACGGCTTTATATAAAGCAGGTTGTGATGCTTTGAGCGATGCTGCGGTAATCAATTCCTGTTGTGCCGCTACAAGGTCTGGTGCGTAAATGGTTGCGAGTAGCTGACCAAGGTTTACTTGCTGTCCTTCATAATTAACGTTGAGTCGTTCTATCCTTCCTTTAAAATAGCTGGATTGTACGGTATTGTTTTCTTCGTTTGCCGCTATTTTTCCCGAAAGGGATATCATCCCATCATCATCGCTTGTTTCTGCATTACCCACAATAGTAGTTTGGATATTTGCCAACGCCATTGCGTTTTCAGTCATTTTTATCTCGTTTGCAGCAAGACCTTCAGCACCAGCTTCCGCAGGGATTAAGTCCATCCCGCATATTGGACAATCGCCAGCTTCGGGTTGCATAATCTGTGGGTGCATAGAGCACGTCCACATCTGGTCTGCACTCTCGCCAGAGTACTCGTGGTCTGACATTTCAGACATATCCTTATTTGCAGCATCGCCTGAGCTATTTCCAAAAATGAGCCAGCCTGTGCCCAAACCTACTATAACGGCTATTGCTATATATAAAATGTTCTTGTTCATAATTTTACTTTTCGTTTTCTAAACGTTCAATCATTGCTTTCATTTCGGCAATTTCCCTGCGTTGTGCTTTAATGATTTCTTCAGCCAGTTTCTTAACTTCTGGGTCTTCAATATCTGCCCGTTCACTTGTTAGAATTGCAATGGAATGGTGTGGTATCATTGCTTTCATCCAAAGTACATCGCCTACGGTGGATTTTTGGTCACGTACAAGTCCCAATGCACCTACAAAGAGAACGATACTTCCCAAGACTATGGCGATATTCTTTTTTTTATTTTGATACATTCCACGCATTGCTACAAACATAATGATGGCCATTGCAGCTATGCCAAGACAGACCATATAAAATCTCGTTAAGCTAAACCAAACGTGGTCCCATTCATACGTATTTAAATACATCGTAATATACATTGCTACAAAAGAGCAGGCGAGCATTGCTACAAAACGTGTGTAGTGATTTTTTGATTTTCCTGAATTTGTGTGTTCGTTTGAATTCATATTTTTTGGTTTTTTTGTTATTAATTATTTAATCTTCTTTTTTAGTTTTCTGATTGATGGGGAACTGATATACCACAAAACGAAACCACTCAATACGGTTATCAATCCCAAAAGTGAAAATGCCCTTAACAACAACGTGTTGAAATTATCCCTTCCCTGATAATCCATTGTATGGGTCATCCAAAGAAAATCAAACCAGCGCCAATCCCTGTGTCTCACCGTTTGAAAAGCGCCATTTTCAACCGCCACATAGGCTTTTAAATTTTGTGGTGTCTCATACGAGATTTCATAAGCTGGAAGTGGGCGACCGCGATATTCGTGATGTGGCCCAACAGAATCGACTAATTGAATTTGTGCCATATCCAAATTGCCCAACATATACCTATTTGCAACTTGTTGTGCCTCTTCTTTAGAAATTCCATTTTTCCTTTGTCCCGTTCTGGCATTATAAAGCTGTGCTTCATTAATCCAATAATAAGGTTCATTTGCTATTTCCAGTAGTTCCAAAGATTGTACGAATTCTTTTGTAGCCAGTTGGGTTGTGCCGAGCAAATCATTAAAAGAGGTCCTCACAGGTGCCGATTTCTTAAAATGGTCACCGTGTATCTCGTCAATGTCCGTCCAGCTGAAATACATCCCGCTAATCGTCCACATCAAAAACTGAATACCTAAAAAAATACCCAAATAGCGGTGCGCTTTTCTAATCCATTTCGCTGTTTTTCTGTTGACCATATTATTTTATTTCGAAAGGGAATTCAATAGTGACTTTTTCCCAACTCATTGAGATTGTTCCGGAAGTCTCAGTTGTTTTATCTACTTTATACTCTAAATGTTCCTTGATTTCTTCAGAAGTTTTAGGTGTCACTTTAAACCGTAATACATCATCTTTTTCAGTATAGTCATCCTTACCGTGTTGGTTCCAATTCCTATTAAAAATGACAGTCCATTCTTTTTGATTCGGGATAACAAAAAATCCATATTTCCCAGCTTTCAATTCTTTACCGTCAATTTCTAAATCCTTATTTGTTTCAAGCCAAGTAGCCATATGGGCACCAGCCTGCCAGACTTGGTCATAAGCCAACAGTCCACCGAAAATAATTCTATCCCTTACACCTGGCGACGAATAATCTATATGGATATGTGCATCGCCTATCATCGCCATTGCCGATGTATGTGGACTTAGAGTTTTTTTATTATCAGACTTAGGTTCACTTTGGGTATGATTGTGTTCTGTCTCTATTTCTGAATTGTTCTTTCCTTCGTTTTTACATCCGCTGACAGCAACTACCAATAGGATTATCAAAATTTTATATTTCATAAGTATTCAATTAGTTAGTTTATATGTTTTTACTTTTTAGACGTAATGAGTTAGCAATTACCGAAACCGAACTGAAGCTCATTGCCAAAGCCGCAATCATTGGCGATAAGAGTATTCCGAAAAACGGGTACAGTAGTCCTGCTGCAATCGGGATACCCAGCGTGTTATAAATCATTGCAAAAAAGAGGTTTTGTTTGATATTGCGCATTA
>NZ_JAQPCH010000019.1:0-7116 GCF_028464205.1 Maribacter sp. PR66
GCAATACCTCGCCATCTACCGAGGGTGCAAAACCAAACATTCCGGATGAACCCGGAATTCTGGGGCCCGAAATTTCGGCTACGGCCTCATTTCCTGCTTTCACAAGATTATGATACGGAATGGTGTCCAGCTTTTTAACGTCTTCCGGGGTAAGGTTTAATTTCTCAAGCACGGTTGCCGCCAGTTTCTGTGACTTCTCTTGGGTCATTGAATTTATCAAGGTACCGCTTTGTATAATCGCCTTGTTGAATGAGCCTTTCGCCGCAGGCATACACATTAAGGTACCTACTTTTCCACCACCCCCGGATTTATAATCGCCAATGTATTTTTGTTGCTCCTCAGGAGTAACTTCTATGTAGGAATCACCCCAGGCATCTCCTAAATTTCTGAGATAGTCTATGGTTTTTTCTAAATTCTCAATTTGGTCAGGGGTCATTTTATCTTTCATTCGTTCACCTGCTTAGGCATGGTCCAAAAGACTGATGCCATGGGGATCCATGCTCCTTTCTGTACACTGTAGGCGTAGTACCGTATTGTGCTTTAAACTTTTTAAAGAAAAAGGGTAAGGTTTCGTAACCGCACTTATAGGCAATATCCGCTACCATATAATCCGTGTCTACCAGCATCTTAGCCGCTAAATTTATTCGGTATTCATTTAGGTACGTAAAAAAAGAACGTCCCATCATCTTTTTAAAGAATCTAGAAAAGGCCTGCTCAGATAAATTCACAAGTTTAGCCATAGCTATAAGCTGTATTTGGGTGTGGTAATTGGCAGCAACAAAATCGTGCACCTTTGCCATGCGGTTATTGTGTTCCCAAGGCATTTCTTTGGTAAATTTTGCGGTAGATAATTTTCTGTAGGGTAAGGTACTTAACTGTGCTAACACCTGTAATAACTGTAAGTATTGCGCTGTTCCGGTTAATTGTGGCAAGGTTTTTATTAACGGTAATATTTTAACCGTACTTCTAGTAGAAAATATAAGCCCATGACTTGCAGCTTGCAGCAAATCTTTAATTGCTTGCATTTCTGGTATGGCCGTAATAATCTCTTGGTTCCATTGCACTACTATAGAGGCACTGCTTACCTTTTCTTGCGCATGATTTTTCCAACAGTGCGGTAAATTAGCATTCAGTAACACCAATTCTCCTGGTACATAGTTGCTTACATGGTCTCCTATAAATTTAGTGCCTTCGCTAGAGGTTATGTAGGTAAGCTCACATTGCGGATGTATATGCCATGGAGCATCAAAGTGAGCCCCTTCATAAGCATAGGCAAGGATGTTACTATTTTCCGTAAATGGTATGGCTTCTAACTGCGGTTTCAATCAAAAAATGTTTTCTATTGTGTTGGTAAAAATATCTTATTTAGTTAAAGATAGACAGAATAGATTAGTAATATGCGTAAATACGCTACTTAAGCAGTTGTTTTTATTTAGATTTTTGTGATTATCTGTTGTGTTCTATTATCAATATGGTAATAGAAAACAAGATAAAACAATAATATAGCAATTAATTCTAGTAAAAATGGGAGTGAGCGATTTTCCAGATGCGTTTAAGGACACCAGAGCGACTAAAGGCGTATGTCCGTTTAATGATCAAAACGACTCAGTAGCCATGTTGCTTCGGTTTAAAGATGTTAGAAAATCGGCCCATGACTACAAATCCTTTATTTCTGGTGCACAACCGGGGCGTATTGTAGTACCTTCAGAAGTAAACATTAGAGATACCCGCCAAATTCCTTTTGAGGTAGACCCACCAGAACATACGGAATATAGGGCCTTGGTAGAAGATTGGTTTAAAAGACCCTTAGATGCTGCATATGAGGCTGGTTTAGAGGCAATAATTGCTGCGGAGCTAGACCGTGTATTGGTAAAGGGTAGGATAGAAGCCATTGCAGAACTGTCTTTACCCATACAATCCAGAGCTTTAACCTTGTTGTTGAATATTCCGATGAAGGAGGCCGAAACTTGGATTTCTTGGGGAACTCACGTTTTTCGTAGTGAGGATAGCGACTTGGATGGGGATAAAGCTGCCATTTTGTACGATTATATAGATGCGGAAATAGATAAGTTAATTGCCAATCCTGATGACAGCTTGTATGGTGTGCTGTTACAATCAGAATACCAAGGTAGAAAGATGACTAAGGAAGAAGTAAAAGGAGTGCTCATCCTCACTTTTGCTGGTGGTAGAGACACCATCATCAACTACCTTACCAATACCTTGGCGTATTTGGCAGAACATCCAGAAGCCATTACAGAGTTGAGAGACAATCCAGAGTTGTTGAATACGGCCATAGAGGAATTAGTACGATATTTTTCGCCCTTAACACACATGGGGCGCGTGGTGGCTCAAGAGAAAGAAGTAAGTGGCCATGTGGCCAAGGAAGATACCCGTGTAAGTCTATGTTGGGCTTCTGCCAATAGGGACGAAGCCATTTTTGAAAACCCAAATGCGGTAGTCCTAGACCGTAAGATGAATCCGCATGTGGCCTTTGGTTTTGGTACCCATAAGTGTTTGGGAGCTACCCACGCCAGACAATTAATGAAGGTGTTTTTACGGGTATTTACACAGAAAGTAGCGAAGCTTACCGTGGTCAAGGCGGTAGAAAATATAGAAGACTGGGGCGAACACCAACGCAAAGTCGGTTTTGATAGTTTAGAAATTGAATTAAATCCAATAAAATAATGGCAAAAATTACATACATCACTAAAGCAGGTGAAAGTTTGGTATATGAGGCAACCTCCGGAAGTTTAATGGAACTCGCGGTAAAGAATAAGGTACCGGGTATTGATGGCGATTGTGGGGGTGTTTGCTCTTGCGCCACTTGCCATGTACACGTTGCTCCTGCTTATTATGAAAAGCTAGGAGCGCCTTCTGAAATTGAAGCGGATATGTTAGAGTTTGATGATAATGTTAATGAGTACAGCCGTTTGTGCTGCCAGATTCCGGTTACAGATGCCGTTGACGGTATCACAGTAGCGGTGGCCAACTAAATGGAGCTGCAGACCAAAAATAAGACCTGTGCAATTGTAGGTGCTAGCCATGCTGGGGCCAACTGCGCTATGGAGTTGCGCAAACAGGGTTGGGAAGGGGCTATTGTTTTAATTGATGCTGATGAAAACTTGCCTTACCATAGACCGCCATTGTCCAAGGCGTATTTGTCGTTAACGGATGGGGGCGATTTTAACCCTTTATTTGCTGCAGAGCGATACGAGGAAGAAAACATTACCCTAGCACAAGGCGTAACCGTAACAGCCGCAGATGCTACCTCCAAGACCTTGGCACTCAGTAATGGCACTAGCGTAAAGTACGATGCTTTGGTTCTAGCTACAGGAGCATCGGCCTTTGTACCGCCAATACCGGGTATAGACACTTGTTCTGGCGTTCATGTTTTACGTAGTGCTAAAGATGCTTTGGCCATACAAGCTGGTTTTAAAAATGCCAAGGACAAAAATATCGTCGTAATCGGTGGAGGATATATTGGTTTAGAAACGGCCGCTTCTTTACAAAAGATGAGCGGCAAGGTTACGGTACTGGAACGCGAAGAACGTTTGTTAGCCCGTGTAGCCCCAGCGGCATTAGCTCATTTTTTTCAGGAACTACACACTGCCAAGGGCGTAACCATAAAAACAGGTGTTTCTGCGCAAGACATACTTCAGACCAAAGATGGCACTACCGTAACGGGTACGGATGGTGTTACTTATCCGGCAGACTTGGTTTTAGTAGGCGTGGGGGTTAGGCCCAACAGCGTCCTAGCAGAAAAACTGGGAACAACGCTAGAAAATGGCATTAAGGTAAATGAACAACTACAAACTTCTGTAGCAAATGTTTATGCAATTGGGGATGTGGCGCAGTTTTACCATCCTAGATACCAAAAATGGATGCGTTTGGAGAGTGTGCAAAATGCGGTAGACCAAGCTAGAGCTGTTGCGGCAAACATCTTAGGTATACCTACCAATTATAACGCGTTGCCTTGGTTTTGGTCAGACCAATATCATATTAAACTACAAATGGTAGGCTTGTCTCATGGCTATACAGACTTAGTAGTTAGAAAAGAGGACGATAAAGAAGACTGTTTTTCTATTTGGTATTTTAAAGATGATGCCTTACTGGCGGTAGATGCTGTAAACAATGGGAAAGCCTTTGTGCTGGGAACAAAATTTATTAAAAACAACACATTGGTAGACAAGGAAAAATTAGCGGATGCTAGCATTCCTTTTAAGCCGAATACCCTAATAAAATATAGAACGAATGTCGATTAAAGCTAAAACTGCTGTTGCCACTGGCGATGGTAAATTTATTATAGATACGGTAACCGTAGCGGAACCAAAAGCAGATGAAGTTTTGGTGAAAATTAAAGCAGCGGGGCTATGCCATACCGACTATGATTCGCTCACTTGGGGAAAACCTATTGTTATGGGGCATGAGGGAGCAGGAGTTGTAGAAACCGTAGGTGCTGCGGTAAAAGATTTTGCGGAGGGAGACCAAGTTATTCTGAATTGGGCTACGCCTTGTATGCATTGTTTTCAATGCCAAGAAGGCAATCAGCATATTTGCGAAAACAATTCTCCTGTGGCGGCAGGAGGTAACGGTCATACCCCAGGCCACGCCCATTTAGAAGGGACGCAATGGCAAGGAAAGGCCATAGAGCGTTCTTTTAACTTAGGAACTTTGAGTGAATATGCATTGGTAAAGGTATCGGCATTGGTAAAAGTATCGGAAGAAAACTTAAATTTTTCGGCAGCAGCTATTGTTAGTTGTGGTGTAATGACGGGCTACGGCTCGGTAGTAAATGCAGCAGAATTGGTCGCAGGCAGTACTTCAGTGGTTCTAGGCTGTGGCGGAGTAGGCCTAAATGCAATTAATGCATGTGCCATTTCTGGCGCTCATAGGATTATCGCTATAGACATCAATCCAAATAAATTAGAATTAGCCAAGCAGTTTGGCGCAACGGACATAATCTTAGCAGACAAAGATGATATAGGCTTAAACAAAGCAGCTAAGGAAGTAGAAAAATTATTAGGAGGTAGGTTAGCAGATTATGCGTTTGAGTGTACTGCGATTCCCGCTTTAGGTGCAGCACCATTGGCTATGGTTAGGAATGCCGGTACAGCAGTACAAGTAAGTGGTATAGAAGAAGAAATTACTATAGACATGCGTCTGTTTGAGTGGGATAAGATTTACATGAATCCCTTGTACGGAAAATGTAGACCACAAATAGATTTTCCTAAGTTGATGGGTTTGTATAAAAAGGGCGATTTGCTCCTAGACCAAATGATAACCAAAGAATACAAGCTAGACCAATTGGAAGCCGCTTTTGCCGATATGTTGAAAGGAAAGAATGCCAAAGGAGTAGTTGTTTTTGATTAATACGAAATAGTAATGCAAGGTTCCTTTAGAACAATAGAATTGTCTGATGCTCCCTACGAGTTTGATGGATTGCGTTTTTTAACCGTAAAAACACCAAATTTAAAGGGTAGGGGAGATATCTGTTTGTATGTGCCAAAAACCGAACAACCATTAACGGATTTACCCATTTACATTTTACTGCACGGCGTTTATGGAAGTGCATGGGTTTGGGCATTAAAAGGTGGTGCACACAAAACTGCATCGGAACTTATGCAGCGCAAACAGATAAAACCAGCTATTGTTGCTATGCCTTCTGATGGGTTATGGGGCGATGGCTCCGCCTATTTTCCACATCATCAGAAAGATTTTGCACGTTGGATTGTAGAAGACGTACCCTTGGCCATAAAAGAAAATATTCCAGAAGCAAGTTCAAAAAGTAAATTGTGTATTGGTGGTTTGTCCATGGGTGGTTATGGTGCCTTGTGGTTAGGTAGTCAATATCCAGAGAAATTTTGTGCTATTTCTGCGCATAGTGCTATTACGCGCTTAGAGGAAATGGCGCTGTTTGTAGAAGAACCCTTAACCGACTACACTCAAGCAGCGAAGACGCCCGACGTAATCGATTTAATAAAAGCTCATCAAACTAAAATGTCGCTACTACGTTTTGATTGTGGTGTCGGGGACGAGTTGATAGCGGGCAACAGATTACTGACCCAACAACTACAAGACCTAAATTTTCCGCATATTTACGAAGAATTTCCGGGAGGGCACCAATGGGAATATTGGCAGACCCATGTACGGAAAACGTATCAGTTTTTTAATATATCAATCGCCCAAGATTAACCGAGGTAAAAACAAGGTGATTTCTGGTAATAAGGTGACCAGTGTCAATAGTAAAAAGCTAATATCTAACGCCGCGCTATGCCTAGTCCGGCGAATTATATGGAAATATAGCAAATTCACTTGCGGTATTGGGAATAAAATTGGCCGGCCAGATTACGTATGGCGTCCTGATATGTTGGGTTGTTCAGCCGTAGCGGCGTTTTTGGCAAAGAGGTCCCTTATCCTACCGCCATGGTAATTTAGTTCACTGTTTTTTATTCTTTGCTAGCTGAGTTCATGAATCTCGCAAGCTCGATTTGGCATGGCGCAGAGCTTGTGCTGAGTTTATCGAAGTAATGATGTCGACTAGCTTTTGGCGCGGGTATTGCGCCAGCAATGCGACAAAAGTACGCCGCAGGCGCATTCGACATCATCACATAAATATGCGAGATCATAGTTAATGATAAGAAAGCTAAACCCTAGGAAACATACCATGGGAACTATCGACCTTGCTAGTTTACCCCTAAATGAAAAAAGGGCCTTTGTTAATGGCCCCTCTACTGTATTGTTTATTTTTCAAAGTTATCCTAAAATGGTAAAATGTCTTGTAACACTAATCCAAAGGTTGGATGAAATTCATCAATGCCCGATCATGGTTGTGTACAATTCGGCATTCCGTGTCAAAATACATTGTAGCTCCATTTTCTTCGGTGTATGGCTCCCATTCGGGAAGTACGCCTTCCACATTGGGATCTGCCTTTTTTACGAAATTGATCCAAGCAGAACTCATCTTGTCAGAGAGCTCCCAAGCATCTTCACCATTGCCCGTCCAGTCTGCCCTAAGATCAACGGTATTGAACGCCAAGGGAATATCCAAACCATGAAACGAACCTTTAGAAGCTTCCTCAACGGGGCTTTTCCAGGCCAATAGGTACGCGTATACAG